>JAOXSG010000484.1 GCA_025800105.1 Cohaesibacter sp. | reverse complement strand
TTGCCAACAGGATCCAGAGAGCGGATTTTGTTCAGCCGTTCACAGCTTATGACAATCTGCAAACCGCTTTCATCCGGGATTTGCCCCCCGACCAATCCCGTATTGCCCCCTTGCGGGACGATGGCCAGATCATGCTGGACGGCATAAGCCATGATTTGTGCCACCTCATCACGATTGCCCGGTCGCACAACCAGCCAGCAGCGACCCGGAAATTTCTCACGCGGCTCACGACAATAGCGCTTTGTGTCGCTGTCAGCCGTTAGGCAATGATCCGGTCCCAGCAAGGTTTCAAACCAGCCAAGATGCGTGTCAAAAGAGGAAGGTAAGGAAGATAGTGACATGAAAATGATACCAGATCATGAGTTGGGAAAAGTACCAAGGTCAAACAGTACCAAGGCAAAGAAGCCAAAGATACAGCGCCTCACAAGACGCCTAAAGCCAGTGTAAAAGACATACCCTGACATATCAAACCCTGAGGCCTTGGTGCTCTGTTTATGGCCAAATGCCCTTGCTGTCCTAATGAAACGTCACGCAATTGATATATAATGTCAGAGCATGGACATCCGTATTTGTGCGAAAATAAGGCGAATCAAATATATCGAAAATTTGCAAGAAAACCGTATTTTGTACCAGATCTCTCAAAAACGAGCATTTACTAACAAGTCAAATGCCGTTTTTAGGCCATTTGAACTAAAATATGCATCAAAAGGTGCACTATGCGCTAAAAAAGATAGCGATAACTTTCAATTTTTTGTAATTTATAGTGTGTAACATGAAATTGCATCACAGCAAGGGGACAGCTGGATGCCTGAACAAGGTATGAAACAGTCGAAACGACCTGTTCGTAGAATGAACAGTGCGTATCGGCGACAAGAAATAATTAATGCTGCTTTTTCCTGTATCGAAGAAGCAGGACATCTTTCTCTTTCAACGACTGAGCTTGCCAATATTGTGGGGATATCGCAGCCAGCAATCTTTCGACATTTCCGCTCAAAACAACAATTGCATGATGCTATCCTTGAGGAAGCCAATAATCGTGTGATTGAGCGCTTGAAAATGCTGATTGGACAAACGGATCAATGGAATGACCCGATCGCCCTTGGCAAAAATGTCATGGTCGAGATGGCGGCAGATTTCCGTAGCAATCCGGGTGTTTGGCTGGCGCTTGTTTTTTCTCGTAATTTACGGGATGAAGACAGCCAGCTTGAGCAAAAAAAATGTGCCGCAAGTCAATTGCGCTTCACGTTGGAACGGCTTTGTCAAAAAGCAGTTGAGAGTGGGGAGCTGGAAAGCAGCACGAAGCCTGACATGTTGAGCGAAATTCTCGTCTCACTTTTGTTCGGGTTGGGACAGGAATGGCTCAATAAAGGCCGCCAAAGTGATTTGCCTACCCATTTAGGCTATGCAATGGATTGCATTATCAATGGTCACAGAGCACCTTTTTTTATTGAGGATGAACCTGTGGCAGCCATTCGGGCCTGACCTTTCGCGGTCTTTAGGCATCTCCACTGCCTGTTATATGCTCTGATTGGCATTGCTTTGCCTTATTATACAAACATTATCATGGCGGGTTTGTTTCGCCGTGATACTTCTTTTTGATCGCGTGCATATCTCTTGGCAATTGTTGAGATCGTTGATGACTGCCGTTTTTTGGCACTGGCTTTTTACGCGCGATCTATTTGCCTATTCTTCCCAACGATTGGTGCTTTGAGCGTGTTTTCCTGTGTCTTTTGGTCGGTGCGGTTAAGAAATTGTAACAAAGTTTGAGCATAGCTCATGCACGCCTTGCCAATTAGCCATTGCATTTGCGGCACTTTGTGTTGGATAAAGGCGCCACATTGTTTATCAAACGGGCCTTGTCTTGCCTGTTTTATTTATCTGTTCGTCAAAGCAGCCATGGCAAGGCCTGTCTGTTTTGGCCTTATGTGATCAAGGCAACCTGATTGCAGGTCTGCATTTGAGCGCGACGCAAAAAGAGGGAATCGATGTCTGACAAGCCTCAATTGATGAAGGGCAAACGTGGTCTGGTCATGGGTGTTGCAAATACGCGCTCAATTGCTTGGGGCATTGCTCAGGCCTGTGCGGATGCAGGTGCCGAGCTGGCCTTTACCTATCAGGGGGATGCCCTGAAAAAGCGGGTGGAACCTCTTGCCGACAAATTGGGGGCCTTTGTTGCCGGGCATTGTGATGTCACCGATTCCGATTCGATTGATGCGGTTTTTGCCAATATCGAAAAAGAATGGGGCAAGCTTGATTTTGTGGTTCACTGCATTGCCTATTCCGATAAGGAAGAGCTGACTGGCCGCTATGTGGATACAAGCGCCGAGAATTTTGCACAATCCATGTTCATCTCCTGCTATTCCTTTACCGCGATTGCCCAGCGGGCTGAAAAGCTGATGACGGATGGCGGATCGCTGCTGACTTTGAGCTATTATGGCGCTGAAAAAGTCATGCCACATTATAATGTGATGGGTGTTGCAAAATCTGCGCTTGAGACGTCTGTGCGTTATATGGCTGAGGATTTGGGCAAGCAGAATATTCGCGTCAATGCCATTTCTGCCGGGCCTATCAAGACGCTGGCAGCGTCCGGTATTGGTGATTTCCGCTATATCCTGAAATGGAATGAATATAATTCGCCTCTGCGCCGTACCGTGACGATTGATGAAGTGGGCGATTCGGCTGTTTATTTCCTCTCCGACTATTCCCGTGGCGTGACTGGTGAAGTTCATCATGTGGATTCCGGCTATCATTGTGTCGGCATGAAGGCCGTTGATGCCCCGGATATTTCTGTCCATAAGGATTAAAACCCATCCACGCAGCAATGGATGGGACGAGAGAGCAATTGCAGCCTGTGCAGCCTTGTGCTTTGATCACATTCCAGTTTTCAGATCAAGGTGATATGCGTGTCTGATTCGATGCCTCGCTCTTCCCGTTCCATTGAAATAGGGCTGAATGCCGCTATCATAGCCATCCATGATCTGATGCCCGTCAGTCTGGAAATTCATTTGTCTTGTGAGCAAGAGCCGCCCCTGTTGGGGCTGTTGCCCTATGGTCCTTTTGATCCAGGCCAGCATCGCACGCTGGAGGCAGGGCTTCGGGCCTGGGTGGAGCAACAAACCGCTCTGAAACTTGGCTATGTCGAACAGCTTTATTCCTTTGGGGATCGAGGACGGGCCTTTGATGCCGCTCAGGCCGGTCCGCATGAAGTCTCAATTGGCTATTTGGCCCTCACCCATCGCGAAGATGGGGTCTCCGCTGATCTGAACACTTGTGAGACCAACGAAGCCTTGGCAGCGCTTGGGGCTCAATGGTGCAATTGGTATGATTACTTCCCGTGGGAAGATTGGCGAGAGGGCCGCCCTGCCCTGTTGGATAGCCAAATTTTGCCAGCCTTACAGACATGGCTGGACACAGCCGAGCCGGAAGATGCCCACCGATCTTTGAGCCGGGAAGAAAGGCTGCGCCTGTTCTTTGGCATGGATGGTATGCCTTGGGATGAAGAGCGGGTTTTGGAGCGCTATGAATTGCTCTATGAAGCTGGCCTTGTTGCCGAATTTTATGCGGATCGGGGAAGCAGCCAACAGCTAGAGGCCTCTGTCTTGTTGGGCCGTGCCATGCAAATGGATCATCGGCGCATTCTGGCCACTGCTATTTCGCGTCTTCGGGGCAAAATCAAATATCGTCCGATTGTTTTTGAATTGATGCCTGAAACCTTTACCCTCACACAATTGCAAGCCAGCGTCGAGGCCATTTCTGGCCGTCATTTGCACAAGCAAAATTTCCGCCGCCTTGTTGAGCAGGGACAATTGGTGGAACCAACCGGTGCTCATTCCACCACAACAGGTGGCCGTCCGGCAGCCTTATTTCGTTTTCGCCGCGATGTTTTGGCCGAGCGCCCGGCACCGGGTTTGAAGCTTGGAGGACGCGGCAATGGCTCGGGTCGCTAAAGCCTCAGCACGCGCAAAAAAAGGACAGTCCAAAGCCAAGCAAAGCGATCTTTTCTTTCCTGATCAGGATGGGCCGGATTATGCCTTGGAAGAGCATGGGTTTCGTTTGAGCGGTGGTCTGGTTGCCGGGATTGACGAAGTTGGCCGGGGGCCGCTGGCAGGCCCTGTGGTTACGGCGGCTGTGATTTTGGACCCCCAAGCCATTCCCGATGGATTGAATGATTCCAAAAAACTCAGCGAGAAAAAGCGTGAGGCCCTTTTTGATGCCATTTGCCGTAGCGCACATGTGAGCGTGGCATCTGCTAGTGCTGCGCGCATTGATGCGATGAATATTCGCGCCGCGACCCTTTGGGCCATGTGTGCGGCCATTCGTGCGCTTCCCCTTTCCCCCAGTTATTGCCTGTTTGATGGCCGGGATGTGCCTTCAGATAGCCCTGTGCGCGGGGAAGCGGTGATTAAGGGAGACAGACGCTCTGTCTCCATTGCTGCGGCCTCTATTGTGGCAAAGGTCAGCCGTGACCGTATGATGAAGCGGCTCGGTCTGCTCTATCCCGGTTATGGCTTTGAGACGCATATGGGCTATGGCACCAAGGCCCATATCGAGGCTCTGGATCGCCTTGGTCCCTGCCCCTATCACCGGACAAGTTTTCGCCCGATTGCAGAGCGTCTATGATCAGCTTCTCTTTGCGGATTCCATTGCAGAGAAAGTGGTAAACTTACCAGCCACCGCCACCGCCGCCGCCTCCCCCACCGCCGCTTGAGCCACCGCCACTGGAGGCTGATCCAGAGGAAGCGGGTGCGGTCAGGCTATCGCCCAGATCGCTGGAGAGAGCGGCATTCATACTGTCCATATCAGCGCTGCTAAAGTGCCCTTGTCGATAATCGCCTTCATACCAGTCGGGGTCATAATACTCGGCTGGGGGTAGCTGGCTAAAGACCAGACTTTCGAAATTCTGCGTCCATTGCTTCTCAACCCCAAGAGCCATGGCATAGGGCAACAGGTCTTCATACAACGCTGGCGTCAGATCTGGCATATCGATAGACGCTGCTTTATCTGCAATGGCCACCGTCATGAATAACTTCAGGCCATTCAGCTCATCAATGATCCTTTGCCCTTCCTTGGTTGGGGCTTTCATCAATTCAAAGCCCAAGGGAATGAGCAATGTCATGAGCGTGAACAGGATCAAGACAATGAGATCCTGACCATCGATTCCCAAAAATCCATAAGGTTCTGTCGCGCCAAGAAAGATCAGGAAAGCCGCAAAGGCCAGCACTGCCAGTGAGACAACAATGCCAGCTGTCCTATTGGAGCGCCACAAGACCCGGCATCCATAGATGATAGCACCAGAAATCACGCCCAGAATGCAGGCCATGATCGCGCCGACATTATGGGGATTGACAAAAATGGTGGCTGCAATGAAGCCAATTGAGGCCAGAATCAAAACCACAATGGCGGGAATGGCCGCGTCATAATTGCGATTGAAATAGGTCTCTTTGGTTTTCTTTTCAATCTCGCTGGTGAAAGCGGACATAACAGCTGACATTTGCGAATATTTCAGATCGGAAAAAACCAGTTTGTTGCGTCCCTTTTTCTTTTTCGGGCTTTCTTCATCGCTATAGAGATTGTCATAGAAAAGGCTGCCCATCAGTCGCTTTTCGCCAACCGGGAGTGTTTCCAGCTCGCCGGAATGGGTCTTTTCAAGGCGCTTTACGCTCAATTTGCTCTGGCTTTTGTCCAACAGCAAAAAGCCCTTGATTGACAGGCTGATCAGGCTGGCCATGAAGGCTTTTTGGTTGGAACCGATGAAACTGCCGACCCCTTGAATATAGGAGGCCAAAGCCGGTGAAATGTCTTTTGGTGGATGGAAACGGGGAATAACGGCCCCGGCTTTTGGGTCTTGGCCGACTTTGCGCCAAGCCCGATAAAAGTAAGCAAAACTGCCAAACGCCAACAGAATCAGCCCATAAAGCGGGCTTTGTTTGATCAGGGCCTTTACTTGCAGCTCCCGCTCGGTTGGCGGGGCAATGAAGCCTTTTTCCCAGCCAACAGCAATGGTCATGCCCTCGCCCACCGCAAGGGGACGATTGGCTTTGTAATTGATATAGGTTTTGGTTTGTTTGGTGATGGTGCCTTCCTGATCGGTGCTGCCATCGCGTCCAGTATAAATGACCGATTGCAGAATATTGCCACCTTCTGGCAAAGTGAGCGAGACATTGGCCTTGCTGATCGGGAATTGCCAATTGGTGCCAATGGCATTCCAGAAGACTTCATCCACGTCCTCAAAGAAATCCACAAAGTCATCAACGCGATAGGCAATGCGATAAGTATGGGGGCCATGGGGGAGGAAATGATCTTTCTGGCCTATTTTCATACGCAAATAATGATTCACATAGCTGGTATCAAATGGCTCTGGCTGATCATTGCGATGGATCTCGATGTTGCTGACATCCAGATTGGCAATGGTGCCATCGTCATAGGTATATTGTACCACCAGATCGCGGAAAATACCGCGCTTGATTTGCTGGCCTTTGACATCCACCGTGATGGTTTCGACCACATCAATGGAGCGGTCCAGATTGACAAAAATATCAACCTGATAATCGAGAATATCTTCCTGTGCCTTGGCAAGGGATGCCGGCATCATCCATAAAAATGCCAGCCCAATAATCGTGATGAAGCGCAATAAACAAGACAAAACAGGCATATCATTCCCTTAAAATCGTGTGGGTTCACTCTCTTTATCGTCTGAGGGCATTGATTAAAAATCGATTTTTGGCACCTGCCGTTCGGCCTCATTTTCCAGTTCGAAATAGCTGCGTTTGACGAACTGAAAGCTGTTGGCCACAATGTTGGAGGGGAAACTCTCGACCAGAATATTCTGGTCGCGAACAGTGCCGTTATAATAGCGGCGAGCCATCTGGATCTCGTCTTCGACCGAGGAAAGTTCCTTTTGCAAAGTGGCGAATGTATCGCTGGCTTTGAGATCGGGATAATTTTCGGCCACGGCCATGAGGGATACCAGCGCCTTTGACAAATCACTTTCGGCCTGCGCCCGCTCGGCCGTTCCACCATTGGAGGCCCCGGCTGCCCGGGCGCGCATTTCGGTCACTTTGTGCAGCACATCCTGCTCATGGCTTGTATAGCCTTTGACCGTTTCAACCAGATTGGGAATGAGATTGGAGCGACGCTTTAATTGCACATCAATGCCCGACCAGCCTTCGTCAGCCATTTGGCGGCCTTTGACTAGCTTGTTGTAAATGGTGATGGCATAGACGGCCAAGGCAATGAGAATGGCCAGCACTATCCAGGATATATCCATCTTGTCTCTCCCCCGAAAAATGTCAGCTTGCCGTTTTGCCGGCTTTGATGCAAGTTTCAATGGATAGTCCTATCAGAGAGCTGTTTGAAAGCACCTAAATGCCCTAGGCTAATTCTTGCGCCCAAAGCTTCTGCCATTTCTGGAGGATCCATGCCCTCTTTTCGCTTTTTCCCCCTTGCTTGTCTGTTTATGCGCCTGATTGGGATCTTTTTTCTTGCGTCCTTTTCCGCTCATGCGGCTGAGCCTGTTTCTGCCAAGGAGACGTCTTTGCTTTTATCTGATCATGCTTTGGTTGACACCATTTGGAAGACCAGTACATCCAGCGAACTTGATGCCGATAGGCTGAAAGCGGCCTTAAGAAAAGCTGACTTTGTGCTGTTGGGCGAGAAGCATGACAATGCCCGTCATCATCAGGTGCAAGCCGAATTGAGCGCGGCTATTTTGCAAGAATCTTCCAAACCTGCTGCGCTTATTTTTGAAATGCTGGAGCCTGCTCATCAGGACAGTTTGGATAAGGCTGACAGTTATAGCCTTGAAGAACTTGGAACCATTGTTGAGTGGGAAGCGCGCGGCTGGCCAAGCTGGCTGGATTATCAGCCCATTTTTGCCAAGGGCCGCGAGGCGGGTGCGGCTTTCTTTGCCGGCAATCCAAACCGCAAAATGCTAATGGATATAGGGCGTGGGGGCGCTTTATCAAAAGACGACTTGAAAGGCCTTCGCTGGGAGCAAGATTATAATGAAGAGCAGCGTGATAGCCTGTTGGATGAGCTGGTTGACTCCCATTGTGGTATGATGGGACGCGCGCAAATGGCGCCGCTTGTCACTTTGCAACGCCTTAAGGATGCCTTTATGGGGCGTGCCATGCGCGTTCATGGCAAAGATCGCCCTGCAATCCTCATTGCTGGCAATGGGCATGTGCGAAAAGACCGGGGGGTTCCCTTCTTTCTGGATCAGGATAAGGAAATCCTCTCTGTCGCCGTGCTTGAAGTGGTGCGCGACAAAATCCATGTCGAAGAGTATCCGGCCTTTGATGCCAAGCTTTACGATTATGTCTGGTTCACGCCAAGGGTGGATGAGATTGATCCTTGCGAGAAATTTCGCGAGCAACTGGAGCGGATGAAAGAAAAGATGAAAAAATCGGATCATAAAGATAACGGATAAAAGTGCCTGTTCGTTCTTTCCAGAATAACAAAAGCCCGCGTCATAGATGACAATGACGCGGGCTTTTATGTTGTCATTTGAAATATGATCAGCCGTTAAAGCCAACGCCCCCGGCCTCGGTCAGCAAAAAGGCTTCGCCACAGGCTTTGGCCAATTCGCGCACGCGCAGGATATAGCTTTGACGCTCGGTCACAGAAATGACGCCGCGGGCATCGAGCAAATTGAAGACGTGAGAGGCCTTGATGCATTGGTCATAAGCAGGCAGCACACAATGGTGCAGCCCTGCTTCACTGCCTGCTTCCCTGCCCTGTTGCAGAATGGATTTGCATTCCGCTTCCGCATCCTTGAAATGGCTGAACAGCATTTCCGTGTTGGCATATTCAAAATTGTGGCGCGAATATTCCTGCTCTGCCTGCAAAAAGACATCGCCATAAGAAATCCGATCCGCGCCATCGCGGCCATTATAGTTCAGATCATAGACATTATCGACGCCCTGCACATACATGGCCAGTCGTTCCAGTCCATAGGTCAACTCGCCTGCCACCGGGGCGCATTCAATGCCGGCCACCTGCTGGAAATAGGTGAATTGGGAGACTTCCATGCCATCGCACCAGCATTCCCAGCCAAGGCCCCAGGCACCAAGGGTCGGGCTTTCCCAATCATCCTCAACAAAGCGGATATCGTGGATTGAGCTGTCAATGCCAATGGCTTTGAGGGAGCCGAGATAAAGATCCTGCAAATCTTTGGGGCTTGGTTTCAGCAAAACCTGAAATTGATAATAATGCTGCAAGCGATTGGGATTTTCGCCATAGCGTCCATCTGTTGGACGGCGGGATGGCTGCACGTAAGCGGCACGCCATGGACGGGGACCGAGGGCGCGCAAGGTTGTCGCCGGGTGAAATGTTCCTGCGCCCACTTCCATGTCATAGGGCTGGAGCACGGCACAGCCATAATCCGCCCAATAGCGTTGCAGGGCCAAAATCATACCCTGAAAGGAGCGTTCGGGTTGCATGTGGGGGGCAAGCGTATCAGTCATGCGCGATGCTTCTCGTCTTGAATGTCTCAATATTCCAGATTGAGGTCTCATAAAACAACCTGCTCTTTGCCGTTTTGACGCCGAAAACAACAAGATTATGAGGTCTCAACCTAGCGCGGACCCTAGTGCAAACCGGGCGGGAATGAAACTTATTTTTTGAAACTTTCAGTGCTTGCGCTCGTTTAACGTCGGGCTTGTCCGCCTTATGTGCTTGTAGCAGGGCCGCGACTTGTTCAGATAGATGAATCCAGCATGAACGCCAACCTCAGGGTGCGTTCAGTTTGTTTGTTCTATCAAGGCATTCAGGCAAAACAGGAGATGCGGTGCATCTTTGCCTGCGCAATTGGTATTTCATTTGAGGCTATTGATTATTTTTGATTGATTTTGAAATCCACCCACATTGCAAGGGATGATGTGGAATAAGGCTAACTTTGATCCGTCTTTGTGAAAATGGGATCACAAAGCAATGAAACTGTCTGGCTTGCCTTGTTGCATGGCCAGAGCAGATTGCTCTATTGGCTGGCAAGATAGAGTAGTCTGTCGATTTGTTGCTTTCCCATTGTTCCAAAGACGGATTTTTTTGGCTCCCATCAAGAGTGTTTGCTTGCTTTTAAGAGCGGCAAATGCTCGTCAGCCATTCATGCAAATAGTTTGAAAAGAGGCCGGGCACATCAAGCATGGCGAAATGGCCTGCATCGGGCAATGGTCTCAACACCGATCCATTGATCATGCCAGACAGTCTTTTCCCCTCTGAAGGATCCACCCATTGATCCTCTTCTCCCCAGAAAATAGCCGTGGGAATTGTTATGGATGGATAGAGCTTTTCGAGGGTTTGCGTATAGTCATAATCATATTGTCCGACCTGACGGTAATAGGCTTTTTGCCCTTCTTCTCCTGTCCATGGCGCAATTAATTGTTGCATCAGGGCTGGGTCAATCTTGTGCGATGTTGCTGTTTTCAGATGCGCTTTTAAGACCGCCTGATGGATGTAATCAGGCACATTGGCAAAAATGGCTTCATGCTCTTTGACATGCCGGGAAAAAGTGGTGCCCCATGGCGAGAGAAGCACGCCATCGCTGACACAAATTGCTGTTACATCAAGCTTTTCAACCAAATGGGCGCCCATTACTGTGGCCGCGCCAAAATCATGCCCTACCAAAATAGGACGAACCAGCTCTTTGGCTCTGATCCATTGCGCCAGCACGCGGGCAAAGGAGCGCAGGCGCACGTCCTGCCCGTCAAATTTTTCCGATGCCCCATAACCGGGCAAATCGAGCACATGAAAGCGATAATGGTTTTGAAGACGCTCTATGACACCAGACCAAACAACCGAATTGGCGGGGGTTCCATGGACCAGCACCACATCCGGGCCTTGCCCGAATGTATCATGAGCAAGGGTTCCACAGCTTGATTCAAAGCGCTGTTTTAAATGAAAAATTGTCATATTTTTCTCCAAATGATTGCTTTTCTTCTTTTATCCTTTGAAAATACAATCAGTCGAACGAAGTCTTGTCAGAGAAAGATGAAAATCTGTCATGTATCCGCCCATCCAAAATCTGCGTGCCTTTGTTGCTGTGGCTGATAGCGGCCAATTTCGCAGTGCGGCTGAAAAAGTGGGGGTCAGTGAATCGGCTGTCAGCCATCAAATTGCACGTCTCGAAGCCCATCTGGGCGTGCAGCTTTTGGCGCGGGGACGCAATGGTGCTCACTTAACCGAGGCAGGCCATCTTTTCTATTCTCATATTGCCAATGCCTTGCGTGAGATTGAGGCCGGATTGCTGGCCATAAAACCACAGCCCAATCGCATCACCCTTTCCACGCCTCCCACTCTGTCCTCGCTTTGGCTGGCCCCCAATCTTGCCTCTTTTTATGACGCTCATCCTTTGATTGATCTGCAAATGATTGCCACCAATCGGGTTTGCAATCTCAAAACGGAAATGATCGATTTTGCGCTGCGCCGAGGCACTGGCCCGTGGGAGGGATATCAGCATGAGCTTTTTTGCACGGAAGATATTTTTCCGGTTGCCTGTGCTTCCTTGCATCATCAAATCCGTGCGATGCCATGGGCGCATGTCATTGAGCATGTGCCTCTCATCATGAATGATTTGCATCCTGAAGAATGGGAGCAATGGAGCGACATCACCGGATCAAAGCTCCCCAAAGACGCAAATTTTCGCCATTTTGGCTCTTATGATCAGGTGCAAGCAGCCATTTTGGGCGGAGTTGGCATTGGCATGGCGCGCACGCCTCTTTGTCTTGAGACCCTGTCCGATGGGCGGCTTTGTCGTCTTGATAACACGCAGATGGCCCAAACCAATTCCTATCACATCGTCTGGAATGCAGAACGCCGATTGCTGCCCCCGCAAAAGGCTTTTCTTACCTGGTTGCGCGCAATGAAACCGATCTCATGCGAAGAAAAGATCAGATGATCCCATGTCACATGGCTTATGCAGCTTTTACAAAATTACCAAGCCAATTTTTGACTATTGACTTGGGGCAATTTTCTTTTTCTCATTCTCTGGCATGGTGCTATGCAAATGACAGCACGAATATAAGAGAAGGACAGAGATATGGCCGGGATTGATGAAAGCCGCCCTTTTGTGCCCATGAAAATTGCTATTCTGACGGTTTCCGATACCCGCACCTTGGCCGAGGATCGCTCTGGTCAAACATTGGTGGATCGGCTGGAAAAAGCTGGGCATCTTTTGGCAGATCGTGCCATTGTCAAAGACGAAGTGGAGGCCATTCAGGCGCAGGCCAAAGCATGGATTGCCAATCCTGATATTGATGTGATCATTTCAACGGGTGGGACTGGTTTTACGGGCCGGGATGTTACGCCAGAGGCCATGATGCCCTTGTTTGAAAAGACCATGGATGGCTTTTCCAGCGTTTTTCATATGCAGTCTTATGAGAAAATTGGTACGTCCACCATTCAGTCGCGCGCCACTGGTGGCGTGGCCAATGCCACTTATATTTTTGTGATTCCCGGTTCCACCGGAGCCTGCAAAGATGCCTGGGATGGCATTTTGATCAATCAATTGGATTATCGCTATATGCCATGCAATTTTGTCGAGATGATGCCCCGCTTGGATGAACATCTAAAACGCGGCAAGTTGCAGGGAAAATAAGCCCTGAGCCTAGGGCTTAGACTCATAAATGCCCGCATGAAGCGGGCATTTTTCATCAAGGTGGAGAAATCGCCGGCACTCTCTTGGCATTCACAGATGTTGCTTTAAGCGATTTTCTCGTCTTGTGCGGCTGGCAAGGATGTCGTCTCAGCGGCCTCTTCTTGCTGATCTGTTTCTTTGGGCAATTTGATTGCTTCCAACGGGATCACTTTTCCGATTTCACTGGACATTTTGCGCAAGGCATCAAAATCATCCAGCTCGGCGCCGCCATTTGGGAAGGTTTCGAGCATTTGGGCCGTGAGAGTGATGAAAAACTCATCCAGCTTCTCGCACTTATCCAGATCCCTTAACAGCTGAATGGCATCGGCCATGGATTGGCAGCTTGTATAGCAAGGCTCGCCCGATGTTCCACACCAAAGCATTTTTAAAAGCGCACCATACCGCGGACCACTGACATCCCCATTGTCAATTCTATCCTGCGCATAGGCGGCTATGTCATTGAATAAATCTTTTAAAATATGAATCTCAACCAGCATATTTTACGTCCCCCATATGCCAGTTATATAAGGACTTTATGCTTACCAAATTCTAAATATGGTGGCTGGAAACACAGACTTTTTCTGATCGCGCCCAAGCCTTTTGTCGCATAGGGCATAGGCTATCCTGCTCTTTTATGCCCCATCAAACTGATCCGCAAAATCGACATAATCAGGCAAGCTGATTGACAGGCTCTGTCCTTGCTCACTTTGCACGGGCTGATTGTTGGCCAAGGCGGTGCTAAGGCGGTCAAGTCGGATTTGGGCCAGTGCCTGATTGCCCTGCGCAAGGCCAATTTGGCCTATAGTTTTGTTCTCGGCCATAATGGCTGACTGAGACAGCAAAGGACTATCAGCGCTGACTTTGACCATGCGTTTGCGGGCTGTGCCCCGATGATGCATACGCGAGACGACTTCCTGTCCCACATAGCACCCTTTCTCATAATCGATGCCGCCCAATTGATCGAGATGGGCATCATGGGGAAACAAAGTGCCATAGACAAAATCCCCTTCTCCCTCTTCAACGCTTCCCTGAGGCACCCCAGCTTCAATATGGGCGCGCACAAGACTTTGGCTGTCTTCTTGCAGATCAACCTCATGGTCTTTGGGAAGATAACAGCGCCAACCCAAAAGCCCATGGCGAGGATCTTTCACCATAAGAGCGGTTTGCCCTGCTTCTTCGCCCTGTGGCTGGTTCAGCGATACAGCGACGATGCGGCTGTCTTTTTCAAGGCTGACATCAGAGCGCATTTTATACAGAGTCATTTTCTTGATAAAGGCATCGACCAGTTGGCTATGCATATCAAACAGGAAACCTGTTTCTTGCCGGGTGACGAGAAAATCCATCAAAATTTTGCCCTGAGGTGCCAGTAAAGCGCCGAATCCGGCCTGTCCTTGCTCCAGTTTGTCCAGATTGGTTGTGATCAGGCGTTGCAGCAGACTTTCACAGTCAGCTCCGCTCATTGAAACCAGTGCACGGGTTGGACAGGCAATTAAGGACATGGGGCTTTTCCTGACAGGCTTCTGCATTGCTGAATGAATTGTCAGCCATATGAGAAAATGGAGATAGAGAGACTAGCTCTCTCAGCTTAAAGCTAGGTACTTCCCCCAATTTCTGCAAGGGCATGGCAGGCCCTTGCACAGGAATTACCCCTTACAATCTGGAAAGGTTTGCATGGAGCTTCTAGGCTCAGGACCTATTAATTTTGCTCATTCTGCGAGAGCAGTTTTGCGCAATGGCAAGGAGGAAAATCGCGACAATGTGGTTCATTTTCAAGATTTTACGACACAGTCATTGCGCAAAAATGCCTCGCCCTTCGGGTTTGTCTTGAAGCACTCATCTATCGAACCAAGACCTGCAAAAAGGGAACCACCCTTATTTTACTCTTGGTTCTTCTATCTGAATGCTTCAAGACAAACAGAATAGGCTAAATTAATGAGTCCTGAGCCTAACGCCAGCCTACCAGGAAAGGCGCGGCATGAAGCCAACGGCCTGCACATCCTCATGATCCAGACGATGTTGCACCCGCTCTGCATCCGGGTCATCTGAGGGGCCAAAATCAGCGGCATGAATGCCTGCTGTGATGAAGAGCGCATCCAGCTTTTGATGATGTGCGCCGCGCATATCGGTTGGCAGACTGTCGCCAATGAGCAAGATTTTATCGCGCTCAACCTCTCCACCATTGGCTTTGGTCAGTTCGGCCAAAGAGGCGTCATAGATGGGGCCACATGGTTTGCCGACCATGATTGGCTCGCCGCCATAGGCTTCGAACCGCTCGGCCAAGGCTCCGGCACAATAAATCAGGGTGCCGCCTTTTTCGACAACGCGATCAGGATTGGCGCAAATGAATTGAAGGCCGCGCTTGGCAAAATCCTTGAGCATGGCATCATAATCATCGGGGGTTTCTACTGCATCATCCAACAGGCCCGTGCAACAGACAAGCTCGGCGGCTTTTTCATCAACCAACTCGACATTCAGGCCTTCATAGAGCGGCAAATCGCGGTCTGGCCCCAGATGATAGAGTTTGGTTTTGCCAGTTTGCAAAATGGCATCCCGGCTGACATCGCCAGAGGTGACGACCGCGTCATAACAGTCTTTTGGCACACCCAGCAAATCCAGCTGCTTCAAAATGGGGCCATTGGGGCGCGGGGCATTGGTGATCAGAATAACTGGGCCATGTTGTTTTCGGAATTTGGCAAGGGCTTCCACCGTTTCCTTGTTATGGGCAACACCATTATGGATCACTCCCCAAATATCAGACAGCAGCCCTTGATAGTTGGAAGCAATGGCGGACAGGCCGGGCAGACGCGAAGACATGGACTTTCCCTTATGATTTTCAAAGCGGCATATAGCAGGAAGAACATTATGGCATAAACCCTGCTCTTTCTTTGTCACGTCTGATCGCAGTCAGGTCAAGAACAAGCTTGGTTTATCGCCCGATATTTTGTCTTGATCGCCAGAGCGCTACGCGCAATCAGCGGATCAAACGCTGGATCGTTGGGCGTGCGTCCGGTGTGCGGGTTTGTGATGCTTGTTGCCCTGTATTGGATGCGGATGATTGAGGCTGCATCAGGCCTGCCGCCTCTGCCAAGACATTGCGGAAATGATCTCTGGTTGAATTTTCGCCGCCATCTTGGGCTGACATGGCTTTCAGCGCTTGGGCAACGCGCGGATTTTGGCCCAATGTGCGATTGTTGCCTGCCTGTCCGTTGGGTAATGGTGCATTGGTGCGGCCAGCGGTGCCATGAACCATTGGGGCCGGGATGGTTGGCGTATTGGCTTGATAGCCAGCATTTTGGCCACCAGCTCCCGGATTGCCCCTTGCGTTTCTGCCCTGTTGGCCTTGGCCCATCTGTTGCGTGGTGCCATCAGGGCGGGCATTTGTCTCGTCTGGCCGCAAGGGTTTTGCCGGGGCGAAATGGTTGCCTTGCGCCAATTTGATATTGTAATCCAACAGATTGACCAAGACACTTTCGGTCTCGACATGGGTGACAATTAAATCCAGCCCTTTGCGGGAGAGAACGCGGGAAAAATCTGCCGGATGAATATCGAGACCACGTCCCGCATCGCGGTGGGTCAGAATCGGGGCTGCGACCTTGGCAAAGCGAATGCCAGATCGCACCATTTGGTCGAAATCCGCTTTCAATGTGGTGAGCTGATCGACCGAGAAGCGAAAGCCCATGCTTTGTAGCAATTGCAGGGTTTCCTGCTCCATAACCCCAAATTTGTTGAAGCTGGAGAGGCTGAATTCGAGAATGATATTTTCGACCAGATCGGCATTTTGCTCATAGAGATCGCGGATATGGGCAAAGAAATCCGGGTCGGACATGCTCTCTAGCGAAATGTTGCAAAAACAAGGCATGCCATGGCTGCGATCGGCCAGACTGCGCTGCATCTTAAAGGCCTTGTTGATGGCAAGGCGATCCAGCAATGGCAGGAAATTCAGCTCCTTGCAGACCGGCAGAAAAATATCAGGCGTGATGACTTTGCCCTGTTCATCGAGAAGGCGAGCCAGCATTTCATAAAAAGCGGGTTTGCGCATTGGCAAGGTCACAACGGGCTGGAGATGCAATTCCATTTTGCCCATGGCCAAAGCGCGGCGGACCGCCTGTTTTTCATCGTCTGAAATGCTCTGTTTTTCCTGCCCGTGATGCAGCTCGGCAATGGCCTGCAAGTTTTTGGCCGCTTTTTGGGCTTTTGAGCGGGCATCTGCCAAACGCGTGTCGCTTTCGTTGCCCGATGCTTGCACCTCTTGCTGCTGATCACCATCTGAGAGGGACGAGGCTAGCATATCACTGACAGGCTCTTGTTCTCTTTCGTCAGTATCCTGGTGCTGTTTTTTTTGCCGGAGATGTTGGCTTTTTCGCGCCCGGCCAAAGCCCCGGAGGTCAGGCTTTGCTGGATTTTGGCCATGGTTTGGGTTGCCAGATCCATCTTGTTTTTCAAAGCCTGCGCTCGCTCATCATTGAGATCCACCCGCTCATCCAACTCAGCGCAGCTCTCGGCCAATTGCTTGACCAATGTGCCCATCACATCCAGCTCGGCCAGAATAGGATCCATTTCCGAACGCATGCGCGAGGCAACTGTTTGTTCCAGCTGCTCGGCCAGTTCGCGCACATCCTGCACATCTTTGGTCAGGGACAGTTTCAGGCGCGTCAAATCATCCATTTGTTCGTCAATGATCAGGCGATCACGCACACGGCTGATTTGATAATGGATAAGCATAAGGGTGAGCAACAGGCCAACAGCAAAGGGCGCAGCTTCCAAAATGGTCAATCCGAATTTGATCGTCAGGATTGCTCCCACTGAGGCAGATATTACCACCATACAAATGGCAATAAAGAGTGCACCCAGACGCTGCATATTAGTCTCCGCCCTTTATGGGATGAAAGATAGAGCCATTTCCTTTGCCGCCATGTCCTGAACACCCATGTCTTGGGAGCTATCTCTTGGGACCTATACGCATTGCGCTGGATCGGGCTGTGCTTTCATCTTTGCCGCATTGGCCTGATCCGTCTTATCTTCTCGTGGCCATGAGCAAATATCGGGACGAATCAAAGCCTTTAATCATTCATTAACCCTAGAGCATTTTGAACAAATAGGTAAGCATTCAAAATGCTCTCGCTCTGGTTTTTCAGGCTGTTCTTTCTTTAATTTTTGATCCGTATTTCAGGAAATGGCGGTTATATAGCCTTTTGTGCAATAAAAAGCTGCCCTGATCCGGCGGCAACCAGATCAGGGCAGAGTTGAGGCGTCTTGGATAACGAGCTGTCTCAATCGAACTCTCAGGCGCACAAAAAGGGGGATTTTACTGTCGGCGGTACGGCCCCTAAAACAGGCTCAGTTGCCGCTCTTGTGGTTGCGGAGCGATGAAATGGTCACTGTTCAATTTTGTTTTTCTGCCCGCAAAGCCCAACCGGCGCACGGCCACATCCAGACGTTTTCGCATCATGTCAGCATAAGGCCCCTGCCCTCTCATGCGTTTGCCGGGGATGGAATCATAGAGTTTGCCGCCATGCATGGAGCGCAAGACATTGGTGACATGACGATAGCGATCCGGGAAATGATGCAACAGCCATTCCTGAAACAGATCTGCGACTTCCCTTGGCAGGCGCAACAAAATGGAATGGGCCTCGCAGGCGCCCGCCTCAAAGGCGGCTTGTAAAATGGCTTCCAGCTCAATGTCATTGAGAGCTGGAATGATGGGGGCAATCAGCGCTCCGGTTGGAATGCCAGCCTCTGCCAAATCCTTAATGACTTGCAAGCGCTTTTGAGGGGCGGCGGCTCTTGGCTCCATTGTGGCACATAAATGACGATCAAGGGATGTCACAGAGATCGAGACCTTGATCAAGTCATACTTTGCCAATTGCGATAACACATCCAGATCGCGCAAAATCAGGGCTGATTTGGTGACGATGGAGACCGGATGGCGGGTTTCGAGCAAGACTTCCAGAATGCCGCGCATGATGCGATAGGTACGCTCAATGGGCTGATAGGGATCTGTGTTGGTGCCAATCGCAATGGCGCGAGGTCGATAGCCGGGGGATGCCAGCTCCCGCTTTAATTGCTCCACTGCATCGGGTTTGGCAAATAATTTTGTTTCAAAATCCAGCCCGGCTGACAAACCCATATAGGCGTGGCTGGGGCGGGCAAAGCAATAGGTGCAGCCATGCTCGCACCCCCGATAGGGATTGATTGAGCGATCAAAGGGCAGATCCGGGCTTTCATTGCGTGTGATGATGGTGCGGCATTTTTCTTCCTGCACCTGTGTTTTGAGGGGTGGCAGTGGCTCGTCCTCTTGCCAGCCATCGTCAATTGCCTGCGTTGCATGGGTTTCGAACCGCCCTGCCTTATTGGTCAGGGTGCCGCGCCCTCTGGCGCGACCATTGAGACTGCGTGCCAAAAGCGGATCCTGCTTTGTTGCAGATTTTTGCATGGCCGGTCTTGATACTGGCTGTCTCTTTGCATTTTGCTGCTGGTTTGCTGCCATCATCCCCTCTCCGATCTTGTTGACCGCCTCATACAAATATGATTTGTTTTTGCTTTGTTCTTTTTTAAGATGACACATAAAAAGAACATTTCAAGAACAAAAAGACGAAAATGGCAAACTGGGGATGAGGCGTGGACAAGTCATCGCCTGGGTAAGGAAAGTCTATGATTTTATTTCTTTTCTTCAAATGATCCCGTATCCGGGTCCATTTCCAGATCAATGATATTGGCTTCTTTTTCTTGTTGTTCGGCGGCTCTCCTGCGGTCTTCGCGCACTTGTGCGGCCTGCAATTTTGTTGACTGGACCTTGAGCTTTTTGCCCAATTTGAAAAAGGCCCAGATGATTGCCAGACTTGCAGCCAGCACCAGCAATTTCGTTATCATATTTCGAGCCTTTCTCGGTGGGATTTTGCGCATTTTATGCCATGAAACGGATCAACAGAAAAGAGCTATGATGCCAGTTTGCGCAAAAGCCTTTCCAGTGGTCCTGAGCCAAAATACCGCTTCCAAAGAAAGGAATAGAGGATGCAGCAAAGAATGAAAAGAGCGGCATAGGCAAAGACAAGACCAAGATCGGGGCCAATCACGGGTGCGCCTGTCGCGCTGATCCAGCCCATTTCTTCCATCACGCCCATGCCAATCAGGATATGGGCAATATAAAGGGTCAGGGCCTGCTGCCCGGTTGCGGATATGGGCTGCATCCAGACTTGTTTGCCAAACCACTCCCCCAGCCACAAACATATAACCACCATGATCAGGGCAGAGCCAGAGGCCGAGAGCATATAAATGGGAGATGGTGGCATGGGGCTGGTGCTGGTCAGCACCATAATCAATTCCAGCAAGTCCGCCTCTTTGGCCAGTTCCGGCAAGGCTGCAATTTGCTGGCCCATTTGGCCAAAGACATAGCCAGCCACCATCAGAATGCCCCCAGCCGCTGCAATGCGTATACGCTTTGCTGTGCTGGTCAGCTCCATCTGGGCCAGAGCCATGCCAAGCAGCAAAAATGCAATCCAGGGCAGAATGGGGTGAAAGCCGTTATAAAATGTATGGCGGATAAAACCGGTCACGGACCACATATCCTGATAATGCAAATTGTCCCAATCCCAGCCGGTTTCATAATTCCAGATCAGCATCAGAACAGGTGAGAACAGGATGATGGCAAAGGACAGTGAGAGCAATGCGCGCCGCCCCATGCCGATGATCAGGCAGGCACAGAGGAAATAAAGGCCATAATAATGCAGGATATCGGCTTCAAAGATGATCAGATTGAGCAGTCCAAAGACAAACAGCACAAGCCCGCGTTTGGCTTGACGAAGGCGCAAGTCGGATTTTGCTTTGCCTTTTGCTAGCGCATTTTTGAGGCCTATGCCGATGCCAAGGCCTGCCAAAATGACAAAGAGCGCGGCGGCGCGCCCTTCTAACATATTGGAGAAACTGACCAAGATTTGAGGGCTTGTCTCGCTGATGCTGGCATTGGCGGCCAATTTGAAATTGACCAAGACCATACCAACAAAAGCAAGAAAACGCGCGATATCCAACCCTGCCAACCGCGTTTTTTGCGGGGATTGGGTCGATATCGGCTGTGTTACAGTTTCTAGAGACCCAGACGAGACCATAAAGCCCGCTCCTCAAGACTGGCAAGAATGGCATCAGCAGATAACCCTGCTGCGATGCGCTCGACCGGATCTGTGGTTTGGGTCATCAAACCCATGCCCGGCATCCGCAAACGCGAAAAGAAACCGCCGCTGCTGGAAATGAGCTTGAGCTTTGTCTCTTCGCCATATTTTTGTTTCAGATAGCCGTTCATATCGCCCAGATCGTCGACAAGGCCAAAGTCCTTGCCCTTTTTGCCGGTCCAAAAGGCACCGGTGAACAGCTCATCCTCATCCTTGGTCAATTTATCGCCCCGGCGGCTGCGCACCAAATCCTTGAAAGTTTCGAACAAATCTTCCAATAAGGCATTGAGATGAGCCAAATGCTCGGGATTTTCCGGCTTGAACGGATCCAGCATAGCTTTTTGGGTGCCTGCGGTATAGACGCGGCGCTCCACGCCCAGTTTTTCTATGGCATCCACAAAGCCAAACCCACCGGACACCACGCCAATGGAGCCGACAATCGAGCTCGGGTCGGCAACAATTTCATCGCCTGCAATGGCAATCATATAACCACCGGATGCGGCAGCATCTTCGCAAAATGTGATGACTTTCTTGTCTTTTTCTTCCGCCAATTGGCGAATGCGCTGATAAATCAGGCGGCTTTGTACGGGGGAGCCGCCGGGACTGTTGATGGCGATAGCAACTGCCGGGGCGTCCTTGATCGAAAAAGCCTTATGCAATTGGCCCGCGACGGATGCCATAGACAGACCCGGACGCATTTGACTGCCGACCATGATTGGCCCGGTCATGCGCACCACGGGAATGATGGTTGGCTCTTTGCGATATTTTTCTGGCAAAAACTGTTTCAGCTTTTTTTTCAGGCTCACGATCTTGTCCTATGCAATGGCACGATAAGAGCTGCCCCCTGTTTTGGCGGCAGCTTGTCTTTTCTCTATCTAGGATAGCCGTTTGGTAAATTCCAGAGGGCGGACGCTTTTGGCTTGCAATCAGCGCAAACACAGCACAAAAAAGAACTCTTGCCCTTTATTTTGCCCATTTTCCTCTCAGTCTGTGGAAAGACCTGCCCTTATGCTCACCAATGCTCAACTTTGTGATCTGATTGCCTTTAGACAACGCTTGCATCGCTATCCCGATTTATCTGGTGAGGAAGTTCAAACCGCTGAGACAGTAGAGGCCATGTTAAGCCCCTTACAGCCTGATGAAATGGTCTCCGGCCTTGGTGTTTGGCAGGAGGCTGATGGCAAAATGATGGGAGGAACCGGTCTTGTCGCCAGTTTTGACAGCGGCATTGACGGGCCAAGCCTTTTGTTTCGCTGTGAGCTGGATGCCCTTCCCATTGATGAGATTGGCGATCTTGATTATCGCTCGGCAATTGAGACAAAAGCCCATCTTTGTGGCCATGATGGCCATATGGCCATTCTTACCGGTCTTGCCATGCGGTTGGCCGCTCAGCGCCCCAAACGGGGCCGGGTGATTTTGCTCTATCAACCAGCCGAAGAAACAGGCAAAGGGGCCAAGGCTATTTTGGCAGATGAGCGCTTTGCTACTTTCATGCCAGATTATGCCTTTGCCTTGCATAATCTTCCCGGTCTGCGGCTGGGAGAAGTTTTGCTGAAATCCGGTTCTATGTGTTGTGCATCGCGCGGTATGCGCATTCGCTTTGAGGGCAAAACCTCTCATGCTTCCATGCCACAAGATGGCCTCTCACCTGATGAGGCCCTATGTGCCAGCATGAGCGGGCTGAAAACGCTTGCCAATGGGCTGGACCCAGATCAGGCTCTGGATGCGGATTTCAAACTGGTGACCCTGACCCATTGCCAGATGGGTGAGCCTGCTTTTGGTGTGTCGCCTGCGGTTGGTGAAATCTGGGCGACCTTGCGTACTGTCAGCGATGAGGCAATGGGGGATCTGGTTGAACAGGCGGAGCAGTTGGTAAAAGCGCAAGCCGTCCAATATGGCCTATCGCTAAGTATTGAATATGATGATATATTTGCCGCTTGTACCAATGCTTATGAGACCACAGAGATGGTTGCCCAAGCCTTATCCTCTTTGGACCTTCCCTGTCATGATCAGGGCGAGCCGATGCGCTTTTCAGAAGATTTTGGTCTTTTTGGCCATCATTGCCCCTCAACGCTGTTTCTCTTGGGATCTGGCGAACAACAGCCTCAATTGCATAACCCGGATTTTGATTTTCCAGATTCCCTGATCGGACGCGGCGTTGAGATTTTTGAGAGAATTATTCGGCAAACATTGGGGTAGAAGGCATTCGGTTGAAAACCTAATTTTGCAAATCAATGGCTGCGCCATGGCGGTGGATGGCTTCGACTTTTTGGCCCGGTTTGTCGTTGCCTGCATCATGCAGAGCGATGGTGGGTAGCAGGCGAAAAGGGGCGCGGGATTGTTTTTTGCCCTGAATGACCACCCGATGCGCCTCTTCTCCTTCTCGAGCAGAGAAGGGTTGCACCGTGATGCCACCAAAGCGCCCTTGCATCAATCGCAGCAATTCCGGCAATTCATCGGCCCGTTGAACAATAGTGAATGTGCCACCTTTTTTCAGAATTGAGACAGCTGTGCGAAACCATGGCTCCATGCCCTCTTCTGTCAACATATGGGCAACGGCACGGGCCTGATTGGGAGAGGTCTGAAATTTTTCCGGGCGATAATAGGGGGGATTGGCAATCACATGATGGGCCATATTTTCTTTTAGGCCCGCTTGCTGTCTTGCCTCGCCGCGCAAGGCAATATCGCAATTGATGACGGAGGCGCGGTTGAGAAAGTGGCGACAATCGGGGCGATGCATATTTTTGTGTGCAAGCGCTGCGACCTCTGGTTCCAATTCCACCGCCAACAGATCAATCTTCCCAATACGGGCCGCCACACACAAACCGGCAGCGCCAACGCCTGACCCAAGGTCCACAATCAGATCGCCTTGTTTGGCCGGCACACAAGCGGCCAGCAGCACGGCATCTGTGCCGGAGCGGTGATGGCCTTTTTGGGGTTGATAGAGGCTGAATTTTCCGCCCAGAAACTGATCTTGCGACAGGGCAAGATTGCTTGGCACATCTTTGTAGGATGCCAGATATTTGCTGGTTTCGATCAAGGGCTGCAAGCTGATTTCGCTCATTTTATTAGTTTGGGTTTTATTGGCTCAGGCCTATCTGGATTTTGAAGCCGGGCTGGTCTCATGATCCAGTCCGGCATCTTTCATCAATTGGCGCGCCCGCATTTCATGGTCTTCATCCACCAGAATACGGCGAGGCAAAATTCCCAAGGATCCTTCCAATGTGCTCATATTCAGATCCAGCGCCTGAAAGGGAATGTTGGAATCGCGCAACAGCGCCTCGACATAGGAGAGTGTCACAGCATTGTTTGTTTTGATCAGCTCTTTCAAGCGGCTCTTCCCTTCCATGAATAGGCATTGCATGCCTTGCAAACCTAAGCAGCTTTTGACAGCACGGCAAGAGCAAGAGAGCGATCATTTACTATTCGGCGCGCTCTGGCACGCTCTGACGCGATCTATTTTCTCTGAAAGAGGGTTGTGATTTTGCCATAAAGACGATCTGCGCTTAACCAAACGCACAATTTACCTTAATTTAACCACAAAAGAGGCTAGCGGCTCTTGCTGTTGTGGCATTGCGCCCCTATTCTCGCGCCGAGTTGATGGATGGAACCAATAATTGGAGCCTAGCTTGTGGGCGTTGCGATCTCTATGGACCAAAAGAAAAAATCTCAAGCCAGCATTCAGCCGCTGATTGATCTGGTTCGCCCGGATATGGAACGCGTCAATGCGTTGATTCTGGAAAAAGCCGGGTCAGATGTTCAGATGATCCCGGAAGTGGCAAACCATCTGATTGATTCCGGTGGCAAGCGTTTGCGTCCGATGCTGACATTGGCCGCGGCACAAATGTGCGGCTATGATGCGGACCAGCAGGGGCTGGATGGGCATGTCAAACTGGCCATGTCTGTTGAGTTTATGCATACAGCCACCTTGCTGCATGACGATGTGGTGGATGAAAGTGACATGCGGCGCGGTAAACAGGCGGCGCGCATGGTCTGGGGCAATCAGGCCAGTGTTCTGGTTGGTGATTTTTTGCTGGGCCAAGCCTTCCGCGTGATGGTTGATGTTGGGTCGCTGCAAGCGCTGGATGTGCTCTCCACTGCTGCTTGTGTGATTGCGGAAGGTGAAGTTTTGCAGCTGTCTGTTGCGCAAAATATGAAGACAACACGCGCCGATTATATGGAGGTTATTCGCTCCAAGACCGCTGCCCTTTTTGCTGCGGCCTCTGAAGTTGGTCCCATTCTGGCCAATCGGCCAGAGACAGAGATTTCTGCCTTGCGCAGCTATGGCATGGAATTGGGCAATGCTTTTCAGCTGATTGATGATGCGCTGGATTATGGTGGAACGGCGGCTGATCTGGGCAAGAATGTGGGGGATGATTTCCGCGAAGGCAAAATCACGCTTCCCGTCATTCTGGCCAATGAGCGCGGCTCGGATGAGGACAAGGCCTTTTGGAAGCGTGTGATGGAAGCACGCAAATTTGACGACAATGATCTTGCCCATGCGATCACATTGCTCAATGACAGCAATGCCTTGGCAGATACGCTGCAACAGGCACGCCAGTCAGGTGCCAATGCGATTGCGGCTCTGGATGTCTTCCCCGATAGCACCCATAAATCGGCCTTGATTGATGCTGTAGATTTTTGCATCAGTCGCGCGCATTAAAACATCACGATCATGCAATGACAGAAGGCGCGTTTTTGACAAGCGCGCTTTTTTTATGAGTCTACGCCCTAATCCAAGCGACCATAAAAGGTTTTTCGAGCATTTTCTGACAAGGCGATGCCGGGTTCGGAATTATAGGCCAGCACGACCAGCATACGGGTTTGCTCGCCTTCATTGGGTGCGACCCGGTGGATGGAATTACGCCCACGAAACAAGCTTAACGTGCCCGGTGCGGCGCTGAGGGTTTCGACCGGCTCTAGGCCATCCAAGACACGCCCGACTTTGGCAAAATTCATCTCGCCTTTATCTGCATCGCGCACATCGGCCACATATTCGAAAGCACCACCGGCTTCTGTTTCCTGAATCATCAAGGTGATGGCAAAGGATGAATTGTCGAAATGCCAGCCCAATTCCTGCCCCGTTCTGGCATAATGCAGATTGATGGAGGAGACGCTATCGGCATAGGCATAGAGGGCACTTTCTTCAAAAATTTCGCACAGGAAGCTTTTAAAGACATCTGACTCATACAATGCGCGCAGCGGTGAGGCTGGCTCGATCACATCATCGGGGATGCAGCCCTTTGTCGAAATGACCTGACGATTGCGCGGATGATCCATAGGATAGGCATCATCTGAGGGGGTTAAATAGACATTATGCTGTTGTTTGCAAAAATAGGCCTGATCTTCTTTTTCCATGCCTTCCTTACGGATTGCTTCAATAGCGGGCGCTGTGAGAAAGCCGTCCAGCATCAAAGCACCGGTTTCATCAATCTGTTGCTTGCATTTGGCCCGATAGGATGCCTCATTGATCGGGTGTTTGTTCAGATTGATGATAGAAGATAACTGCATTGGACTGTCTCTGGAAATTAATGAATGTTTCTTTGGCATACAGGCCTTTACGTCTTATGAAAGACAGGTGGGTGCCTGTCATATCATTTTATGCTTTCCTGCACCATCCCCCTATTGTTAGGACATAGACTCACGATAACCCGATTGTGATCGGGATCTTTTAAAAAAACAGTCTGCCTGTGGGTCCGGGGCGGTTGGCGCTTGCTCCTTTGCCCTAAAAAAGCCATGCTGGATTCTTAGCAGGTATATTCCAAGGCGCTTGCTTGCCTATCCTTTGAGACAAGACATGCAGTGATGATGCTTGTTGAAGATCTGTTTATCAGTGCTTCATTTTGGAGCATGGCTCTTTTCCTGTTGAGAGCTTTCGCTGTTGGCCTGATCGTGTTTGAGTCTAGATTTGGGGTTCTATTCGTCCATGACGCATGTTGATATCTTTCGTCGTTTTCTTTTGTCTGGCGCTGCATCCCTGCTGCTTGTCACCTCTGCCTTTGCTGCGGATGAAGACAATGCGCTGATTGAAAGTGATAGCCAGATTATTGAAAAACTGGAAGACTTTCCCAAAAATCTAACTGCCAGTTATTTGTCTGCACGGCTTGCCCAGCAAGAGGAAGACCTTAATCTGGCGGCGCATTTTTATGCGCAAGCCCTTGTTCTGGAGCCGGATAACCCGCTTTTGTTGGAGCGTAATTTTGCGCTGACCTTGGCAGTTGGCAATCATGACCGGGCCTTTGAGTTGGCTGATCGCATGGCTGAGATGATGGCTAAAGCAAAAGCTGAAGCCGAAGAGCGGGCAAGGCAGGATGCGCTCAAACAAGAGCAGCAAAAGGCAAAAGCCAAGGCAGGGGATGAAGCCCTGACGCCAGCGGAAAAAGCCAAGGCAAAGAAAGAAGCCACTCAGCAAAGCGTTTTGCCGCGCAACAAGCCGACGCCAACAGAGCCTGCTCCGTTGGCACAAAAGGCGGCCTCTGATGTTGAAAAAGCCGCAGCTTCTTCGTCTTCTGCGCTGGACAGAAAAATCGAGCCGATGGTGCATTTGGCCCTTGGTGTCAAAGCTCTGAAAACCAAGGCATATAGCAGTGCTAGCAAGAGTTTTGAAGAAGGCATTGACGGGCTTGTCACCCGCCCTGTCGATCTTTTGGGCCTGTCGGGGTCTCATCGGGGGGGGATGAATAATCCGCGCCTATTGTCTGCCTCCGCTCAATATGGCCCTTTTGCCCAGATCACCCATACCATTTTGCAATCCTGGTCACTGATTGCGCAAGGCAAGGATAATCTGCCCCAAGCCTTGCAATTGCTCTCAGATATTGATCGTTCGGAAGTGGATCAGTTTTTCTTCAATCTGCATTCGGGGCTGATTGCGGCTTATGCCAAGGATTATGACAAGGCCATTTCCTTTTTGCAGGCCAGTTTCAATGCTGACAGCAACAGTTTGCCAACGGCTCAGGCCTTGATCAGTACGCTTTTGAAAGCCGATCGCAAAAAGCAGGCCAAAGAGGCTTTGGAGAAATTTTTAGCCGGGGCTGCCAGCCTTGATGAGAAAACATGGCTGAAACTGACCTATGGCGGGGTGGATCAGGCGCCCAGCTTCATTCGCACGCCACAGGATGGGGCGGCGGAATTGTTCAGCACCCTTGGCGATGCCTTGACGCAAGAACAGGCTTTGGAAGGGGGCGCGCTTTATTTACAATTTGCCGATTATTTGCGTCCCAATCATGCCAGAACGCAATTTGCCCTTGCGCGCCTCAATGAGCGTATGGAGCAAGATGACAAGGCCCTTGTTCATTATAACGCCATTGAACCAACCAGCCCGCTTTATCGGGATGCGCAGCGTCAATCCGGCCTGACCCTGTCGCGTTTGAAGCGTGGCAGTGAGGCAGTGGAGCGCCTCGAAAATCTGCTGGATAGTGAACCGGGTGATCTGGAATGCGTCTCTATTCTTGCGCGGGTTTTGCAGGCAGAAGATGATTTTGAAGGCTCCATTGCCGTTTTGACCAAAGGTCTTGCCTCAATTGAAAAAGAGCAGACCATTCACTGGTCGCTTTATTTCCTGCGTGGCTCGGCCTATGATCAAATCAAGCAATGGCCCAATACCGAGGCGGATATGCAACGGGCGCTGGAATTGTTCCCCAATCAGCCTACGGTTCTCAATTATCTTGGCTATAGCTGGGTGGACCGGGGCCTGCATCTGGACAAGGCGTTGGAAATGATCCGCCAAGCAGTTGCTTTGCGCCCTTATGATGGCTTTTTTGTCGACAGTCTGGGCTGGGCGCATTATCGCCTCAAGCAATTTGAGGATGCTGTGGTCTTTTTGGAACGGGCTGTTGAATTGCGCCCTGAAGATCCCACCATTACGGACCATCTGGGGGATGCCTATTGGCAAGTCGGGCGGGAAAATGAAGCACGCTATCAATGGGAGCGGGTGAAAACCCTCAATCCAAAGCCGGATCTGTTGGAAAAGATAGAACGCAAATTGGCAGAAGGCTTTATTGAAGAAAAATTACAAGGGCATGGCACTGATACTGGCTCTGAGGATGGAAAGACGAACTGATCTTTTCTGACAGCTAGGGTCAAATCTTGTTACGGGGGGAATGGAACAAGTATGACGATCCACACTATGCAGGATGAAGCGGTTTTGCGCATACCGGCTCCGGCCAAGGTGAATCTGGCACTGCATATTACCGGGCAGCGCGATGATGGCTATCATATGCTTGATAGTCTTGTTGTGTTTGGCGGGGCGTCGGATGTCATTGAGTTTCGCTCGTCTGATCGCTTGCATTTATCGGTGAGCGGGCCATTTAGCGAAGGCTTGCGCCATGAACCGGACAATCTGATGGTGCGAGCGGCGCGGCTTTTGGCCGATGAATTTGGGCTGGAAGCCAAAGCCGATTTGATGCTTGAAAAAAATCTGCCAATTGCGGCGGGCATTGGCGGTGGCTCGGCGGATGCGGCAGCGACCTTGCTTGGCCTGTTTAAATTATGGGACCGCACAGTCAGGGATGACACATTGCGCGCTATTGCCCTGTCTTTGGGTGCCGATGTGCCCATGTGTCTTGAGGGGAGTTGTTTGCGCGCCCAAGGGATTGGGGATGAGCTGGCACCTGGCCCTCGCCTGCCCAAGGATCTGGGGCTGGTTTTGATCAATCCTCACATTCCCATCTCAACCCCGGATATTTTCAAAAAGCTGAAATCCAAAGACAATGCGCCATTGGGTCCAATTCCCTCGGCTTTTCTGTCCGCTTCCGCTCTTGCTGGATGGCTCTCAGAACAACGCAATGATCTGGAGCTTGCTGCAATTGCGCAAGCCCCCATCATTGAAAATGTCCTGCAAGCCTTGAATGATGATGGCGATTGTCTGCTTGCGCGCATGTCCGGCTCTGGAGCCACCTGCTTTGGCATGTTTGCGACAGCAAAACATGCAGAATATGCAGCCCGGCGTATGGCTTTTTCTCATCCCAATTGGTGGGTGAGCCATGGTGGCGTGCAATAGAGCTACATGCCAGCCTCAACACTTTTCGGGACAATAATCAGATTTCGAAGGCTTTACGCACCAATCGGATAAAGGTTTGCGTGCCCAGATAATATAGATTGGCCTCAGGATTTTTTGCCATCAAGTCAGCATGAATGGCCTGAAGGCTTTGGACATCATTGAAGTCGATATCGGCCAAATGGTGTCCGGCTGCCTTTGCTTGCTCATAATGCAAATAGCCGCGCGTCCCCGATAATGAGATATCATGATAGGGGCAGTGCAAATCATCCTTGATCACAGAGCGCAATCCTGCTCCATCTTTGTCATCTGGCAAAGAGGCAATGATGACCAATTTTCCCTGCGCGGTCAGATTTTTAAGAAAGTCCAAATCCAGCGATTCCGCTGCAATGCAGGCATCAAAATACAAGCTGCTTTTGTCTGTTTGCTTTTTCGCTCCAAAGGCCGCAGAGGCATTATAAAGGTCATGGTGATGCTGCAAGGGGCGTGTTAGGAACAATTCCGCCGCTTTTAAAGCCAAAGTCCTGTTCTTGCCAAACCAACCCGGCATGCTCTCATCATTCTTTTCAGGATCGCAGAGAATAAGCTTTTCCGAGGGCAGCAGATTGAGCTTGTCATTCCAATTCAGACAGTCTTTGCCTGCAATCACCTTATCGGATGTCAGGCCGATGGCCAGTTTGTTATCAGCAATATCCTCAATATCCGGCCCCAGATAGCCGGGATGCTCCAGCATGATGGATGTGAGCACAGACAGGCTGGATGGCAAGATGCCCACTTCATCATAGCGTGCCCCGCGCCCGGTCTCCAGCACCCAATGGTCGACTTTTTGCTCTTTGAACCATGACAGGGCAATCAGCAAAAAGGTGCCCATGGGCGAGAGATAACGGCCTGTTGGCAAAGTCTCTTCCAAGGCCTGCAAATGGGGACGGAGCTTTGCATAATGCCTCAGAAAAGTTTCTTTTGTGGCGGGTTTGTCATTGACCCGCATCCGATCATTATGGTCCAGTTCTTCGGGCGAGACCAAAAGGGCGATTTTGCCGTTGGTTTCCTTTTGCAAGATCTGGGCAATCATGCGGGATGTGGTGCCTTTGCCCTTGGAACCGGTGATGCGAATGATGCGCTCTTTGGGCGGCAAAAGATCAAGCTTGTTTGCCAAATCTATCAGCAAGGACGGGTCGCGGATCTCCTTATCCAGCTTTCCTGCAACCTGATGTTTGCGGGCCATGAAAGAGGCATAGATTTCATCCAAAGCCAGATCGAACGGGGTTTTTGCGGCAAGTGCTTGGGTCATTTTCTTGTCTTATTGATCTTTTCTGTCTGTCAAATCCTGCTCCAGTGTCTCGCTTGGAGGCAGGCTCTTGTCATTTTTGCGGATCAGTTTTTCTTTCAGGCGGTGCATGGAAATCCAGACCATTGTGACCACTGGTATCACCAGCAAAGCGGCCAAAATCGTTTTGCTGATCGGCATGACTTTGGTGATTGGTGCCAGCAGGTAGGTCAGCAAACTGACGGCATAATAGGAAATGGCGACCACAGAAATGCCTTCGACCGTTTCCTGTAAACGCGCTTGCTGTTCTGCGCGCCTATCCATTTTGTGCAGCAAAGCGCGATTTTGTTCTGCGGTGGTGACACTCACCCGCGTGCCCAGAAGGTCTGTTGCCTTATCCGCACGATCTGAGGCATTTTGCAGGGCATTTGATGCCGCATGGCAAGTGCGCATGGCCGGATCAAAGCGCCGGACCATAAATTCGGCAAATAATTGCCGCCCCAAGACCCTGCCCTCGCGCAAAATTCGGGTTCTGTCATTGACCAGACGCTCATAGGCGCGTGCGGCTGCAAAGCGGGTGGCGGTCTGGGTATCGAGCAGAGCAATGCGCGCCGACAGACTTTGCAAATGCTGCAAGGTTTGCTTGTGGTTGTTGTCGCCCTTGGCCATGGTTTCAACCGTATCGGCCAAATCACGGTTGATCGTGTTCAGCTCGTCCATAACATCGCGCGCCATGGGCAAGGTGAGCATGGCCATGCTTTTATAGACTTCGATTTCCAAAATACGCTGAATGATGCGGCCAAGACGGCGCGGCCCAATGCCTTTTCGACCCAGCAGGGCAAAGCGGATATGGCCTTCCTGATCGAGATGGAAATTGCCCGCAAGCACGGCCATATGATCCGAAACCCAACCTGCGGCAAAGCCTTCATGCAAAAACCAGCTTCGCAGATCGGTATTGACCCGATGTTCAATAGCCATCACATCGGGCTCGATTTCCACCTGCAAAACGGCAGATGTGATGCGCCTGCCCGGATAAGCCCTGATCCAGTTGTCATCGAAATAGTCATGCAGATCCGGTGCAAAAGGCTCTGCTCTCATATCGGAAGAATAAAGCGTATAGGTGGCAAATTCGCTGTGATTCTCCCATTTTAAGGTCAGACTCTGATCTTCTTTTTCAAACAGGGTGGCGAAATGATAGACAGCTTCGGGCTTTACCGTCTGGTCCGCTCCAAAAATTTTTAAGAAATCATGCAGTTGGCGGTGGGCCAATGCCTGATCGTGAAGGCCATCTTCATCTGGCTTTAGAGCGATGAAGGCAATCCGGCATGGGGCTTGGAGTTTGGCAAAAGGGCGCGCATGGAGTTCATCAGTCATGGCCACACGCATATGATGATCATGCGAGGCGGTCTTGCGTGTTAGCGGATTGCTTTTGCTCATGGTCGCCCGCCCATTGATCTGCCTTTATGCTGAACCTAGGCTCATAGCCCAGACCCATACTAAAGGGGGAAGCGGCTATAAGGTCAAGGCATGATTGCCGCTCTCCCGATATTCCCCAGTTTCTTGTTATCTCTCTTCTTCCAGCAAATATTTGGCAATGATCAGCGCCAGGCCCATACCAATCACCTGAGCGATGATGAAAAAGCCAGCATCTTCGGGGCGAATGCCGGCAAAGGTGTTGGAGAAAATGCGCGAGATTGCGACCGCAGGATTGGCGAAGCTGGTGGATGAAGTAAACCAGTAAGCCGCCGTGATATAAAGACCAACCGCCGCCGGAATGGCGGAGGGTTTGGAGCGCAGACAGACAAAAATAGTCAGCAAAAGGCCTATGGTTGCGGTTATTTCCGAGATCCATTGCGCAGGGCCGGTACGGATTTTCTGCGAAATTTGCACCATATCCAGTTCAAACATAAAATTGGCCAGCAGGCACCCCAAAATGCCCCCGATGATCTGGGCAAGAATGAAGGGAAATAGTTTTCTGGCTGGCAGGGCTTTTTTGATGAAAAAAGCCAGCGAGACAACCGGATTGAAATGCGCGCCGGAAATGGGGCCAAGCATGGTGATCAGAACAAACAGGATAGCCCCGGTTGGAATGGTGTTGCCCAAAAGGGCAACGGCCACATTTCCACCTGCCAGATTTTGCGCCATGATGCCGGAGCCGACAACGGTTGCCACCAATGTGCCTGTGCCTAGAAATTCTGCCAATATTTGTGCGCGCTCCGAAGATGCCATTAGCGGATCCCTCCTGTTGCGCCGCTGAAAGAGCCGATTTCCTCCATCAATTCGCGGATTTCCTTTTTCTTCATATCCTCGATTGGCATGGACACAAAGCGGCCAATGCGATCGGACAATTGCGCATAAGCGGTTAAGAAAGCAAGCTGGATTTCTTGTTCAGAGCCGATGGCGGCGGCTGGGTCGGGGATGCCCCAATGGCCAGAGGCCGGTTTTCCGGGCCAGAAAGGGCAGCTCTCGCCCGCCGCATTGTCGCAAACTGTGATGATATGATGCATCTTTTTGCCATCCAGATCGCTTGAAAATTCATCCCAACTTTTGGAGCGAAAAGAGGATAATCCATAGCCAAGCGAGCGGAGCAATTCCAGTGCGTAAGGGTTTGGCTCATTTTTGGGCTGACTGCCTGCGGAATAGGCCTTAAACCGGCCTTTGCCGACCCGGTTCAAAATGGCTTCGGCCAAAATGGAGCGTGCGGAATTTCCTGTACAAAGGAAGAGAACTTTTTGCATGATGTTGGATCCTGATAGGGCTGGAAAATCGGCTTTTGGCTATGACACTCAGCTTGTTGCTTTTTCTTCGTTCGCCAGTTTCTGTTCTGTCTGTGGTAAATGGCAGCAGTCCTGCATCAGACTGGTCGCCAAATGCAGGATATTGTCCTGACGGGCAAAATAGCGCATGGTGCGCCCCTGCTTTTGGTGTCTGACAAGACCGGCGCGGTCCAGAATGGCCAGATGTGTCGACAAGGTATTGTGTGGCACAGACAATTCCTTGGCAATCACGCCAGCAATCATTCCCCCTTCGCCTGCGCGTTGCAGCAGACGCAAGACTTTTAAACGGGTGATCTGTGCCATTGCCGCCAAAATGTTGACCTTTTGCTCATCAGAAAGCTGAAGCTTATCGGCTGTCTCGCATTGTGTCATATGGCCTCTCACAAGGGTGCTTCATTCGTCGAGAAATGCCGACCTGAATGCCAAGCCTTAATGACAAACAGATGACAGGCTGTTGAGAAGCGTGCGTTTTTGATCTTTTCTTCTCTTGTCCCTTTCTTTTCTGTCGCCCGGATGCTCAAGGGCTCTTTACCTTACGGCCTAAGCCAAATAGCAAAATTCCCAACTTTTGTTGCATCGCAACATTTGATTGGCTAGAGTGTCCCCGTTTTACGACTCATCTGGTATGCTGGCAAAGATAATGGGCATTCAGAGCGGTGAAAAGCGCGTAAGTGACGGTAACAGAATAGCGAAGATCTGTGGTTTTGTGCTGTTATAAAGCGTGTGAGTGACGTGTAAGGGACGAAAAGAAGATGGCTCAGTGGATCTATGGATTTGGTGACGGATCTGCCAAGGGGGATGCAACCATGCGCAGCCTGCTTGGAGGAAAAGGGGCCAATCTGGCAGAAATGAGCAATCTGGGTCTACCTGTCCCCCCCGGATTTACCCTCACGACCGAGCTTTGCCGCTATTATTATGATCATGGCCATAGCTATCCGCAGGATTTAAAAGAGCAAGTCAAAGCCGCTCTTGCGACCATTGGGGCGCAGACGGGACGTATTTTTGGCAGTGCGCATAATCCCTTGCTGTTGTCGGTGCGTTCTGGTGCGCGGGTTTCCATGCCTGGCATGATGGATACCGTCCTGAATCTGGGCCTGAATGATGTCACGGTTGAAGCTCTGGCCAAAGATTCAGGGGATGCCCGTTTTGCCTATGACAGTTATCGCCGGTTTATCCAGATGTATGGCGATGTCGTTATGGGCATGGATCATCATGATTTTGAAGATATTATCGAGCAAGTCAAAGATGAATGCGGTTATGTGCTCGACACCGACCTGTCTGCCGATGACTGGAAAAGCGTTGTTGAGCGCTATAAATTACTGATTGAGGATGAATTGGGCGAGGCATTCCCCCAAGATGGGGAAGAACAGCTTTGGGGAGCCATTGGGGCCGTGTTTTCCAGCTGGATGAATGCGCGCGCTATCACCTATCGACGTCTTCATGATATTCCTGAAAATTGGGGCACAGCGGTCAATATTCAGGCTATGGTTTTTGGCAATATGGGCCATGAGTCTGCCACAGGTGTTGCCTTCACCCGCAATCCCTCAACCGGTGAGAAGGCTCTTTATGGCGAATTTCTGATCAATGCGCAGGGCGAAGATGTGGTGGCAGGCATTCGCACACCACAAGATCTGACCATCAAGGCACGTCTTGGCAATCACAATCAGGCCCCTTCCATGGAAGAAGCCATGCCGGAGGCTTTTGGGCAATTTTGCGATATTTGCCGTATTCTAGAACATCATTACAAGGATATGCAGGATCTGGAATTTACCATTGAGCGCGGTAAATTATGGATGTTGCAAACCCGCATTGGCAAACGCACAGGCAAGGCGGCTTTGCGCATTGCCGTGGAAATGGCCAATGAAGGGGTGATTAGCCGTGATGACGCCATTTTGCGCATTGATCCGCGCTCACTGGATCAATTGCTGCATCCAACCATTGCCGAAGATGCCGAACGCAATCTGATTGCCAAAGGCTTGCCAGCCTCTCCCGGTGCGGCCTCTGGGCAATTGGTTTTTCATCCCGATGAGGCAGAAAGTCTTGCCGCTCAAGGGCGGCCCATTATTCTGGCGCGTATTGAGACAAGCCCGGAAGATATCCATGGTATGCATGCCGCTCAAGGTATTCTGACCGCCCGTGGTGGCATGACGTCCCATGCCGCAGTGGTGGCGCGGGGCATGGGCACACCTTGCGTTTCCGGCGCTGGATCCTTGCGCATTGATTATGAGAAAGAAAGCCTGCGCGTTGGGCATATTCATTTGTCAAAAGGCGATGTGGTGACGATTTGCGGCAGCTCTGGCGAGATTTTGCTTGGGGATGTGCCGATGCAAAAGCCGGAATTGACCGGGGAATTTTCCACGCTGATGGAATGGGTTGATCAGGCGCGTCGCATGAGAGTGCGTTGCAATGCCGAAACCCCGCAAGATGCCAAATCTGCGCGGGATTTTGGGGCCGAGGGCATTGGGCTTTGCCGAACCGAGCATATGTTCTTTGACGAAGATCGCATTGCCGCCATGCGCGAGATGATTTTTGCCGAAGAGGTGGAAGCCCGGCGCGATGCATTGGCAACGCTTTTGCCTATGCAGCGCAAGGATTTTACCGAATTGTTCGAAATTATGGCGGGCCTACCGGTCACTATTCGCTTGCTGGATCCGCCTTTGCATGAATTTGTTCCCCATGAGGCAGAGGATATTGCCCATGTGGCTCCATCTTTGCGTCTGTCGCCGGAGGCCTTGCAGGCGAAAATCACTCGATTGCACGAATTTAACCCGATGCTGGGCCATCGTGGCTGCCGTTTGGCGATTACCTATCCTGAAATTGCAGAAATGCAGGTACGTGCCATTTTTGAAGCGGCCATTGCGGCGGCCATCAAAACCGGTCGCGCCGTACAGCCGGAAATCATGGTGCCTTTGGTTGGCCTGCGTGAAGAACTGGATTATGTCAAAGCCCGCATTGATGCGGTTGGGGCCGATGTCATGTCGGAAGCCGGGCGCAATGTCTCTTACAGCATCGGCACGATGATTGAGCTGCCCCGTGCCTGTTTGCAAGCCCGCACCATTGCGGAAAGTGCGGAATTTTTCTCTTTTGGGACAAACGATCTAACCCAGACGACTTATGGTATCAGCCGTGATGATGCCTCGCGTTTTCTGGCCGATTATCAGCGCCTTGGCATCATTGATCAGGATCCTTTTATCAGCCTTGACACCAATGGCGTGGGGGAATTGATCGAAATTGCCGCCGAGCGGGGCCGCTTTGCGCGCGAAGATATCAAGATGGGAATTTGTGGCGAACATGGTGGCGATCCGGCCTCTATCGAATTTTGCGAAAAAATCGAACTGGATTATGTGTCCTGTTCGCCGTTCCGGGTGCCTATTGCCCGTCTGGCGGCAGCGCAAGCTTATTTACGCTCTGCCGAGCATCGCTAGGCTCAGGACCCATTCATTTAGCCTATTCTGCGACTGTCTTATCCTTTTTCTCTGGTTCAAATCTTTTATGCAAGTGTGATAGTCCATATTTTGAAGCAGAGAAAAGCAGGAGAGACGCGTGTCGCAGGATTTATGGTCTTTGGAAGATATCCGGGCTGGTGGCAAACGGGCTCTTGCAAGAGCCCTTAGCAATATTGAAGCCAATGATGGCCAGCTTCGTACCGCGCACTTGCTGGATGAGGCCGCCCGCAATGCCAAAGCCCATGTTCTAGGCTTGACTGGTCCGCCCGGTGTTGGCAAATCGACGCTAACCAATGCCTTGATCAAGCAATGGCGGGCGCGTGGCGAGACGGTTGGGGTTGTGGCAGTTGATCCTTCTTCACGCTTTTCGCTTGGGGCTTTGTTGGGAGATCGCACACGCCTTGATACCGACCCCGGCGATATGGGGGTTTTTGTGCGCTCTATGGCGGCGCGGGATCGCCTTGGCGGCTTATCCCATGAAAGCCTTGCTGCGATTATTCTGATGCGTGCTGTCTTTGATCATGTTCTGGTGGAAAGTGTTGGCATTGGCCAGTCAGAGGCCGATATTGCCTTTGCTGCGGACAGCATTATTTTGTGCATTCAACCCGGCTCTGGCGACAGTTTGCAATTCATGAAAGCCGGGATCATGGAATTGCCCGATATTGTTGTTGTGACCAAAGCTGATATGGGTGCGCCTGCCCGGCGGGCCAAAGTCGATGTTCAAGGGGCCTTGTCTCTTGCCTTGCGCACGAAAGACGATTGGTCGGTGCCTGTCTTGATGGTCTGTGCCCCCACTGGTGATGGATTGGGGAGCCTGAGTGCAGCGGTAGATGATCATCACCGGCATTTATTGGAGCATGATGATTTCTCTACCCAACGATCAGATCAGATGCGCCTTTGGCTTGCTGATCGGATTGGGCTGAAATTTGGTAAAATTGGTTTGGCTCATGCCAAGCTCGATGAGGCATTGCGCACAGCCTCTGGCCCATTTGAAGCGGATTATCGCATCACACAAGAGTTGACGCAGCGCCTGCAAAGTTAGTTCAAAAGAGAGGCAACCCTTCTCAATGCAGGGTCAGTCTTTGCTGAGGCTCTCGTCTTTGTTTGGTGCCTCGGGGTCGGTTTGCGCCTTTTTGGCTGCTTGGCCGTGGCTGGCAATGGCATCGCGTAGATGGATGACAAAATTAACCCCGGCCCCAATACAGATGATAAGCACCAGAAGAAAAGCCGACCATTCGCCAAGCTGGATTTGATAAACAAAGACGAACAGAAACAGAGCCAACAGAGTTAGGGCATTGAGCAAACGCAGCCATATTGGTTGATTGGTGCGGTCCATCTGGATTTCCTGTTTTTTGGGCTGTTGATGGCTGGCCTTTTGATGCAGCCTTCATCCAATCGGCTGGATGACAAGACTTGCTTTCCTTTAGCCAAAGATATGAAAAAGCGCAATGCTCTATAGCAGTTATTGTCCATATGAGACCAAAAGAGCATCGCAACCGATCACAGCTTTAAATACGAATCAAACACCACTGCAACCCTACTCAAAGATGTACATATAAATACCAATATCAGTACAGCATTATACACCTTAAGGAGATGAAACCTGCATTTTTGCCTCTCTTCCCCCCAATTTTTGGGGGAAAATCTTACAATTCATCGAATTTTTGGGGATGATTTAGACAGAAAAAAGCGCTAGTCTTGGATTGCTTGACCGATAAGGCTGGACGCTCCACCTTTCTTGGCTCTAGGTGCGAAACGCGAACATTCTGCGGGGACTGTTCCGATTTTCGTGTCCGACCGAAGACGTTCTTTGCTGGTTTGAACGCGAGTAGGTTAGTCCTTATTTGTTTGGTATTGACGACTTGCCCGGACTTCGGTCCGGGCATTTTTCATTGTCTTACTTTTTCCTTCTTGATTGTTATATTGTCGGCCTCTTTGCCTGTTATGGCAAACTTACAGAATGCATTTTGCCCGCAACCTTATGCTGCAGTCTGTTGTCGTGATTATGGTTAAAACGGCTTCACTTTTCTTCCTTGCAAGGACTGCAATTTGCGAAAGCCCTCTTCCCTTCCCGCTCCTGTCTGATGGCAGTCTGCCATAGCTCTGCCAAATTTCTATTCCACACAAGCGCAGCGATTGCCTGACAATCCGTGACATTGTTCGCGCTGAGCACTCTTATGACGCCCAGGATACAGGCTGGATTTTCTTGTGTCTGTTAACCGTCTTTCAAGGTTAATAGCCCATTATCACAGGCAGTCTGGAAGTGCGTTAACATCATTTCCGGTCTTTGCGTTCGCGGTCCGGCGTTTTGGGATCTGTGATTGTGTGGATTAGTTGCGTTTGTGTAAGTGGTGACATGATGTCGAAAACTGCTCTGAGCTCTGTCAGCTCACGCCTGATGCCGGGCTTGCTTGTCAGCACCGGTCTTCTTTTGTCTTTCACCCAACCAATTCAGGAAGAAAGCCGCTCTGGTCTTTCCCTTGCGCAGCTTCGCCAACAGGCCTGGACCCATCGTTTGTTTTCCGGTCAGGATTTGGGCATGAGAGGCACGCAGCTCGATTTTTCCATCAAAGCCAATGGCGGCCTTGGTGATGGCTCACAGCGCGCCCTGATTCAAATTGCTGAAATTATCAAGGATGATCCGCAAGCGGCCCGCCATGCGCCTGTTTCAGATCAGCCTTTGCTTTTTGTTGATCGCAAACAGAGCATCCATGTCAAACGTTCAGGCAAAGGCGACCGGCGCAAAGCGTGGGGCTGGGAGCCCTATCAGGTAGCCAGTGGGCGCAAAGCCATTGCTTTGAACTGGTCTGGCGCTGTGTGGACCATGCACAGCCTTTTTGATCAGCCCGAACAAGAGGCCCTCCCCAAGCAAGCCTTTGCCCGGAAAAAAGATCGCCGGATCATGATGGCAGATGCCAAGGCCTTTCTTTTGCCCGATCCTGTGCAACAGCCGATCACCGGGATGATGGTGGCGCAGGCTGACACAGGCAACGCCCCTCAGACGCGTGATCTTGTCGCAAAAAATCTTGGCGATGGTTCCACATCGCTTGCCTATGCGCCGACATCTTTACAGCAATTGGAAGAGCCGTTTCGCGCAATCTTGACGGAGCAAAAAAACGGGCAGGTTTTTGAAGACAATCCCTATTTGAACCCTGACCAGAGTGACGCTGCGCCTGTTCAAGAGACTGGCGAAGCAAAAGAAAGTGTTGAAGAGCGCAAGGGTCCGCTTAATTTAATCGCCGCCTTGCCGCGCACAAAGCCCAATCGTTCACGCCTTGCAGCATCACCCAAACTAGAGCCGCGCCAAAAAGCCAAGCCGCTGGATACCAGTTCCGTTCTGGCCAAAGCTGCGAAGAAACCCAAAGGCTCTGAGGCTGGCTCTGTGACGGCACAAAAGCCACGCATTCAAATGGCGTCTCTGGCTCCTGCCAAGGTCAAGGCTGAAAAGCCAAAAAAGAAATCCCGTTGGGCGAGCTGGTTTAATTTTGGCAGTTCCAAGAAAAAGAAAGTCAAAATTCCAACCAAGGGCGAACATGCCTGGGTGAGCAATAAATTGCCCAAATCCAGCTATAGCAAACAGCAAAAGACCTGTCTGGCCAATGCGATCTATTTTGAAAGCCGTTCCGAGCCGGTTAAAGGGCAGATTGCTGTTGCACAAGTGGTCATGAACCGGGTGAAGAATCCAACCTATCCCAACAGCATTTGCGGGGTGGTGTATCAGAACAAGCATAAGCGCAATGCTTGCCAATTCTCCTTTGCCTGTGATGGAATCCGCGACCGGATCTTGTCGAAAAAGGCATGGGATCTTGCTTGGAAATTGTCCGGGCAGGTGATCAATGAAGAGGTTTGGCTGAAAAATATTGGCTCTTCCACCCATTATCACGCCACATATGTGAACCCGAAATGGGCCCGCACCATGAAACGTCGCGGCAAGATCGGATTGCATATTTTCTATAAAACCTATGGCGGTGGCTGGAGTTGATCTTCCAGCCTCTTACAGCTTCTTCCTTTTCGCTTGATCATATGATCCGCTGGGCTGCGTCTGTTTGCCCAATGGGTATTTGGGGCTGAGGATTTTTCTCATTGATAATGCATATCTGGTATCCAGATAGATATCGGGTTTCTATCGTCGGTTCCTGATGGTCATCTTGCTGCCTTGCACATTAATTTTATTTAATCTTCGTAATTTCCCCATTCGTCAAATTACGAATTTCAAAATCCTAAATTCACCTTCGAAATCCCCCAAGCCATTGTATCTAAAATATTTTATGACCATTTCTAATATATAGATACTATTTTTCTCTGCTGAAAAAGAGCATCAACAAGGCTATTTGCTACGGATCTTTACCTATCATTATTGAGTGCCTTGACCAAAATCAATTTAAAATATGAGTATATTATTCATAATTTAAATCAACCGCATGATGGCTATGAAAACAGCAATTCCTCACCATAAAAAAGTCATCATGCGGGTAAGGTAACACCAACTTTTCAGGAATCAGGTCCATGATGAATCGGCGAAATGTTCTTACCGGGCTTGCCGTTGCAGCGTCTGCCAGCACAATTGCATCCTCCGTTCAGGCAAAAGAAAAAGCCATGGCGAAAGGCTTGGAGAAGCGCACGGAAGAAGAAATTGCCAAGCTTCCCCGCAAAAAAATTGACCTTGTTGACCCTCCTTATGTCCATGAACATGATCAAATCGCACAAGGCGGGCCGACTGTTTATGAATTCCGTATGGAGCTTAAGGAAGAAGAGAAAGAAATTGATGACGAAGGCACCAAGGCCTGGGTCATGAGCTTCAATGGCACAGTCCCCGGACCTTTGATGGTTGTTCATGAAGGAGATTATGTCGAGCTTACACTTGTTAATCCAGCAGAAAATGAGCAAGAGCACAATATTGATTTCCATGGTTCAACCGGTGCCCTTGGTGGCGGTGGACTGACACATGTTGGGCCGGGCGAGCAGGTTGTTTTGCGCTTTAAAGCCACCAAGGTTGGAGCCTTCATCTATCACTGTGCTCCGGGCGGCCCTATGATCTCATGGCATGTTGTCTCTGGCATGAGCGGTGCTCTGTTGGTCTTGCCTCGCGATGGCTTGAAAGATGGGGATGGCAATCTGCTTCCCTATGACAAGATTTTCTATGTCGGTGAGCAAGATTTCTATGTACCAAAAGACAAGGATGGCAATTACAAAACCTATACATCGCCTAGCGACTCTTACGCTGACACGGCTGAATTGATGCGTGGTCTGATCCCATCTCACATTGTCTTTAATGGTGCAGTTGGTGCGCTGACCGGTGACAATGCCATGAAAGCCAAGGTTGGTGATCGCTGCCTGTTTGTGCATAGTCAGGCCAACCGCGATACAAGACCGCATATCATTGGCGGCCATGGGGATTTCGTCTGGGAAGCGGGCAATATTCATGATGCCCCGGCCCGTGATCTGGAGACATGGTTTATTCGCGGTGGCTCTGCTGGGGTGGCTTATTACACATTCCGCCAGCCCGGTGTCTATGCCTATGTGAACCACAATCTTATTGAAGCCATTGATCTGGGGGCAACAGGGCACATTGTTGTCGAAGGGGATTGGAATGACGACTTGATGAAACAGGTTTCAGCTCCGGGGCCCATTAAAAGCTAGCGGTTTGATGGGCCAGGCAAAACCAATCAAACTGACTTAGGGTTCGTGGTCCCCCGTGATGCGCAGGCTTTTGTCTGCGCATCACACATTCTTTTCGGTTGCACGTCTGACAAGGAGACATGTGATGGCCAATTTTTCAAAAGCATTCTTCGTTTCAATTGTTTCCGTGGCCGGGATATTTCTGTTTTCTGAGTTTGTCACAAGTCCAAAAGCCAATGCGAAAATACCCAAAGTTTCCGTTCCACCAACGGTCACAATACAGCCGGGCCGTTTTTCCTATAGATTGGCTGGTGAATTTTTGAAAGGCAATCGCGTCTCAGACGCTCCCCTTAAAGACATTGATCAATCCTATTCTCTTGACGTGATGGAGCATCTTGTCAGTGCAAAAGATTATCAAAGCTGCGTTGATGCTGGTGCTTGCGCCCCTGCTGATAATCGACATCTGCGCGGCAGGCGCGGCTTGCCAATCACTGGAGTGAGTTATGATGACGCTGTGCGCTATGCCCATTGGCTTAATCAGGAAACTGGCCTTGACTGGCGTTTGCCCAGCGACAAGGAATGGTCCTATTACGCCGCAGATCGCTATTATGATGACGCGATAGACATAGAGGATGATGAGAGCAATCCCGCAAAACGCTGGATTGCGGAATATAAACGCCAATCCTCATTGCGGGGTCAGAGCAGTGCAATGCCACGCTTATCCGGTGCTTTTGGCAAAAACCGTTTTGGCCTTTATGATGTCTCCGGCAATGTCTGGGAATGGACAGACACCTGTTTCCAACGCTTTCATATTCAGGATGATAATTCCGCCAAGGGATCTTTTGAAAATTGTGGGGTTCTGGTCGCGCAAGGCAAGCATCGGGCTTATATTTCGAGCTTTATTCAAGATGCAAAGGCCGGTGGTTGTGCCGTTGGCGTACCACCCGATAATCTGGGCTTTCGTCTGGTCAGGGAAACGACGATGCGCTCTTCTTTCAAGCGCTGGATCAATGGCCTAAAAGACAAATTATCGTCCAGTTTTTAAGGTGATTGCTCTATTGATGCTATCTCTGTTTCTCAGCTACGAGCCATATGCCAGTTTATGTGTTTGACAGTCTGGCTGAGACTTCCAGCAAATCCTGCCAAGCTGCGCGTTTTTGTGCCGGGGTGCGCAAGAGGAACGCCGGGTGCAACGTCGCCATGGCCGGAATATGGCGCGCTTGTCCCTCAGCATCTGTTATTGCATAGCTTTTCCAGCGCCCGCGCAAGCGCATGATGCCGTCTTTGCTGGCCAGCAAATGCTGGGCGGCTGTTCCACCAAGGAAGAGTAGGACATCGGGATTGACCAGCTCAATATGGCGGTGAATGAAGGGCTGCATCATTTCGCTTTCCCCAAGGCTGGGTTTGCGGTTGCCCGGTGGACGCCATGGCAAAATGTTGGTGATATAGCTGTTGGAGCGATCATGGCCAATGGCGGCGAGCATTTTATCAAGCAATTGCCCTGCCCTGCCGACAAAGGGAAGGCCTTGTATATCCTCTTCCCGACCCGGAGCCTCGCCAATGCACATCAATCTTGCTTGTGGGTTCCCGTCTGCAAAGACAAGGCTCTTGGCTGAGAATTTCAAGCTGCATCCTTCGAAATTTGCCAATGTCTGACGCAATTCCTCCAAAGAGCGGGCTTTTTGTGCGCGCTGGCGTGCCTCTTCAATTTGTTGGCCCATGCCTGCCAAAGCCGGGGCATTGGGCAGTGTTGTTGATGCTTGCGGAGCTTGCGCAGCTGCTGGCTTGTCGAAAGTAGGGGATTGACCTTTTGATGACCTTGACGTAAACGTCTTATCATATGTGTTGGATATATTTTGTCCCGTCCGGGAGGAAAAATCCGTCTGTTGTGCCCCGGCAGGCATGGCAGAAGCCAAGTATGAAGAAGACGCAAAGTCTGTCTCGTTCGGTGTTTGGCCGAGTTTTTTTGCTCTGGCCTGCTGACGTTCAGCAATTTGTCGGTTTGTTTCTTCAAACCGATCTTGCGGCCCCTCTTCCAGCGCGCAATCTGCTCCGACAGCCTCATACCAGTCTATGAGTGCCGAAAGATCATAAGCAGATGTCGCAATGTGAGGAGAATTTGGCACTTGGTTTCCGCTATATTTGTACGCTAAAGCATTCTTATAGCAGGCGCTGGACAATCCTCAAAGGGACTTGTTGTCTATCGCATAATGTGGTTGAAAAGACCCCGGACCATTCGACCCCGACAGAAAGGACCCTTTTATGACTGACGAGATCGATCTTCCCGAACGCGAATATATGGAATTTGACGTTGTCATCGTCGGCGCTGGCCCTGCCGGTTTGTCAGCTGCGATCAGGATCATGCAGCTTGCGCAGGAAAAAGGCGAAGAAATTTCTGTTGTGGAGCTGGAAAAAGGGTCCGAGGTTGGGGCTCATATTCTCTCTGGCGCTGTTGTTGACCCCAGTGGTCTTGACAAATTGCTGCCAGATTGGCGTGAGGACAGCTCGCATCCGTTCCAGACCGAGGTCAAAAAGGACGTTTTCCGGGTTTTGGGCCCTGCTGGTGGTTTGACCCTGCCTAATTTTGCCATGCCGCCTTTGATGAACAATCATGGCAATTATATTGTCTCTCTGGGCAATGTGTGCCGTTGGTTGGCTGAAAAAGCTGAAGCTCTTGGGGTTGAAATCTATCCCGGTTTTGCGGCTGCCGAAGTTCTTTATGATGACAATGGCGCTGTGCGCGGTGTTGCAACCGGCGATATGGGTATTGGCCGCGATGGCGCTGCGAAAGACACTTTCATGCGCGGCATGGAATTGCGCGGCAAATATACGCTGATTTCAGAAGGTGTTCGCGGGTCTCTGGCCAAGCAAATCATTGCCAATTATGATTTGGACAAAGACAGCGATATTGCCAAATTTGGCATTGGTATCAAAGAATTGTGGGAAATTGATCCTGAAAAGCATGATCAGGGTCTGGTCACCCATTCCTTCGGTTGGCCGCTAGATATGCAAACCGGCGGTGGGTCTTTCCTCTATCATCTGGAAAATAA
>JAOXSG010000477.1 GCA_025800105.1 Cohaesibacter sp. | reverse complement strand
GTATGATCCTCGAAGGCAGCAAAGTCAGCGAAGGGACGTGCTTCAAAGTTCCGCTCAAAGAGGGCCAGAAAGTCCCCGTCATGCAGCTCAATATTGTCCCTGGTCAACCTCCGGCAGTTGTGGTAGAGAACCCAGTACTTACCTCTGCCGCACAAGGCATACAGGTCCCACTGACAAGTGGAACGTGGCCAATTGCAGGCACCAACATGGAAATATAGCGGCGTGTAAACTGCTACCACTATGCAGCAGGTCTCACGCTCATCAGGGCCAGTTTCAGTCACCACAAAGCTCCTCAACCGACGATCATGTAGGGCGCCTGCTTCCTCCATACTGCGGTGGACAGGCCAGTAGTGGACAACATTGCCATAGCTATTGGAGCAGGCGCGCCTTCCAGCTGCAATGAGATGGGTTTCCCAGCTGCTGGAATCCACAATCGTCATAAACTTGGTCCCAGAGTAGCATGTGGATCCCTTGGCAACAAAGATCTGCAGGACCACCTGCGTGTCACCAATGCGTCTGCGTGGAAGGTGCAAGGAATGAAGGGTGTTGTCG
>JAOXSG010000460.1 GCA_025800105.1 Cohaesibacter sp. | reverse complement strand
TTCTTTAAGTCATCCGCTTGTTTTGTGTGGAAATCAATAGATGCTTTAAGCTCTTTGTACTGCTTTTTCAGCCAACGGTTGTCTTCTAGAAGTTGGTTGGTGTTGTCTTGGATGGACTTAACAACTTTCCAGATCTCTTTAAGATTTGCGTCATCTTCAGCGTCGTTCTCGCTAATGAGATCGATTGCTTTGGGCGTTTTAGACGGTGGTTTGTCGACGTCTGAAGAGCCACTGCCGCTCTCTTCTCGTTTTCGTCTTGTATAGGATGTTATCTTGCCGTCTATCTTTTCGGCCATTGCCTTAGAAGCTGGCTGTGGGGTGAAAGGGAAGCAGCTCAGACTTTAGCTGCCGTCCGCCATCTTCGTATTTTCATCATCGATTGTTATATGATCTCCCTGTTGCGAAACACTTCTCGTCCGCGGGTCACTATGCGGCAGATATGCTAGTCTCCGTAATCTGTGCTGGTTTTGCCGGCAATACACTGCAGCGACGTCGTGCGGAGGCGCG
>JAOXSG010000451.1 GCA_025800105.1 Cohaesibacter sp. | reverse complement strand
GTTCAGTTGACTATAAAGATGTTGAATAGTTCGTGTTGGTGTTGTCGAGTATTGGAAAGTGTTGGTTGGCTGCTGGTATGGTTGGTAGCGCGGTTGGTAATGCCATTGGTTGTGCTTGGTCTTGTTCTTCCCCTTTCCTTTTCCTTTCTTGTTCTTGCCTTTTTCGAGGCGTGGCTTCTTGCGAGGTGGTTGGGATAGGATGTCGGCTATGATGACTGGGTCTTGGAGGATTTCTTCGGTCGCCTGCTTGAAGGTGACGTTGGTTCTCATTCTCATGGCGATGGTGCAGGCAAAAGTGTCCCAGGCATCTTTCACGTTCTGGAGGCGTTGGGGATTCTTTCTGGTGAGTTGGATAAAACGGTCAATGTAAACGTCAACGGCATCTTGGGTGGAGATTTATTTGAATAAGAATCCATGCCCAGCGAATGGCGTCAAGGGAATCCAAAATCATCATCATCGATTGGGGGTCCCAATCTTTGTGTTCTTGTTGTACTAGGGTATGGTGCTCCGGATCAAGGACAAGGGTCTTATCGGCTTTGTCTCGTTTGGCTGTGCTGTTGACGGTTCCAGTGGCTGTGAAGGTTCTGTTGGTAATGATTTCGCCAAGGCCCACTGCTTGGTAGTTCTTGGAGATGGCGTGTTCGTGCCACATGCGTACCACGACTTTCTCGGCACCCAGGATCATTTTCTCAGGGAAATTCTTGGTGTTTCCCGTGTTGGTGCGGTAATCGGTCAGTAGTTGTTGGTA
>JAOXSG010000450.1 GCA_025800105.1 Cohaesibacter sp. | reverse complement strand
CAGGATGGGATCTCATGAAAAGGGATGACATGCCCAGCGCTAGTCGTAACTGAGAGAGTGTGACCTGCTTCATTGACTAATTGCGCAACAAGCATCAAATGCACTCGAGTGTGAACTGCCATTGGGGTTTGGTCAAGAGAGTCACGAACCACTGTGATCCATTCTCTTCGGTTGAAGCTGGGGGGCGCAGTCCCACTGAGCAAAACACTTGTAAGTTGTTGAAGCCGGGTAGTGCTCATAGTGTCTGCCATGACGCGGAGGATCAACATTGAAGGAATTTTCCTGCTATTCGGGGTTCCCTGATGCATCTAGGGTTCCCTCCATGTAGTGCTCTCGATCATAGCTATTATCACGCTCAAATTATTATAATATTATTCTGCAGCTGCTTCATAAGTTACTAGCATAGTAGATGCAGACTAAACTAATATTATTTTGCAGTCCGTATTAAAAGTAATGATTATTAAAGTCCATAATCTGGTACTCGGACTGATTGCTCTTTAATAACAATTGACACATGACAGCCATTTATTATCAATGTCTAATTATCATCATAAAGCATTATTATT
>JAOXSG010000449.1 GCA_025800105.1 Cohaesibacter sp. | reverse complement strand
TGACAACCAAAATATCACCACAGCAAACTAAGATAAATTCAACAAATGTCTTCAATAATAGCGGAGCTCCGCGCGCGCGCCCAGGGCGCGCGCGCGCGAAGCACCATGTGTGCCTACGGCCTACGTCGCCCCAGATGACATTTTTACATGAAGTAATTATCGCTCTGCGCGCCCTTGCCTGTTAGCTGTTTGAAAACAGCCATACGAAAGCGTGAAATTGAGTCTTAAACCGATTTCTTTGGTTAAAAGGACGTGGAAATCCAGTAATAACTTCAAAGGAGTTATAAAAGATTAATTTCAACAGCAAGCCAAATTCTTTGGATCCGGCTAGGCGCAAATCGAGTTGCGTTTCGTGGTTCATGAAATTCATTTGAGCTTATAGCGGTACGTCAAGTTCAAATTTTTTCACTTATTTTGCAACGTAGAGATTACAGCAGAGATCGTTCAAAGGGGCAAGCAGCGTATTTGTTAATGGTGGAAAGGATATGTCTGGTTACTCGTACACGAGTTAGCCTGCAGTACAGGCGCCATTTTTTCGCGTACTGCAGGCGAGCGCGAAGGCGAGCACAAAAGAACGAGGCGAGCGCGGAGCGCGACTCACGTGTG
>JAOXSG010000437.1 GCA_025800105.1 Cohaesibacter sp. | reverse complement strand
CATAGGAAGAGCCCCTGATGGTCATCACTAGTCCCAAGTAAGCGTCTCGATCTTCCTACTCAGTGCATGTCATCTGGGCAGTCAGCCTGAGACACAACATTTTTCCTTTTTCTGCAAAGCAGCCAAGTGCTGCCTTGCTGCCACTCTCTGAGCTCTATCTGTCCAAAATCACCAAAAAAAGAGAGGAGGGAAGAGAAGCTCTCATCTCAACAGCTGCAGTGCAAGCCAAGCCAAACTCAAATTTTGCTGTCCAAATGATGTCACCCACTGAGGAGGGGAAATCGAGACGCTTAGTTCTAACATCCCTGAAAAAATCAGAAGCCAAAGTTGAGAGACAAAAATTTGGCGGCCATTTCCCCAACCCTGGTACCTCAATTTTCACTCAAAAGTGGCCAGCTCTTATGTAGTAAGACCAGAGGGCTGAAATCGGAACTTTGACTTTGGTCTTCTGCCAAATTTTTCTGTTTGATTGGAATTCATTGATTCTTACAGGAACAAAATGTCCCTATCTCCTCTCTGTACACTGAAAACTTCAGGACCTAAGCTCTTCTAGGAAGGAAGTTATTAAAGGTCAAACACGTCACATTTTAAAAAAAACACCATGTAGGATCTACGATACTTATCGGTTGTCC
>JAOXSG010000436.1 GCA_025800105.1 Cohaesibacter sp. | reverse complement strand
TCTCCCTCGTTCACTCGCTGAACGAGCTTTTTCTCTCCTTCCCCAGGTCTTCCATTCCTCTCCGTCTTTTCGCCCCTCCTCTCCCCTCACTCCCAAAAGTTCTAACTCCTGTACCTTTCATCACCTTCACTTCCCTACGCTATCACTCGAGGCGGAGGGACATCCCCACTTCTATGGACCCGCTCCCTCTATATCTGCCACTTGTAGCGCTGACGATCTTATCGGAGTTTTTTCCCCCTCATCCCCTATTATTAAAAAACTTTTTGCTTTCCAGAAAGTAATGTCTCGCCCCCCCAACTGCACTCTTGAGTTTAAGCTGTGTTCGTGTGGTTCTATTCATGGCTACTTGCGGGCCCTTCTACCCCTCTCTCCTGGTACCCCGCTTTTTATTGGGGATCCTGACACTTCCCATAACGACTTGGTGCTTCACTTTGATGGTGGCGCCTTCCGGGAGCTCCAAATTGGGGGTGCTGGCGTTGCCGTCTGGAAACATACAGCCGGTACCCTCACCCTCCTAGAAAC
>JAOXSG010000433.1 GCA_025800105.1 Cohaesibacter sp. | reverse complement strand
GGACAACCGTGCCAGAAACACCCGTGAAATTCATAGACGGTGCGGGTCTCGGGATGGAAACCGTCCACGGTGAATGCGGTTCCAGGGACGTGATACTCGCCCGCGTTGCCCACGTGCTGCAGGTGATAATTAAACGGTAGGCGGGATGAGGATGATCGGGATAGGCGCGAACCATCCTGTCTTTGACTTCCAAAAAGAATTGGTGGCCTATTGCGAATCGGATGTGCGTCTCTTGAAAGAGGGCTGTATGACTTTCAAACGTGTGTTTGAAGACAAAGCCGGGTTCAACCCGTTTGAACACATGACCATCGCCTCGGCTTGCAATCGAGATCTGCGCATGAACCGCATGATCCCCAACAGTCTGGCCAGCGAACCCGTGGGCGGATGGCGCAACAACATCAATCAATCCCGAGTGGCCCTCGAATGGTTGACCTGGTGCGATCACCATCTTCGCCAACAAGCTCTGAGTCAACTTACCCCCGAAGAGTTGGAAGTCGAAGACAGGATGGCTCGCGCCTATCCCGACCATCCTCATCCTGCCTACCGTTCCCATCTGCAACACGTGGGCAACGCGGGCGAGTATCACGTTCCTGGTACCCCCTTCACCGTGGACGGTTTCCATCCCGAGACCCACACCATCTATGAATTTCACGGCTGTTTCTGGCACGGTTGTCCCCAGTGTTATCCCGTACGCCATGAAAAACATCTGCG
>JAOXSG010000405.1 GCA_025800105.1 Cohaesibacter sp. | reverse complement strand
TAATTTCATCATCTGGACCCGGTTGTTCAAAAGCCGGTTAACGCTAACCCGGGGTTAAAAGTTAACCAAGGTTTCTGTTTCTCAAGTTAAAAGGTTTTTCCACCACTAATTTAAAGTTACAGTTGAAAGCAGCCAAAGTTAAAATCTAGGACAAAAAAGATTTACAGAAATCCCCATCATTTAGCTTTTAAAACGGAATTCAAAAGCGATGCTAACCCTGGGTTAGGCTAATCCTCCTTTGAACAACCGGGCCCTGATTTCATTTCCGTAGTCAACATACAGTGATTTCACATGTATTCACTGTCTGTGCAGACTTCATGGCATAAACTATCCTAAGTGACAGTAATGAAGCAATTTGCGTGATATGAGGCATTCTGCGTGACATCAATGAAACATTCTGCGTGTCACGAGGCATTCTGCACTGACGTTTTACACCGCTTCACATCCGATGTGACAAGTTGGGCCGTCTATAAAACCCGGAACATGGAACATTCCGGAACATCCTG
>JAOXSG010000402.1 GCA_025800105.1 Cohaesibacter sp. | reverse complement strand
GGACAACGTAGGAGGGTATGTTTGACGGCTTCTTCAATAGCTAAGACATCTGGTACAGGGAGGCCAAGTGCGGTAAGGGCCGGAAAGCGGAGCGAGAAGATGAAGATCCGTTGATAGTAGTGAGGGGGTGTTTCATGAGGTTCCATAGCGGAGTGGAAAAAGCCAGCGAGTGTACCAGGAGGGCGGTGACAACCTTGGAGGAGGACGGAAAGAAGAGCGTCAGGAGAGGCAGGAAAGTAAGGGTGAGGGACAGCATCCATGGTGGAAAGAAAGGCAAAGAGCAAGTCGAGGAGGTCGGAGTGATAGCTGGAGCTGAGGGAGCCTTCACGAGCTTCGAGTTCTTCCCAGGAGAGAGGTTTTAAGAAATTGGTAAAGAGGGTGGATGTGGAGATGTACTTGAGTGTGTGGACCAAAGATTCGTAGTTATGCAAGTAACGGCCGAAGTGTGAGGTGAGATGAAGATCAGTGCCCCGCGAGAGGGCGTGTTGGATTTGTGCTTGAACGTTGTCGTGGAGGGTGAGGACGGGGATGCCGTTTTGGTATAAAAAGGAAAGGAGGAGTTTGGATAATCGCCATGGTGCGATACGGTCGTGCACATGTTGAACGATACGTAGAGAGTGGCGGAGGCACAG
>JAOXSG010000393.1 GCA_025800105.1 Cohaesibacter sp. | reverse complement strand
CCACGACACAGGCAAGGCCAACCGCCCAGAGCCGTGACCGAGTTAACACGGTGTAGGCAATCAGCAATGACTGTGCAAATCATCGAAACAAAAATGGTACCATCGGAAGAAATACCACTTCTTCGGGACAAAAAAAGGTATAAAACGAGGCCAGAAAAGCATCAGCCATCCCGTGTTTTCCATTGTAGACCGCCCTGCCTTGTAATGGCACGAAGCCAAAGAATACAGACATCAACGCCCAGCAGTAAAACAAGGTAAATTGTATCAAATGCAACACTAATTCCATCGGGATCAGCAGGAACCGATGGACGATGTCATTGAGAAAGTGCGGCAACAATCAATCGTCACACAGTCAATTCCAACCGCTCAGAGCCGTGATCCCGTTAGCACGGTGTAAGCCGATGGAAAGAACCGTATGCCCAAACCAAAACACTTGCATAGGGAAAAACCCCGTCTGTAAACATGCAAGAAGAAAGCTTGGCACTGACATCGAAGTTGGAAACC
>JAOXSG010000387.1 GCA_025800105.1 Cohaesibacter sp. | reverse complement strand
CAACTTCCGGCCCACTAATTCTGCCAGTTCTCGGGAAAATCTGAGAAACTGTGTTCCTTTAATTCACCACCTTTGAATCTTTGAGATGATATTCTCTTTATTTTTGGGTTGATTTTGTCGATTTCGGATTCCCGTGATATCTGAGCATTGCTGTGTTCAGCCCGGAAGCTAATTAAATATTCAAAACCAAACGCTGTCCGAGCACGCAGGAATGCATTCATGAGGGACTTCCCCAATTTTGTTGAGATTTACCGCGTATGCCAGCCTTCAGCTGTTCTTCCAGACATTTCACTCATTTCGCTATCTATCGGATCATATTTGGTGTTGGCAATTTTTCAAGAGGATATTTCGTCTGTAGCGAGCGTAAATATTCGATTTTCGTGTGTGTGTTTTATTTTGTTTTTATTTGCTCAGGCTATAAATTAAATTCGCCACATTACGTCATGGGGGGGGGCAGGCCCCGGCCTGTTTTCATTGGGGATTTCCCGACTTTCCGAAGACACGATATTCGCCACG
>JAOXSG010000599.1 GCA_025800105.1 Cohaesibacter sp. | reverse complement strand
GATGTTTGATGACAATCCTTAAAGACAGCCATCACTTCAGCAGAACTTTGGGCGATGTTTGATGACAATCTTTAAAGACAGCCATCACTTCAGTAGAACTTGGGCGATGTTTGATGACAATCTTTAAAGACAGCCTTCACTTCAGTAGAACTTTCGGCGATGTTTGATGACAATCCTTAATGACAGTCTTTAATGGCAACGCTTTTTTTGAAAGAACCCTTTGCGGCCGCTTTTGGGAAAAGGCGCCCATCGGCCATCTGCTCAGCTGCGTCGGCTACCAACTTGGACACGAACTCTTCGCACACGCTCATGTCCAAACCTGCAGTACCAACCACATACAACACTGAAGCAAATCCACCATTCAAATCTACCCACCTAGAGAACCAAATCCAGCATTCACATCTACAGGACATACAAAAAGCAAAAAAACAAAACAATATGGTGCAACTTTGAAACCCATCGCCGGAGCCGGCGCCGCTGCACTGCTATCAACCAGCTCTCCCATGAACGCGTCCATGATGACGGGCATGATTTCGTCCCTTTTCAGCGGTGGGCCCTCTGGATGATGAACGGGTAGTTGCTGGAACCGAGCAATGTCAACCAACGACGGCTTC
>JAOXSG010000367.1 GCA_025800105.1 Cohaesibacter sp. | reverse complement strand
AACCATCATGCAGTCCTTACGGGGCACCGGTTTTGTTTGTGCCCAAGAAGGACGGCAGATGGAGGATGTGCGTGGATTACAGAGCACTAAATAAACAGACGATCAAAGATCGCTATCCGCTGCCACGGATAGACCAGCTTCTGGATCGTCTGGGGCAAGCTAGGGTTTTTAGTAAACTAGACCTGGCTCAGGGCTATCATCAGATAGCCATGGCCCAAGATTCAATTGAAAAGACTGCTTTCTGTACCAATCTCGGCCAATGGGAGTATCTGGTCATGCCCTTTGGGCTGTGCAATGCACCCAATACTTTCCAGAGGCTTATGAATGAAGTATTTAAAAAGGAGTTAAATTCTTATATCCTGGTCTATTTGGATGACATACTTATTTATAGTCGTTCAATGAAAGAACACTGGGATCATCTAGTTAGTGCACTTGATAAGCTGCGCCGGGCCAGTTTGTACGGGCGTTTGCATAAATGCGAATTCATTAAAGATAAAGTGGACTACCTTGGATTTGAGGTAGGCCGTGATGGAATTCGCACCTCACCTGAAAAGGTGAGGGCAATTTTGGACTGGCCCCGGCCGCAATCAGTGCACGATATTAGGTCCTTTGTGGGGTTAGCTAGTTACTATCGTAAATTCATGAAAGGTTTTTCACAGCTAGCTAAGCCACTGACCGATCTGACTCGGGACAAAGTGGCATGGAGTTGGGGCGATCCCCAAGAGAGCAGCTTTAGAGCGCTACAGGTTGCTATAGCTACGGCACCGATCTTGCGTCTACCAGATTTTGAACTACAGTTCATTATCACGACAGACGCGAGTGACGTTGCCATTGGCGCCATCCTTGAACAGGATTTCGGGATGGGCCTGCAGCCTATAGCGTTCTCTAGCAGGAAGCTCAATTCCACCGAAATACGCTACTCGGCGTATGAAAGGGAATTACTAGGGATCGTTTGGGCGATTGGCCAATGGAAACACTATTTCCAGGCTAATCACCCAATAGTTATACAGACTGACCATGCCCCGCTCCGCCATTTGCCCAGTCAGACCGCTGTCAACAGCCGGGTCTGGAAGTGGCTGGCGGTCCTGCAGGGTTATGATGTGGATATACGTCATATCCCTGGCAAGAAGAACCCTGCGGACTCACTCAGTCGCCAACAGGTGGCTGATGCGTTGGTACGCAAAACTTCTGTCACTGATGCTAATGCTAGTTATGTACAAAAATTGCGGGTGGCAGAGAATGCCACTGATGAAGAAGTGCAGGCTGCACTGCATAAGTTATTCAAATCAAGCCCTCAAGCTCAATCAGTTACAGTTGACCAAGATCAATTCAAATCAGTTCAAGATCAAGACTGCCCTCAAGGCACAATC
>JAOXSG010000355.1 GCA_025800105.1 Cohaesibacter sp. | reverse complement strand
CCACCGAAAAAAGCCTTTTGGACAAATATTAGCCAAGCTGGGTTATTATCGTCTTTTACTGTGCTATAGCATAAAAATCGGGGGGGTGAAGAGGAATAATGGGGTGTTCATTATTCCGTTATTCCTGCTCAAAAATTTTCGTTATTCCATAATTCCTGCTCAAAAAGTTTCGTTATTCCATTATTCCTGCCCAAAAATTTTCATTATTCCATTATTCCTCCCAAAAAAGCACACATTATTCCATTATTCCAAGAACAAAATTTCCGTTATTCTCATTCCATTATTCTTCTTCAGCCCCCGATTCTGATCTCGTTTATCGAACTGGAGAAACAATTTATTCTGCTGAACATCTTCATGAAACTCAGAACAAGATTACTGAGGATCTAAACGAGAGACACAAACCGAATCTCATGCTGCGTGGTACAACAGAATTTGTTCTTCAGCGGCCGGTGAGAAAAGAGGAAACCTGGGGCTCAACCTCGGTGTAAAAACCTCACAACTGACGTCACAGATCATAGGCTGACAAATCATTTTAAAAAATCTGTGGAT
>JAOXSG010000350.1 GCA_025800105.1 Cohaesibacter sp. | reverse complement strand
AACGATGACAAGGGAAGTTCAAGAAAATATCCTTTGTCACCTTGTAGTCAGGAGTTCCAGTCACACGAAGGTCATGTGAAGTAATCAGATGGTTCCTGAAGTAGATCTCTGCCATCTTGTCGAAAGTAAAGTCGAGACCGATGTCCATCTTCAACAAGTATATCTACAATGCTTTTCACGAGAAGTTGCTAACTTCAAAAAGAAGTCAGGCTCTTCACTCCACGTATGTCAGAAGTAAAAAAAATCTCCGCCAAGTGAACAGTGCGTTCAGACGTGTTCTGAAGAGAACAAAAATCGAAGTGGCAATCTCAGCAATTTCCTCACCAATGTTCCGAAGTGTAAAGCGAGTACACCACAAATCCACAAAGCGATAAGTCCACGGTTCCCAATCAGAAGTGGCCTGTTGGGCTCAGCTGGATGACGTAGGAAAATTGGTGCCTTATTGCCAAGTTGCAAGTTCTCTTCAATCAACCTCAAACGAAGTTCAGATGCTTGAAGCAAAGTCTGAAGTTCCTCAATCTGAAGTTGATATCTTTCACTCAAACGACGAAGTTC
>JAOXSG010000325.1 GCA_025800105.1 Cohaesibacter sp. | reverse complement strand
ATGAAAACGTCACCGCTTTTATATTTTGTATGAACAATTTTTGCTGTGGAAGTAAATACACGGAAACGAAGATAAATTTAAAAAGACCGTCCATCGCTGCTGGCGGAAAGGGGACAACCATGGAAAAACCGAAAAATGATCAGCTCGCCGCTGAAAAACTTGCCGATCCCGAGGACAGAAGTTGTGTTTATAAACTGGAAAATAACTTGAAGTGAATGAAGAAACTCAAACCGGGCAAGGCTAGAAGGCGCTGGAAAATTTTTCGTCAGAACCTATATGTACCTTCATGAATTGGCGGCTCTTTCTAGCGAACTTTCGCGTTGTGTTTTGAACAAAACTTGCTCAACGCTGAGCAGGGATTCTACCCTGGGTACCAGAGGTTTTTCTCGCGGCACGAAGCCGGCCGAAGGCCGGCCGATGTCGGCCGGAGGCCGATCAACGAGCGGCAAAGCCGCGAGAAGAACCATAAGACCAAAATAGAAGAAACATAAGACACTCGATCGCGCGCG
>JAOXSG010000321.1 GCA_025800105.1 Cohaesibacter sp. | reverse complement strand
GAGGATTTAATCATTCCGGGGAGACAAGTAGTACCAAAGACATTTCTTTTACCCAGAGAGATTGCTCAGGCATGGTTTTGGCGCTCTGTACAAGCTAAGGGGCTTATTCCTTGCCCCCCTCCAGCCAGTCGCAGGGTCCTTCTCCCTGCAATTCGCAAAGGCCTCTTGACGGAGTGGGCCACAAGGTGGCGTTCAGCTCCGGAAGTGGCTGCGGCTCAAGACGCATTTCCTGTTGTGGGCAAGACTTATTTTCTACCGAAACCGAGGAATCGGTTTCAATTTTCTACATTTCTTCGTTTTTTGACTAGTGATGTCTTTCTGGGCACTCTTCATCTCCCCAGGGATGATTGGTATGATTCCGTTTGTCCCATTTGTGGGGATGATTTATCCCGAGCACATATTTTGCAGACCTGTCCTGGGTTAGCTGTCGAAAGATCAATTCTGACTCGTCACGTCCCAATGGATCGATTAAGGGATTGGAACTGGATTGCTAGTAATGGTGAACATCTGGTGAGCCGTTTTTTGGTGTCGGCCCATCGGCGGTTGGCCGATGCAGGATCTTTGGGTGTTCGTTCTACCGAACTTGGTGAACTTTCTTCAATAGTGGGAGTGGATGTCTTGGGAGTTTGATTGTCTTGATTGGGGTTTTGGGGCTGTGTACAATAGTAGATGTTGTATGTTCTCCAGATATGGGTCGTGTAGCCCTGAGGAGTTTGAATATCTTGTTGGCATATATAGGGACGGTAACATGACTCTTTGAGTTATACTACTGTAATGGAAATTGATTGATTGATTGATTGATTGATATATATATATATATATATATGGCGAACCCCAGTGGCCAT
>JAOXSG010000304.1 GCA_025800105.1 Cohaesibacter sp. | reverse complement strand
ATTACGAAAGCCAGCCGGTAGGCTAGGCGTAGTTTCACCTTGCGAACGAAGTGAGAATTAGGAGGGGGTGTGGGGGAGGGGGGAGGCTGACATAGGGGTACAAAAATGACGGAAATAGGTGGTGTTTAGGGTGCCGCTTTTGAGTCTTTGGCAGCCGTTTGCACCACTAGGCAATTTTGGTACGGTGCGTTGAGGTCAGAGGCTCGAATCCACCCTGGTCTGCCTGCCTGGCGTGCCGCATTCTGCCTGGTCTGTCTGAGTTGGGGTGTGCTAGTTGGTGGAAAAAAAAGGTTCCTAGCGGGGGTGCTGGATTGGTGCTGGACGCTGTGGAAATGTGCTCCGTCAGGGTCTGCGGGGACATGGTGGAAACCATGTAAATCCGAGCCGTTCTGCTAGATTTACAAAGGCATCCCATAGTGCCCCTGGAAATTTGTTTAAAAAAAATGCAAAGATGAAGTTGTCAAGAGGCACTTCGCCAACTTCACAAGTGCCAATGCATGACCCAGAAAAAATTGAGAAAGACACGACGATGGTG
>JAOXSG010000302.1 GCA_025800105.1 Cohaesibacter sp. | reverse complement strand
TGTACAAAAATTGCGGGTGGCAGAGAATGCCACTGATGAAGAAGTGCAGGCTGCACTGCATAAATTGTTTAAATCAAGCCCTCAAGCTCAATCAGTTACAGTTGACCAAGATCAATTCAATTCAGTCCAAGCTCAAGAATGCCCTCAAGGCACAATCAAATTAGCTTCAATACTGGCGTCTACCGCGATCTCTAAAATCCGATTAGATGATGAAATAAAGAATTTAATTGTCTCAGCTCTCCAGCATGAGCATCCTTATGCGGAGATTTTGAACCAGCTGAAAGGGGGAATGAGACAGGTCACATCTAATAACGTGACCTACAAATTTTTGAATTCTTTATTATTTATTCATGACCAGAATCAAGATGTCAATCTCGATTTCTGGCGCATTTTGGTACCGGAAGATGAGGGAGTAAAGACGCGCATCATTCAGGAGTTACACAGCACTCCATATAGCGCGCACCCTGGAGTCCAAAGGACCATTGGCAGGGTCCGTCAGTCATTTTATTGGAAAGGGATGACGGGAGACATTCGGCAATTTGTGGATAATTGCCCGGTGTGTCAGATGGAGAAATCTGACCACCAACTGGCCAAAGGCAGGCTGATGTCTACCCAGATTCCGGAGGAAAAATGGAAAGAGATTTCCATTGACTTTGTGACGGATCTGCCATTGACCCAAGGACGTAAGGATACCATCCTTACTATCGTGGACAAGGCCACGCGCATGGTACATTTAGTGCCATGTCGCAAGAATATTACAGCTGTGGCTACGGCCCAGCTGCTGTGGCAACACGTAGTTAGGTTACATGGTGTTCCCAGGGCTATATACTCAGATCGAGGGCCTCAGTTCACTGCGAACAGCTGGCAGGAACTTTGGCGCCTCACTGGTACCAGTCTGAAGTATTCTTCCGCCTACCACCCTCAGA
>JAOXSG010000291.1 GCA_025800105.1 Cohaesibacter sp. | reverse complement strand
TTCACTTGCTGCTTTGGTGAGCTGCAGTAGCGTTGTCTCAGTAGACTTCGCTTTGGCCACAAGGACCTGCAGCCTCTCCCAAATTTGGCGGTTCTTCTCTGCATGCCTGCGCTGCCGTTGTTTCTTCTTTTGCATATCTTTGTTATATCTTCTTTTTGTGGCAGCTTTCCATTTCTTCTTACCACCTCGGGTTTGCATCTTGGTGGTCTTCTCCGATTCTGCAGCCATCAAGCGCTTCTTTGCGCGACGGCGCCTCTCTGCCCGGGCCCGGTTCCTCTTCACTCTGCAGGCATCCATATATTCCTCTTTTGAATTATATTTATACATTTTGCCTTTTTGCGTCGGTTTCCTTTCGCTTGCTCCTCCTTGTTGTGCCCTTGGCTCATGACGGCCAAGGCACCCCGACCTCGCCCCCAGCAGACATAACTGGCCATGATGGGGCGCAGTTAGTTTCCCGGCCCTGGCGGCGCGGGCACTGGGGCAGCTTCCTGCACCTGTGGCGGCGGTGCAGGAGCTCCTGATCCGGACGCGATCAGGGAGGCATTAACTGACTGGCCACGTCCTCTGGCTCTTCCTCCTCTTCCTCGGCCTCTTTGCATTCTTCCACGTGCTCTTCCTCCACCTCTACCACCTCTGTACTGCACTGCTTTGCTGGATGGGCAATAGAAGGATGTATGTCCCCAGCCCTGACACCTGTAACACTGCACATTCATTAGATTTGGTCTTGGCCCTTGCTGGCCTGATTGAGGTTGAACTCCCGCATTCTGATGTTGACCTTGACCAGATTGATAATTGCTTGGCCCTGGAGTCGTCTGAACTGCTGCTGCAAATCTTCCTCTTCCTCGTGTAAATCTTCCGCGATTACCTCTGAACCATCCTGATGGAGATTGCCCTGTGTGGCCAGATACTGTACTCCTTGCCATCTCAATTTTTTCCGCCTTCAGGATGGCTGCTTGAAGATCCGCTGGTTCTGCAATAACAACCAGTTCAGCGACTTTCTGGTTTAAACCCCAGATATACTGGGATTTAGCCCATTCAACATCGTAGCTGGGCAATTTTGCCAGCAAAGACTCAAATCTACTGGAATACGCGCGCACATTTTCATTTTGCAACTGCTTCACATTTCTGAGTGCAGCGCGTGCCCTATCTACCCTTGTGCTACTCCCGAACCGTTTCCGCAACAAGGCGGACATTTCTGCAAAATCCGCTGGTCGGGAGCCGTGTCTTTCTTTTAGCAGCGCAGCCCACCAATCCCCCACAGCGTCTTGTAACAACGTGGCCATATAAGCCACTTGCTGGCGCATATTAGCTTCTGTCAAGTATATAAAATCTTCCATTTTTGCGAGCCAGCTGTCCACATCCTCCTGCGCTGTGCTGCGGAAAATTGGGGGTTCTTTCGGTTTTAGATCCATT
>JAOXSG010000267.1 GCA_025800105.1 Cohaesibacter sp. | reverse complement strand
GCATATTCTGGACATTCTCGATCGCGTCAGCCAGCTTGACCAAAAGGCGGCCAATAAAGTCTCATTTCAGGATGAAAAGGGACGGGATCTGATCACCCTGTCACGGGTTGATTAGGGCATAGCTTCATAAATGGCAACGCGCTCGCCTTGCCATCACCTTGGGTTGGTTGGCAGCAAGGCGCAAAGCAGAGTGTGTGCGGTTTTCGGATAAAGGATGCTTGAAAATAAGCACTAAACCAAATGCGCACAACAACAGCTCTATCGAAGATATTCATCGCCCGGCATTAATGGCAGGTGAGGATGCGCGGAATTTGAAGAGAGGCTCCGCCCCCGTTTGGAAGGGACTGTCTCGCTAGTTTGTAGAGCCTCAGTCTCATAATCCTGGACATCCACCTCCTCAATTTTACGCCCCCGTTTGACAATTTTGGCAGTAGAAATCTGGATTTGCTCGATGCTCTTGATGCTATTTTGAAAATGGGTCTGCAATTTGTCGACCCGCTCATCAAGGCGGCCAATATCATCCATCAAAAGCTTGACTTCATGCTGAATAATATGGGCCTGTTCACGCATTTGGACATCTTTTAAAATCGATTGTACCACCTGAATTGAGAGCATCAACAAAGAGGGTGACACAATGACAATGCGCGCCCGATGGGCCAGTTGCACAAGATCGTCAAAATATTCATGCAAATCCGCGAATAAACTCTCAGAGGGCACAAACAAAAAGGCCGTCTCCTGCGTCTCGCCAATGATGAAATAGCGATCAGCAATATCCTTGATATGCCTTTTCAAGTCCTGACGAAAACGGGCACGAGCCGCCTTGTCT
>JAOXSG010000266.1 GCA_025800105.1 Cohaesibacter sp. | reverse complement strand
CGAATACTGAAAAAAGAAATGTAGTTATTTAATGCAGTCGATATATTACGGTGACTTGTTCTATCCGTACTCATAAGGGCGCTTAGATTCTGACCTTGCTTCTCCTTGATCGGTTCTGATCTTGCAACATGATTGCTGTTTTCGTTCCACAGGCCCCCTATTCGTTGATTTATGTTTTGAGTAATATGTCGGGTATTTTCTTTAAGATAATTTTCTGGTTCCGGTTCCCTTTCCTATTCCGTTCCCGTTCCGATTCCTGTTCCTGTTTCCATCCTGGCTCCCATTCCTATTCCGGATTCCTGATTTTCCAGACGCCATATTTTGACAACATGGCTCCCGCGCGAGATGGATCGTCGATCTCGTTCCGCTGTGTTTTGCTGAAAGTGACGTGGTTTCCAGCCAGGAATAGCTTACTCAGGTAAGGAACATTTCTTAAGTACTCAGACAATTGACGTTTACTTGGTAGTTGATGGGGAAAAATTTCCGCACAGCCCCATACATTAATTATGCATGCGTTCTATTGTCTTCTAAGACAATGACATATTCCCAAGTGTATTGAATATATACATTCTTAATTGCTACTTACTTCATCAATAAAAA
>JAOXSG010000255.1 GCA_025800105.1 Cohaesibacter sp. | reverse complement strand
ATTTTATTGGCTTTCTGGTAAGACGCTTTTGCTGCCATGGTCTGGTTGACCACAAAGCAAGAGCGACGCAGTCCAGGAAACCATTTCAAAGCACCTTATGGGCCAATCTTTTATGCCGTTGGTCTTACCCAAAACATGGTTCAAAGCCAAACCCCGCATGCTGCATGGAAAAGATAGTTTCCATTGGGCTTTAGGAAGAAAAATAACAATGACCGAGAATGCAAATAACAATATTCTGATTGAATTAACCGCTGATATCGTCTCTGCCTATGTCAGCAACAATGCTGTTCCTGTGAATGATGTGTCTGGTCTGATTGGCGACATTTACAAGGCGCTTGAAGAAACAAGCAAGCCGGAAGCCGAAGAAGTAGTCGAAGCGCCAAAACCAGCCGTTTCAATCAAAAAGTCAATCACCTCTGACTATATTATCTGTCTGGAGGATGGCAAAAAGTTCAAATCACTCAAACGCCATTTGCGTACCCATTACGATCTCTCCCCAGAAGAATATCGCGAAAAATGGGGCTTGGCGTCAGATTACCCAATGGTTGCGCCAAGTTATGCGGAAGCCCGCTCTAATCTGGCAAAGAAAATGGGACTGGGTCAGCAGCGCCGCCGCAAAGCGCGCGGATAAAATTCAGCAGTCCTGTTTCCTAAAAAATAATAAGCGCTGGATCAAACAGCGCTTTTTTATGCCGTTGGTATCAGTCCTTGGCAACGGTTATCGGTTTTCTCTATAGTTATGATAAAAGTGTTTAACCGACTTGAATGGCGGCTCGTGCGTCAGCTTTGATACGCTCCAACATGGCTGACAAGCCATTGGAACGCTGTGGG
>JAOXSG010000245.1 GCA_025800105.1 Cohaesibacter sp. | reverse complement strand
AATGGATGGAGCTGACGAATGTAACCCTCCTGCGACGGCTTCCAATAAGCGTTGTCTAATATGTGAGAACGTACGGTTCCAAGTAAAGTAAGCCAAAATTCGGTAACTGACCAAGAGGAGAGGACAGTAGAAAGGAAGAGCTTGTTCGATCTGGGGAGAAACAATATCCATGTCCACCTCAGTACCGGGGACAGGAACATGCATAATTTCAGCGGAAGGACTGAGTTGGAACTCCTCAGTAGAGAAATAAATAATAGAAACTGATTGATTGAAACATTCATCATTATGCATAACAAATTGTCGTATGGAGTCAAGGATAGTGAGACAGGGAATTAACAGTAGGAGAAAGGAAGAACCAAAACTGGTAACGGATATCCATCCTTGATTGAGGATCTTGTTTGTAGATTCGTCAATAAATGGTATGGGAAAGGTGGAGTCAGAATGACATTGAAGAAGTATGAAGTGTGGACTGTGATAGGTGATGTTGAGGACAGGAACATCAAGAATCCTTAATTGTTTTTGTGGAAACAAAAGATTTATGTTTTCGAGCCAAGTAGATTCCTGGGGAGCTAAAAACAAGAAAAAGTAAGAAGGATCAGGAGAACGAATATAA
>JAOXSG010000237.1 GCA_025800105.1 Cohaesibacter sp. | reverse complement strand
GTACCGACTTGTCGCGCCAAGCCATTTAGCGACTTGCGCTCCGCGCTGGCCTCATGCTTTTTGCTCGAAATCGTGCTAGCTTGCAAACGCAAAAAAACGATAACGCCTGTTCTGCAGGCTATGCCGTTTACATCCCGCTATAATTGAAAGGAACACTTTCATTTTACATAATTTTGATAATCGGCGCCACCGGAATCGAGTTAGGCGTTTGAAACCACTTTCATGCTGCCACGCGCCACGGTGCCGTGTAGAATTCTTTTTAGCTCGGGACGGCAGGAACACGGCGTTTGATCTTCAAGGATAAAAGGTTATGTGACAGGCAGGCAACGACGATAAAGGCCCATGAGAGAGCTTGGGAACGAAAGCGAGAATTCTCAGTCAAATCATTTGACACCGCTCTCCTCCGCGGTAGCTCCACCCGTGTTGAAACGGCGACAAAATGGGAGAGGAAAGGGGAATTGAAAAATAGCCGGTGCGGGGGAAGATGGAAAGGGGAGAAGGTCAGCGCGCTCTGCATTTTTCTTCCCAGATTCTAGAGGCTTAATTCCGGCTGTCCCTAAGCTTTGCTCGCTTTATCACCCTTTCCATGCCTTCTTTCCTCCGTTTGGATTTTCGACGGTCAAAGAAGCCTCTGCGGAGG
>JAOXSG010000235.1 GCA_025800105.1 Cohaesibacter sp. | reverse complement strand
CCTATTGGGAGATGCGTCATGCACCAAATCGTGTGAAAGCTGCGCGATGTGGTATTGATGGCATGAAATTGGACGTTTTGAAACTGCAAAGAGAAATTCGTGCTTGGCAAGAAGAAACGGGCCAACATTCTATGCCCACTGTCGACCAAAATGCATCTTTGCGTAATCGTATTGACAAGTACGTGGACTCGGAGCCGGCCATTCGGAGAAAATTGCTGAGCCGAGCTTATCCGGCGTCAATTTTGGCGACGCGACCTGTTGGAGATTGGCCTGGTCGAGATGAGGATGGGTTGGATGAAGATATGTGGCGATCAGGTTTTGAGCGTGCTGGATTTTTTTCGATTCCAGGATGGTCGGAAGGTGGGGTTTGGGTGAAATTGTAGCTATGATCTTGTTTGGAAATATGTATTTGTGAATGTTTGCGGTTTTCGCGTTGACTTTGTAGGTGCCAGAGTATTTGACAGATTTTATGTGCCAACTATGGATGTTTTGGGATCTTGTGACGAAACGGCTGCGTGGGCCTTCGACTATTTGCAAAAGCCTTTGGGGTTGGATAGATTCTATGACAAATTGGGCGCCGTTGCCATGCGTCTCCAAGTGTGAGTCCTACGGTGAACGGCGTTGGCGAAGCTCTGTCGCGTTTGGTGCTACGGCAGTTTGAACTGGACGAAGACATCGAGGCCTATCCATGTCGGCTGTGCAATAGTGGATTTTCCGATGAGGCGGATTTGCATGAACATGTGAAGGTGAAACATGCTGCGTTTTATGCAAATGATTCACAACGGGCTTTCGTCGAATATCGCAAGAAAGTACTTGGATTGGTGATGGCTGGTGGTCCACAGGCGGGATGGCCTTGA
>JAOXSG010000222.1 GCA_025800105.1 Cohaesibacter sp. | reverse complement strand
TGGCACCGAAAGTGCTTTTCAGCACTGGCAGAAACAATCAGTGTCAAACACAAGAGTCGATCCTGGTGGGAAGTATGGATGCACCTCTTGTCCGAAAAGGGTACTGTCGTGAGTTGTGGCCCATTTGCCATCCCGTACCATGCACGAACTCCCCAAATTAAGAGGTGCTTCTATACTTAGAGAAATTTGCTTTGAGTTGGCGGGAAGAGCTCTATCGTGGATCGTCCATTTTTTTTCCTGACATGCTTTGCGGTGGTTGCAAGGCAAAAGATAGACCCGAATGGCGTACATAGCCATATCCAGTGAATAAAGTGGAATGACGGGCTCTTCCCGGCGGCCCATCAGCGTGGAGAAGCCAGGCAAAGCTACGGGGGAGCCTTGGTGGGATCGCCGCAACCGTTTCCTCGGAGGTCCGCACCAAAATTGCGGAAAATCGCACTCAAGATGGGCGTTTTAGTTGCCAATTTGAAAAAATGGAGGTTTTGCCGCTTTTCTCGCAGTTAAACCAAGCGTTCTCCTTCAGAATAGTGTTCTGGGACTAAAAGTTAATCAGCAATGGTAACTGGGGCAGCTGGGTCCATTTTAAACCACGAAAAACAAAGATCGGT
>JAOXSG010000208.1 GCA_025800105.1 Cohaesibacter sp. | reverse complement strand
TGGACTCACTCAGGTTTGGGTTATTCAAGTTGGTTACTGTAGTACACTTCGATTTTTGTTTTTTTTTACTGGTTTAATATTTTTCTAGGGTATCATTGTGTGGGGGGAAGGGGTGTATTGAAGGTGGAAACAAAAAATGGCAGTCCCAAGGACAATCGTCCCCTCTAGTTTCTTGGACAGCTGCCTTGTCAAAACCAATGCATCATGCACTCATCTTTCCACATTAAATGGGCTCTGTGTTCATGCGAAGGGGGTATATTGAATAGTTAATTGCGCGCGCTAAAGCAGTGGCAGTGAATTAGCGTGTCAGGTAATTACGAGGTAAGGAGAAAGTAGCTACTGTATATTTATATGGCAGGGTAGGGTTCAAGTCATGTAACTCGCAAGGAGACAAAGAGCTACCTGGCAGCCATTAGTGTTTGGTAGGTTCAGGGCTGGTCAATGAAATAAGGGGAAGGGACTTTGGTATCTCATTGGAGCGGGTGACGCATACTCGCGTGGTCCAAATATGGGATACCAGGGGTCGCAAGGGCAAGGGGAAGGGATTGTGGTGTCTCATTGGAGTGGGTGACGCATACTCGCATGGTCCAATATGGGATGCCATGGGTAAATGGGGGGATAATGTACTCTATTGGTAGGGGGTGCAATGGCATAAGCTACGCATTCCTCCAATGTGGGTACAATAGGGGATTCACCTTATCTGGGGGAGGTATGCAGAACTCCTTCTGCAGATTTGGGAAAATCTCATCGGG
>JAOXSG010000187.1 GCA_025800105.1 Cohaesibacter sp. | reverse complement strand
AAGGCAAAGGACAAGATTGTTCAACAGGGAGAGAAAATCAAGCTTCAGGAAGTGATAGAAATTCTACAAATGGAAGATTCAACCAGACAGACACTCACAGAAATGAGTTCTACCGTGCAGAAGATCAACTATGTGTCCTATGAGAAGAAGAAATCCAAGGGTAACAAGAACAAACAGAAAATCCAAAATAATTCTAATGGTTCTAATTCTTCTTCTAGCGGACAGAAACAGGCTTCTACAGGTCCAGGCAAGCAGTGCTACCGATGCAAGAAACCCTTCACCAAAGGACATGAAAAAGTCTGCAAGGCAATCAATGCCAAGTGTGATGCATGTGGTATTACTGGCCATTATCAAATTGCATGTAGAAAATCTGGTAATTTCCCACAGAAAGCTAATTCTAATTCTAATCCTACAGGCAGAATGAATGTTGCAGCAGCAGTCGGAGGAAGCCCCTCAGAAGCGGATTTCTTCGATGAGCAAGGACTTCTAAAGGAGTACCAGCCAAAGGTCATGAATGTTCTTTCAGGTATCTCCAGTGATAAACCAATAATGATAGAATTTGGCTGTGGCCTTTCACCTCTTTCAATCGACAGGAAATTGACTCTACAGGTGGATACAGGTGCAGATGCAAATGCTATCAACAAGAAGACCTTTGACCAGCTGTTCCCTGAGGTAGAATTAGAAGAATCCACTTTCATACTAAAGAATTTCGATAAGAGATTAATCAGACCAATTGGCTCTTTCAGATGCTTTCTTAGATGGAAAGGACACAAGTACAGAGTTCAGATAGAAGTCATGGGTACAGAT
>JAOXSG010000183.1 GCA_025800105.1 Cohaesibacter sp. | reverse complement strand
GCTTTTTTCAAAGCAAGCAATTGGGCATCGATATTCTGATCTGTTGTTGAAATACGAGCATAACCGATAAGGGGCATAATGATGTTCACTTTGGGTGTGCCAAGGCATGTTTTGTTCATTAAAGCAGAATAGACCCCAAATAAACGCAAAAGGACAAATATTTGCTGTTCATGACAAAGGCTATTATAGGTATACCTAAATTTTACGAAATCAATGCTTTTACACTAAACTCAAACCTGCCTCTTCTCTGGACATGATCAACGCTTGTGACTGGGATCGTTGCTTATGAACACAAGGCAAGATAAAAACTGTCAGCATTCTGAAGACAGATAGGATCATCGTGGTGTCATTCCAAAGAAAGACTGGCTGGGCTTTTGCCGCTCACATGCTATATTCAACATTTCTGGTCACACAGCCCGCTCTGGCAAGCCCCCCTCCTTATTCTGCCTTTGACCCTGATATCCCGGACAAAGTATCCTGCTCGCTTTTGGAATATTTCCAGTTTATTTATCGCACACCAACCAGACCATTTGATTGTACAGGTGCGCCACCTGCCGAATTTTTCGAGTATCAGCGGGACGTCGGGGAAAATGCCGCTTCTGGGTCCTCATCAGGAGGGGCTTCCTCTGGTGCTTCTTCTTCAGTCAGTGCTCCTGCGCCAGTCTCAGCCCCTGCTTCCGTTTCTTCTCCTGCACAAACGGCCCTTTTTGCCTATCAACAAATAAAAACCGCGCAGGATGCACAAACAGCCATCAGCTCAACACTGGCGGATCAGAATCTGGACCAATTGCCCCCCTTGGAGCGCTCCTTTTTCATCACTAGCCTTGGAAGCCTTGGCCGAAAAAACGCCCACCGGGGAAATGCCAGCGTCAAAATTGATGCCAGTGGACTGATGGCAGGGCTGGATTTTTATTCCGATGACTATCTGCGCTTTGGCCTGACTGGCTCTGCCACCAAGGTGGATGTTGATATCAATGAGAATGTTACGAGTCTTGACATCATCCAGATGCAAGCTGGACTAACAGGCACCTTTGAATGGCAGAACTGGTATGCAGATGGCCTGATCACGCTGGGCGCTGATCAATATGATACAAGCCGGTTCATTGATATTGATGGCAAGGGCGATTTGCGCAAAATGCAGGCCCATTATACCAATTATCGCATCCAGTCCGCTTTGGAAGTGGGGCACAGACTGACAATAGATGGGCTGGTTATACAGCCCTTTGCGCGCCTACAGGGCAGCTGGCTAAAGCAATCCGCCATTGTTGAAGATGGCAATCCCGATGCTGCCGTCCATACCGCTCCTGATATCACACGCACAGGGGATACCAAGATTGGTGTCAATCTTTCATCCGTTTACTTTGTTGGTGATATACCAATCGTTCCCACTCTTGGCCTATCCTGGACCCGCCGTTTTGGAGAATTATCAAGAGCCAGCCGTGTTTCGATTGATCAGGGAAAAAGCTTTGAAAATCTGGGCACTGCGCCTTTGAAAGATGTCTTTAACATCTCAACGGGCCTGTCTATGTCCCTACAAGGCTCATTTCATCTGAATATGGCCTATGCCGGGTCTTTTAATCATATTGAAAGAAGCCATTCCGGGACTTTGGGACTACGCTACAGCTTTTAAGAACTAAAAAGCCTCATCCCAAATGCTTTTCGATAACAAGCCCCCCAATCTGTTATAGCTTGTTATACCAACGGCTAGAGCATTTTGAATAACGACGTGTTTATTCAAAATGCTCTAGATTTCCGGCAAAGTAGGAGCAGATTGCATGATATGAATGGTTTCTTCAATGCCAGACATACGCGCTTTTCGACCAATTTTTGACTTTTCCAGCTCCTGACGCGCC
>JAOXSG010000167.1 GCA_025800105.1 Cohaesibacter sp. | reverse complement strand
AAGCAAACAATGGGCACGGGTTTCGAAACGCGGGCTGCATCTCACATTGCTGAGGGGAACAAGAAAACGCTAATTACGCCTGAATTCGCGCATCGACGTGCAGTTTCTAAAGACCCATTTTTAAAGTTTTCTTGGGTGTTTTCAGGGCCAATTTTACTACAAACTGAGTCCAAGAAAATAGGAACGCGCTAAAAAAACTGTGATGAAAAACACTCTTAATCACCTTAGAATCTGAAAAAAAAAAATTAAAAGTGAAGAAAAAAATCAGGCGTTTTGACCAAAATCTTGTTTGTGCAATACAGATGGATTGGCGGCTGTGTTTCACAAATGATTGACAGGTCAACACAATAGCTAATCACTATTTAACTCTGTGGTGTGTCCGCCTTCAGAATTGAATCTTGATTCTCTGCTAAAACTCGATTTACTTTCCAAAACTTTGAGAATGACATTTTGACTTTAAAAGATGCTTTGACGCTGAAAACAGACCACAGCTGTACTTTTCCAGATCATGTACATGGAAATTTACCTTCTTAAACTCTCAAGCCTGTTTTGTTTGTCACATTTTGAAGCAAGATCTTCGAATGGGTAATTTGTGTGGTCACACAAAGATTTAGACTAATCACGATTTAGGTTGCTAAATCGTGA
>JAOXSG010000145.1 GCA_025800105.1 Cohaesibacter sp. | reverse complement strand
CGGCCTCTCAGCGTCATGGTGAGGATGAAGAGGCGATCAACAAGCTGTTTACGCCAGAATTTCGCAATCGTCTGGATGCTATCATTGCGTTCGGCCATTTGCCAACCGAGATTGTTCATCAGGTGGTGCGTAAATTTGTTGTTCAGCTTGAGGCACAATTGGCCGATCGTGGTGTAACCTTTGAGCTAACGGATGCAGCTACCCGCTGGTTGGCAGACAAGGGTTATGATCCGAAAATGGGGGCGCGTCCGCTTGGCCGTGTGATACAGGAGCATATCAAGCGGCCACTCGCCGAAGAAATTCTCTTTGGCAAGTTGGTCAAGGGCGGCACTGTGCAGGTGGATGTTGCCAAGCCTGACAAAGGATCTGGAATTGATGGCTTGAGTTTGACGATGGTAGAGGATGTCCCTGCACCGAAAGCCAAACGTCAGACGGGCAAGGCGAGCAAAAGCAAGGCTGTCGCCAAGCGAAAATCTAGCGTTCCGACCATATCGGGACCGGATAAAAAATAGTTGCATTTTGGCAATCAGGCAGACTTGATCTGTCTGATTGTTTTTGTTTTTTGTGTCTTTCAAAATGCTTTTTCAGCTTTGTTGAAAAGAGAGTTTGAAAGAGGAGCTGTGATGGTGCCTGACATTCCTGTTTGGTTGCGTGT
>JAOXSG010000135.1 GCA_025800105.1 Cohaesibacter sp. | reverse complement strand
GCATTCTTTGTGAGCGCGCAACATGGCTGGCGGCTGGCGGGGCGGATGAAGCGGTTTTCATTCAGGATCAATCCTTGCCCCTTCGCTTAAGCGCCGCATCAAAGCGCATTGCCTATATCGAGGATTATGTGTATTTTTTGCGTCCTGCCGATGAGAGCAATTTGTCTGCCAATATTATGCAGCAACATCATGATCGTTTCTTTGCGCTATCCGCTTTTCTTGAGGATGAGCAGCTATCGAAAGATGCCCGCAAGGCTATCATGCAACAGATTGTTTCGAGCCTTTGGAAAATCGAGCGAGATGGTGGCAAAAGCCGGGCCTTCTTCTCTGTTTTTTCTGCGGCGCATTATCATTATCTTTTGAACAAGCTGACCGGTCAGGAGCTGAGTGATGCGCATTTGCAGCAAGCGGCGCATATGCTGCGGGCTTTGCCCAATATCCGGCGACCGGCCAAAGGATAGAGGATGCAAGCCAGACGGATTTTGATTGTTGGAAATTTTGGTCGGCGGGATTTGCTGCGCCGCTATTTCAACACCGAATATAAGCTTGCCAATGGCTTTATTCGGGCCGGGCATCATGTTTTGTGTTTTTCTGACCGCGATCATGCGCGCGAGGCGACGATCTGGCGCAATCAACAGCGTGGCAAGGCCAAAATGGCAAAGCAGTTGATTGAAACTGCCAAACATTATCAACCGCATTTGATTTTGTTTGGCCATGCTGATTTGCTGGAAGAGAGCTGTTTTTTGCGCTTGAAAGAAAGTCTGCCAAATAGCAGATTGGCGTGCTTTTGTGTGGATGCTATATTTCGCACCCAAACCATGGCGCGCTTTTGCAAGCGGGGCCAACATATGCATGCCTCTTTCAGCACCACGGGCGAGCGCAAGCAATTAGAAAAGCTGGGCCTTCCCAAAGATACATTGTTTTTCATGCCCAATCCGGTGGATGCCAGCATGGAGACAGCCCGCGTTTTTGAAAGTCATCGCGATTCTTTGCGCTTTGATGGGCAATTTCTGGGCACTGGCATTGAAAAACGCGACGAGCAATTGGCGTTCTTGCAAAAACATCTTCCCGATTCTTACCGATTTGAGACAGGCGGGCGTGCTTTTGGGAGCGAACGCCTTGATTCCACGCATTATTTGCAGCAATTGGCGCAAGCCGCCGTTAGCCCCAATTTGCCCTTGAATGATGAACTAAGCGAACAATTGCCCTATCTCTATTCCTCTGACCGAATTGCACAATTGCTGGGTCAGGGGGTGACAAGCCTATGCATTGCACAAAGCGGTTTGGACGATCTGTATGACGATGGCATTGTGAGTTATGCAAGCCGCGAAAATCTAGTTGAGACAATGGTGCAGCTTTATCATGATGATGACAAGCGCCGCAAAATTGGCGCTATTGGTCATCGATTGGCCCATGAGCGCACCAATAGTCAAGTGATTGCCAGCTATCTTTTAGCCTGCGCCTTTGGCGAAGTTTCCAAAGGCCATGTCTGGAATAGTGAGCCGGTTTAGACCCCTCATCATGCCAGAGCTACAGAAAAGATAGAATATTCTAGACTCGCCCTCGCCTTGGCTTTAAGCCCTATATGACAGCCATTGATTTATCAAACGTCTGGATTTGTTATGAAAGCAGTGATACTTGCCGGCGGTTTGGGTAGCCGTATTTCAGAGGAATCAGTCCTTCGCCCCAAGCCCATGATCGAGATTGGTGAGCGCCCTATTTTGTGGCACATCATGAAAATGTATTCTGCACATGGCATCAATGAGTTTATCATTTGCCTTGGCTATAAAGGCTATATGATCAAGGAATTTTTCACCAATTATATCCGCCATGGCGCTGATTTGACGGTTGATACTGCCAGTGGTGAGATTGAATATCATCAAAATATTGCCGAGCCATGGAAGGTCACATTGGTGGAAACGGGGCAAGAGTCCATGACAGGTGGTCGCCTTGGCCGGGTTCGCGATTTTTTGCAAGGCGAAGAGATTTTCTGCTTCACATATGGGGATGGGGTTTCCGATCTTGATATCACCCAATCCATTGCTTTCCATAAAGCCCATAAGGGGCGTGCAACCATGGCTGCGGTCACCCCTCCGGGGCGCTTTGGTGCATTGGAGCTTGAAGGCGATGTCGTCAAACGCTTTCAGGAAAAGCCCCCCGGAGACAATGGTCTGATCAATGGCGGCTTTTTTGTGCTCAATCACGATTGTCTGGATTTGATTGAGAGCGATGCGACGGTCTGGGAATCCGGACCCTTGGAAACATTGGCTGCCAACAACCAATTGCATGCCTATCGCCATAATGGCTTTTGGCAACCCATGGATACGCTGCGCGATAAAAATTATCTGCAAGCGCTTTGGGAGAGTGGCAAGGCACCTTGGAAAGTTTGGGACTGATCCAGTGACGGCAAAAATATATAAGGTGCCAGATCCAAATTTTTGGCGCGGCAAGCGGGTTTTACTGACCGGTCATACGGGGTTTAAAGGCGCATGGTGCGCTTTGTGGCTTCATGCTTTGGGGGCCAAAGTCACCGCTTTTGCCCTGCCACCAGAAGGCGCGCATAGTCTCTACAAAATCGCTGATATAGAGAGCATCTGCGACAGCCATTTCATTGATTTGCGCGACGCGGAGGCGGTAAAGGCTATTGTTACTGAAACCAAGCCGCAGATTGTTTTGCATATGGCGGCACAGGCTTTGGTGCGCCGCTCTCTCAAAGATCCTGTTACGACTTGGCAAACCAATGTTGATGGCACCTTGCACCTTTTGCAAGCCTTGAAAGAGCCGGATGTTCAAGAAGGTCTTGATGCCATATTGGCCATTACGACCGATAAGGTTTATGCCAATGATGGTCAGGGTCAGGTCTTTGTTGAAAGCGATGCTTTGGGAGGCAAAGACCCCTATTCCGCCAGCAAGGCGGCGTGCGAGATTTTGGTTGCATCCCATGCCAAAAGCTATTTTGCCACAACCCCTCTGGCAACAGCCCGTGGCGGCAATGTGATTGGCGGGGGAGATTTTTCGCAAGATCGGCTGGCACCGGATTGCGTGCGGGCCGTTTGTGCCAATGAGCCGGTTGTTTTGCGCCAGCCAAACGCCACACGCCCATGGCAGCATGTGCTTGATTGCCTGTGCGGATATCTTTTATATCTGGAACATCTGACACAAGATGAACAGGCGCCCCGTGCCTTGAATATTGGACCCGATAGCGCCCATGATTTGCCGGTTGTGGATTTTGCCAAGCACTTATTGAGCGAGATGGGCTGCCCCGATCTGTTGCAAATCAATGAAGAGCAAAATTCCATTGAAGCGGCCAAATTGGCCCTTAATCCTGCGCTCGCCCATCAACTTCTTGGTTGGCGGGATCATCTGGTTGGCAAAGAGGCTATTGTCGCCAGTGCAAAATGGTATCAAAGCTGGGCGCAGGGTGATGATATGGGCTTGCTGACCCGCAAGGAAATTTACGCCTATCAAGGTTTGGAGTTGAATGGATGACTTGTTACTGCCGCTTTTGTTCGTCCCCTGTTTCGCTATCCTTGGTGGATTTGGGCACCACGCCTCTGGCAAACTCCAATCTTTCCTCCCGTGATGCCATTGCCTCTGAGCAGTCTTTCCCACTGCATGTGATGGTGTGTGAGCAGTGTTTTCTTGCGCAAACCACCGAAGATATACCGGCGGATGCCATCTTTCATGACGATTATGCTTATTTTTCCAGCTTTTCTGCTGGTTGGGTTGCCCATGCAAAGCGCTATAGCGAGGCGATGATCCAGCGCTTTGGCCTTGATCAAAGTTCGCTCGTGGTGGAAGTTGCTTCCAATGACGGCTATTTGCTGCAACATTTTGTTGCCAAAGACATTCCGGTTCTGGGGGTTGAACCGGCTGGCAATTGCGCGATTGAAGCAGAGAAAAAAGGGGTGCGCTCTGTCGTTGACTTTTTCCATAAAGGCACTGCCGAGCGTCTGGTCTCACAGGGCTATCAGGCTGATTTGATTGCTGCCAATAATGTGTTGGCGCATGTGCCGGATATTTCAAGCTTTGTCGCAGGCTTTCAAGTGCTGTTGAAAGCTGATGGTGTTGCCACGTTTGAATTTCCGCATTTGCTTAATCTGATTGACAAGGTGCAATTTGATACCATCTATCATGAGCATTATTCCTATCTCTCACTTGTGGCGGTTGAAGGCATTTTGGCCCAGCATGATTTGCGGGTGTTTGATGTTGAGCCACTGTCCACCCATGGCGGTTCCTTGCGGGTTTTTGTTTGTCAAAAGGATGCCGGTTTTGCAGAACAGCAAGGCCTGTTGGCTGCGCGCGCCGCTGAAAAAGCCGCCAATCTTACGAACAAAGCAGGCTATGAAGGTTTTACCGCACGGGTTGAAAAGGTGCGTGAGGATTTTCTGGCCTTTTTGGCCAAAGCAAAGGCGGACGGCAAAAGCGTGGCAGGCTATGGGGCCGCTGCCAAGGGCAATACCTTTATGAATTATTGTTCTCTGGCTGAAGAGGATATCACCTATGTGGCGGATCGCAATATTCACAAACAGGGGCGCTTGTTGCCCGGCCTTCATGCGCCGATTGTGGACCCCTCGCATATCAAAGACACCAAACCGGATTATCTGGTTATTTTGCCATGGAATATCGCCGATGAGGTGGCGCAGGAGCATGGCTATATTCGTGAGTGGGGCGGCCAATTCGTAACGGCTATTCCTGATTTGAAAGTCTTTTAGGAAACGATAATGGAGCGTCGCTGTCCTGAATTTGGTCATAAGATTGACGGGCCTGTGGTTCTGGCTCCAACGCCGCACAGGGATGAGCGTGGTTCCTTTTCCCGCCTTTCCTGCCCTGAGGAATTTAGCGCCTTTGGTCTTGATTTTACCCCGGTTCAGATGAGCCTGTCGCGCAATCATGCCATCCATACCTTACGCGGGATGCATGATCAGGCAGACGACTGGGCAGAGGGCAAGATTGTCCGTGCTGTGCGTGGGGCCATTTATGATGTGGCGGTGGATTTGCGCCCCAATAGTCCGACCTATTGTCAATGGTGCGCCACGATTCTCAGTGCCGAGACTATGCATGCTTTCTATATCCCAAGGGGCTTTTCTCACGGTTTTCTGACACTGGAAGCTGACAGTGATGTGCTTTACCAGATTGACCGGATGTTTGTGCCTGGTCATGGCAGGGGCTTTCGCTGGAATGATCCGGCCTTTGGCATTGACTGGCCTCATGAGCCGCAGGTGATCGGGGAGCGGGATGCCACTTATGCTGATTTTAAGGCTGATGGCTTATGAAGATTTTGATCACTGGCGGGCATGGATTGATTGGCCGGGCCATTCATCATGAATTTGAAAAAAGGGCAGATCTGTCCTGCTTTTGTCCGACCAGAGCCGAATTTGATCTGCTGATAGAAGATGAGAGATGGGATGAGATTCTCAATCAGGATTGGGACATGCTCGTTCATTGCGCCTGGATCACAGCGCATGGGGATTTCTGGAACGCCCCAGACAATCACTTATGGCATGAGGCCTCGGTTCGGTTGTTTGAGCGATTTTTCGAAAAACCAGACCGCAGATTGGTCAGCTTAGGCACATGCGCCGAATATGATTGGGAGCACAGTGATCAAGCCCCTCTTAGCGAGCAATCCCCTTGCAAGCCTGCCACTCTTTATGGACAGGCCAAATATCAGACCTATAAAGCTCTTGAGGCCTATGCGGATAGCATGGAGGCTGTTGACGCGGCCACAAGCACGAAGCGCAACAGCATTTTATGGCCCAGAATTTTCTTTACCTTTGGTGAAGGAGAAAGCCGCAAGAAGCTCATCCCTGCTATGGTCGAGGCGCACTGTCAGTCCCAACTCATGCAATGTGGCCCTGAACAGACAGTACGGGATTTTTGCAGTTTCTCTTTGATTGGCAAAGCCATCGCGCATTTGGCATTGTCCTCTTGTGAAGGAGCGGTCAATATCGGCACTGGGCATGGCACCACATTGCGCGATATTCATCATATGGTGATACGCGCTGTTGGCTGTGCGGATCGTGAAAGCTCTGTTGTCTTTGCCCCCGCCTCCCATGGTGCCCCCTCTTGCATTCTTGCGGATGTGAGCAAGGCGCGCAGCTTTGGCATTGAGATCAGCCATCAAGAGACGTTGCAAGAGATGAAAGATTATATCGCCAGTCTTTCAACTTGAGGACGGTAGCGTCGTCTCAGACTTTGGCGCCGAACAGTTTCTTTGCTTGCAACCGCATGATGCGCCATGGGCTGGCTCTTAATTTTTGATAGGTATATTTTTTCTTCATGCTGGCAATTTGCGATTTTTCACCAGCGTCAAGGCTTGAGCCTGCCAGCTCTTTCTCAAAAGCCTGATAGAAAAGCGGCATCAAGTCTTGCAATCGCTTAATCCTGTCTTCCAGCTTTTGCTTGCCGCGCATGCCATCGCCTTTGGGCGCTGAATAGGTGCGTTGAATGAATAAGGCTTCAGGGCATACTGCAATCCGGCCGCTCAGCAAAGGACGCAGAATGGTGAGATGATCGCGTGAATAGGCATAGGGAAACTCTTGCCACAATGTATCGATGATCTGTTCCAAAGCATCGCGCCGCCATAGGCCATAGAACCATGAGGCGTGATAGCTCATCATGGTCTTTTTCAATGCCTCTATTTTTGGCAAAGTCTGATTGAGGCTGGCGGTTGAAATTTCGGAATAATGATCCGGGCTCCAGCGGGTGATAACGGATGGTGCAGCCAGATCGATCTGGTCATTTTCGGCGATTATATCAAACAGCTTTTCGAAATAATCCTTGGTGCAATAATCGTCATCAGCACGCCAGGCAAAAAATTCGCTCTGCGACAAAGCAAAGGCTTTTCTGAAATTTGCTTCATGGCCGATATTGGTTTCATTTTGTACAAGGATGAAGCGATCGTCTTTTTCTGCAAAAGCCTTGCAGATTTCAACCGTCCTGTCAGTGGAGGCATTGTCACAGATGATGACCTTGAAATCCTTGAAGGTTTGCTCTTGCAGAGCGGTCAAACATTCACCAATCATGTCTTGGCCATTATAGACTGGTATTGCGACCGTCACTCGTGCCATATTGCGCCCAATCATCCGTTAAAATCAAAATGCTGGCCGATCTTAATGTCCCCCAAAACCAATAGCAATATATGGGTTCCAACCAATAACAATTTCGATTTGATCCGGCTGATTTTGGCCTCATTGGTGATTGTCAGCCATTCCTATCCTCTGTTTGCCGGCTCTGATGATCCATGGCAGGCTTATGGATCCTTGCATAATATTGGTCAGCTTTGTGTGATGGCGTTTTTTGTGGTGTCCGGCCTTTTGGTGACGCGCTCGGCCACACGCTCGCGCAGTTTGCTCTCTTATGCAATCTCGCGTGTCTATCGTCTCATTCCCGGTGCTTTTGTCTGTGCACTTTGGATGGTGTTTTTTCTGGGGCTTGCCTTTACCACGCTCTCTCTTGGCGATTATTTGCTCAATGGACGGATCTGGTCCTTTTTGGGGCGCAATACGTTGCTGATGTCCATTCAATATGACTTACCCGGCGTCTTTAAAGACAATGTCTATGCCGGGGCCGTCAATGGCTCGCTCTGGTCGCTGAAGATCGAAATCAAGATGTATCTGATTTTTGGGCTTTTGGTCTTTGGCTTGCGTCTGTTGCCTCGCTTGCTGCCCTATTTGAAGCATATTTTGCTGGTGTTTGCGCTTGTTTTGCTGGCCCAGATTTATATTCCGGATATGTTTTTCTCTTTTGATCCGGGCGGCAAAGGCTTATCGCTTTGGGCTTATGGATATTATTTTGCCGCTGGTGCTGTGCTCTTTGCCTGGTCGGATCTTATTGCGCGCAATTTGGCCGTTGCCTTGGCCTTGGCTGTTGGCACGGCTTTTCTGGTCCATACGCCTTTTTATGATTTTGCCTTGCGCTTGAGTTTACCTTATCTGGTTTATTGCTTTGCTTTTTCCCAGATCACTGTTTTGCGCAAAAGTCGCGGTCTTCCTGATATTTCTTACGGGATTTATATTTATGGCTTTCCGGTGCAACAGGGCCTTTCTGCCCTTTATGCACAAAGCCTTGGCTTTTGGACGCTGACAGCTCTCTCGCTGTTGATCACAGCCCTTTTGGCCATTTTCAGCTGGTATGCGATTGAGCATCCGTCCTTGACGCGCAAGCGTCAGGGTGAGGAGTTGATCTTGGCGCAGGTAAGAAAATTCAAAGCCAAAATTCTGCCCCAAAGCTGAGGGCGCTGATTGTTAGCGTTGGGCGCTAGAGCTGCGTTCTGCCAGTCGGTCGAGATTAAGCACGGTTGAGAACATGATGCGCTCATGGCTCCAGTCATTTGGTTTTTGCAGCATGACAGAGGCAAGACCAACCAGACTTAAAACAGGCACCATGAAAGCAAAAACCGTCAGGCCATGATGCTGTTTCTTTTCCCCTTCCAGAAGAGAAATCAGCCGTTGATGCAGGAAGGTTGCCGAATTGCTGCCTCGCGATGAGCGATCCATTTGAACGAAAGCAACACGCGGCATGGTGCCGACAAAATGCTCTCGCTTTTGCAAGCCCTTTTCGCATGTGCGCAGCAGGCATTCGCAATAATCGCGCACAGTTATCGCACGGCGGGTGATGACCTGTTGGTCGCAGCCCAGTTCGCGTATTTGCTCAATCTGGCGTTTGAGGACAAGGAAAGCAGGGTTCCAGAAAAAGAGCGGGCGCAAAAATTCCAAGGCAATTTCCCACTCTGTATCGCTTTGGCGAATATGCTGCAATTCATGACCAAGGGCGATTTTTATATCTTTGGCATTTTCCAGCATACTGGTGGGCAAAATGACATAGCGATTGCGCAGACCACGGGTGGAAAAGGGTGTAGTTACGGTATCGGACAGCAACAGATGCAAAGATCCGAATTGACGCCATCCAAAGCATTTGGACAGGATGTTTGACAGCTTTGCAACGCTGATTGTCAGGCGCACGAGACCAACCAGCAAGCCGGTCGCCAAAGCGCCCAGCAAAACAAGCGCAAACGAGCTGTTTGCTGTTAGAACATCTTGCGTCAAGCGGGTGCGCAGGCCCAGCATGGCATCCAGATCGGCGGCTTTGATATCGAGCGAGCCTTGCAAATATTGCGCGACAATCAAATCGGAAATCGAGAAAGAATAGCCATTGGCTATGCCATTTTGCCGACCATAGACATCGAACAAAGCCACAAGAACAGGTGCTACAAAACAACTTAAAACAAGTGCTTTGAGCAAACGAAGCTTTAGGCCATAGGCAAAGGACATGCCAAGCATCTGCATGGCTATATGCGTGACAGCCCATATTCCGGCAGTGACAAGCAACAGGATATTTATGTTTAGATAAACATCAAATATCGTTCCTATCGTTGGCATCTTTCATCCTCCCCTCCAATAGAGTACGGATCTCATTGAGTGCCTCAATCGATAGATCGTCATCATCGACCAGCCGCGCCACCAATGCCGCAGGCGTATTGTCGAAGAGCTTTTCCGAGACATCTTTTAAGAACCGTGTCTGGTACACATCCTTTGTCAGCAAGGCTTTATAGACATGTGTCTTGCCTTCTTTTTTGCTGCTGACAAAATTTTTCTGTTCCAGAATCCTCATGATTGTTGCCGCCGATGTGTAGGCCAGATCGCGCTCCGGGGCCAATTTGGCCATCACGTCGCGCACGGTGCCCTCGCCCAGCTCCCATAGTCGGGTCATAAATTCCAACTCGACTTCGGTAAGAAATTCGCTTTTCTTTTTCTTGCGCATGAAAAATCCCGCTGGCAGACAAGCAATGCATGAAAGGTCAGTTAATACTAAAACTTTCGAAGATCCAAGCCTTTTCTCTTAGTGCCCGATTTAAAAGTCTCGATATGAGACTTTTAGGCCGCATCACCAGCCCTCTCCCCCTCCCAAACCGCCCATGAGGGTACCATGACGGGTGGTTTGGGAGAGGGAGAGGGCTTCAGGACTTTTAAATCAGGCTCTTAAAAATCCGGCCAGATTGTCGGTGCTGGCCGGATTTTTTTTATTATCTCATGTCTACATGTCTATAAGACTTCACACTTTCCAGAAGCAGAAGATACCCCAGCAAATGGCTGCGCCCAATGGGGCCCATAATGGCATACCGAACAGGCCAAGCCATGCTAGGAAGATATAGACCGCGCCCAATAGAGAGATGAACAAGCGATCTCCGCGTGTTGTGACAAGGCCCAAGGCACCCAGTCTTTCATCGCCGCCGGGATTTCTGATTTCCAGTGCTGTCAGCACGCCCATGGCAGAGAAAATTCCGATGAAGACCAGCGCCGTTGGCCAGGTCCATGCCATCCAACTCAGCATTATACCCTCCCCAGGGCAAAGCCCTTGGCAATATAGTTACGGACGAAATAGATAACGATTGCGCCGGGAATGATGGTCAAAGCCCCAGCTGCGGCCAAAAGGCCCAGTTCATAACCTGCACTTGAGGCGGTTTTCGTCATGGTTGCCGCGATTGGCTTTGCCGCCACGGCTGTCAGGGTTTTGGCCAGCAGCAATTCCACCCAAGAGAACATGAAGCAGAAGAAAGCGGCCACGCCAACGCCAGAACTGATGGTTGGCAGGAAGATGGTGGCAAAGAAGCGCGGGAAAGAATAGCCATCGACAAAGGCTGTTTCGTCCAGCTCTTTTGGCACACCGCCCATAAAGCCTTCCAAAATCCAGACGGCCAGTGGAATGTTAAACAGGCAATGGGCCAGCGCCACGGCCAAATGGGTATCAAACAGCCCAATGGCGGAATAAAGCTGGAAGAATGGCAGGGCAAAGACAGCCGCCGGGGCCATCCGGTTGGTCAACAGCCAGAAGAAAAGCTGTTTGTCTCCCAGAAACTTATAGCGCGAAAAGGCATAAGCGGCAGGCAAGGCAACGGTGACAGAAATCACCGTATTGATGGCGACATAAAAAATGGAATTGATATAGCCCCAATACCATGTCGGGTCGGTGAAGATGACTTTGTAATTCTCCAGCGTAAAGGTTTGGGGAAAGAGCGAGAATCCTGCCAGAATTTCCCCTGTTGTTTTGAAGCTCATCGCCACCAGCCAATAAATGGGCAGCATGAGGAAGAGAATATAGACTATGGGAATGAGATAGCGTTTTTTCATAATCCTGTTCTTTCCTTATTTCTGCACATCACGGTTCATGAGCGTATAGAAGAGCCATGAGACCAGCAGGGTGATTGCGAAATAGATCAGGGACATGGCCGCAGCCGGACCCAAATCAAACTGACCGAGCGCAATTTTCACCAGATCAATGGAGAGCAAGGTGGTTGAATTGCCCGGTCCGCCACCGGTGAGGGTGAAAGGCTCGGTATAAATGTTAAAGCTGTCCATGAAGCGCAAGAGGATGGCAATGGTCAGCACCTGCTTCATTTTTGGCAATTGGATATAGCGAAAGACTGACCAGCGAGAGGCTCCATCGACTTCTGCCGCCTGATAAAAGGCATCGGGGATCGAGACCAGACCGGCATATGAGAGCAACACCACAAGAGAGGTCCAGTGCCAGACATCCATGACAATGATGGTGACCCATGCCGCGAACGGATCTTGCGTCATATTATAGTCAATGCCCAAAGTGTGGTTCATGAAATAGCCCAAGAGGCCAATATCCGGCAGGGTAAAAATATTCCACATTGCGCCCACCACATTCCAAGGGATCAGCATGGGCAGGGCCATGGTGACAAGACAGACCGGCACCCAGAAGCCCTTGCGCGGCATGGCCAGAGCGATGGCAATGCCCAGTGGCACCTCGATGATCAGAATAAGGCCTGTGAAGAGAAACTGGCGTCCCAGAGCATTGTGAAAGCGCTCGGAATTGAGGATTTGCTGGAACCAGTCCAGCCCTTGCCAGAAAAAGAGATTGTCGCCGAAAGTTTCCTGAACCGAATAATTGACCACGGTCATCATTGGGATCAGGGCATTGAAGGCCACCAATAACAGGACTGGCAGCACGAAAAACCAGGCTTTTTGATTTTCGGTTTTCATGATCAGGCTCCTGCTCGTGTGGTTGCGATCCAGCCATCGCGATAGAGACGGGTCTTTTGGGGGTCAAACTCCAGATGAATGCTCTCGCCCTGATTTGGGGTATGGTCATCTGTGATGGCAGAAATCGCGGTCTCACCAATCATGGCTTCGACAACATTGTGACGGCCAACATCTGAGACTTTGCGCACGACGGCCTCTAGTTCGGTATCCTTGCCCGTGCTGTTTTTTGACAAGGTGACATGTTCTGGCCGCACACCGATTTCATGACGCTTGCCCTGCCCCTGTTCGATGGCGCCTTCCAGTTCGATAGCTTTGCCATGAAACAGAGCCGCCCCATTGGAGACCTCGCAGGGCAGAATATTCATGCCCGGAGAGCCAATGAAATGGCCAACAAAGGTGTGGGTTGGGCGTTCGAACAATTCAACCGGTGTTCCGATTTGCACGACCTCGCCTTCCTGCATCACCACAACCTGATCCGCAAAGGTCAGCGCTTCGGTCTGATCGTGGGTGACGTAAATCATGGTGGCTTTCAGCTCTTGATGCAATTCCTTGAGCTTTGAGCGCAATTTCCATTTTAGATGCGGGTCAATCACGGTCAGGGGTTCGTCAAACATCACCACATTGATGTCATCGCGCACCAAACCGCGCCCCATGGAGATTTTTTGTTTGTTGTCCGGGGACAGGCCCGCGGCCTTGGTGCCCAGCATGTCGGTGACTTCCAGCATGGCGGCGATTGTCTCGACCCGCTCTTTGACAATGGCTTCATCCACCTGACGGTTGCGCAAAGGGAATGCCAGATTGTCAAACACGCTCATCGTGTCATAGATGACGGGGAACTGAAACACCTGCGCGATGTTGCGTTCGGCGGGTTTGAGATGGGTGACATCCTTGTCGTCAAACAGGATTTTGCCTTGCGATGGCACCAACAGACCGGAAATGATGTTGAGCAAGGTTGATTTGCCGCATCCTGATGGCCCCAACAAGGCATAAGCGCCGCCATCTTCCCAAGACAGATCAAGCGATTTCAGCGCATAATCCTCTGGCTTGGTGGGATTGGGATAATAGGAGTGACGCAAGTTTGAGAGAGTGATTTTTGCCATAATCCTGATCCTTCCTATCGGGCCCGCTGGCCATCTGGATGGAAGTAAAAGCAGTGGTCGGGATCCATGAAAAATTCATGATCTTCGCCAACCTGATACGGATGCACCCCATGGGAGAGAGAGACCCAGCTATGGGAGCCGATTTTAAAATGCGCGCTGGATTCTGATCCGGTCAATTCGGTAACCTGCACCGTGCCTGTCAAGGAGACATGGCTTTTTTCCGTGCGGATCGGGCTTACATAATGGGGACGGATGGCGACTTCATAGTCTCCATCCGCCAAATCCTTGGCTTCGCCGGTGGCTGTCCATTTGACATTGGCATCAAGGCGAATTTCCTGACCTTTTTTCGTCACGCGCGCGGCATTGATCGGTGGGTCAGAGAAAACGCGGGCGGAGACCAGATCATTGGGATTTCTGTAAATCTGCGCGGTTTTGCCAAACTGGGAGACGGCCCCATCCTGCATCAAGGCCGTATAACCACCAAGCAGCAAGGCTTCTTCCGGCTCTGATGTTGCATAGACCACCACAGCGCCGCGGCCGGCAAACAGCTCTGGCAACTGGGCGCGCAATTCTTCGCGCAATTTATAATCAAGATTGGCCAAAGGCTCGTCCAGAAAGACGGCATTGCTTTCTTTTGCAATGGCGCGGGCAAGGGCTGTGCGCTGTTGCTGGCCGCCTGACAATTCATGCGGGCGACGATGCAACATGGGGCGCAATTGCAGCAGATCGGCCGCTTCTTCCACCCTGCCCTCAATCTCGGACTTTGCCATGCCAGCCACTTTCAAAGGCGAGGCAATGTTATCAAAGACGCTCATATGGGGGTAATTGACAAAGAACTGATGCACCAGCGAGATGTTGCGCTGCTGGGTTGATTGTTTTGTTACATCCACTCCGTCCATGAGGATGGAGCCAGAGGCGCACCGGTCAAGCCCTGCCATCATTTTGATCAGCGAGGTTTTGCCCGCGCCAGTTTCACCCAACAGGACATTGAAATGGCCTGGCTCCAACAGCAAGGAGGTTTCCTTGATGTGAAGGCGACCATCAACCCGCTTTGTGATGCCTTTGAGTTCTAATGTCATTTTGAAAGTACCTTGCCCTGCTTTTGGCAACAAAGCGCAGATTTGATCCATGATCCAATCTGACATGTGTTGTGCTAAAGTCGGTTTTTCAGAGTTTCCTGTCTCCAGCTTTTCATCTTGCGATATGGCCACCTGCACCGGGACCGAGCATCGAAACGTTTGGGGATTTTCGATGCCCGGTCAGTGCAGGGCTGGAGGATAGACGTGGTCACAAGACCACGTTACGCCCTGACAATCGGGGCATGAAGCCCCGATTTTTCTTTCACATCAGGCCTTATTTTTTGGCCCAACGTGCGACCAGATCATCATAATTGACAGTCTGGCCTTGTGGTTTTTCGTTGGCAAGTTTTGGCTTGGCACCGCCATTTTTGAACCACCATTCTGCGTCTTTCTCTTCATTGAGGCGAGGACCACAGCCGCCATAGACATTGGCGCCTTTGTCGGCCCGCTCCATGCGCGCCATGATGGTGTCCATTTCGCTGGCCAGACGATCCATGGCCTCTTGCGGGGTGAAGGCACCGGAGTTTACGTCACCGATTTGTTGCCACCACAATTGGGCCAGTTTTGGATAATCAGGCACGTTGATGCCGGTTGGAGACCAAGCCACACGATCTGGAGAGCGGTAGAACTCCACCAGACCACCAAGTTTTTCTGCACGCTCGGTGAAGCTTTCGTGATTGACGGAGCTGTCGCGAATGAAGGTCAGACCCACATGGGATTTTTTCACGTCAACTGTTTTGGACACCACGAACTGGGCATAGAGCCAAGCGGCTTTCGCGCGGTCAACCGGTGTGGATTTCAGGATGGTCCAGGAGCCAACGTCCTGATAGCCAACTTTCTGGCCTTCTTCCCAATATGGACCATGGGGACTTGGAGCCATGCGCCACAATGGCTTGCCTGCCTCATCAACCGTGTTGTTGCCTTCTGACTTTGGCTTCACCATATCGGCGGTAAAGGCGGTGTACCAGAAAATCTGCTGGGCTACATTGCCTTGGCTCAAAGCTGGCAAGGACTGGTAGAAGTCATAAGAGGCAGCACCCGGAGGGGCGTAATTGCGCAGCCATTCGTCCCATTTGCGGATCGCATAGACCGCTGCTGGACCATTGGCAGCACCACCACGGGTGACAGAAGCACCGGCTGGATTACAGGAGCCTTTTTCCATACGGATGCCCCATTCATCGATGGGCACGCCATTTGGTTCCCCTTTGGAGCCAGCACCGGCCATGGACAACCATGCATCGGTCATGCGCCAGCCAAGGTCAGGCGCGCGCTTGCCGTAATCCATATGACCATAGATGGCGGTGCCGTCAATTTCCTTCACGTCTTTGGAGAAAAATTCAGCAATGTCTTCATAGGCTGACCAATTGACCGGCACGCCCAGATCATAGCCATATTTGGCTTTGAATTTTTCTTTCAGATCAGGGCGATCGAACCAGTCTTTACGGAACCAATAGAGGTTTGCAAATTGCTGATCTGGCAATTGATAGAGATCACCATCCGGGCCAGTGGTGAACTGAGTGCCCATAAAGTCATTCAGGTCCAAACCGGGATTGGTGACAGCCTTGCCTTCTCCGGCCATCCAGTCGGTCAGGTTATAGGCCAGTTGCAGGCGGGAATGGGTGCCGATCAAATCGGAATCGTTGACATAGGCATCATAGAGATTGCGCTTGGTCTGCATTTGGGTTTGCACAGCCTGCACAACTTCGCCCTCACCCAAAATCTGGTGATTGACCTTGATGCCGGTAATTTCGAAAAAGGCCTTGGTCAGAACTTCTGACTCATAGGAATGTGTTGGAATGCCTTCTGACAGGACATTGATTTCCATGCCTTTGAATGGCTCAGATGCCTTGATGAACCAGCCCATTTCTTTCATCTGGTCATCTTTGCTCAGAACAGATGGCTGGAACTCAGCGTCAATCCATTTCTTGGCAGCCGCTTCGTCCGCCTGAACGACGGATGATGAGGCAATCATCGCAGAGATGGCAACTGCCGATAGCAGGAACTTGCGCATACTTTACTCCTCCCAAAGTAAGGTTTGTAAGCTTTTAAACTTCTTTCAAAATCTGGTTCGGCTATTGTTTCGACAACCAACTAAAATTGTCAAACTAAAAAATTAGTAGAAATAGAATTTCCTTTTAAAGCATTGTTTTTATTAATTATTTTATAGAAAAATTTGTGAACTAAAACCACTGACAGAGCGTTATCTGACGCCTGACCCAGCGTCAGATAAATGTGCTGCATTGCAATATCCAGCTCTTTGATTGCAGGTCTTTGCCTTGTTGTTCCATCTTATAAAAAAATCCCCCTAAAGATGATTTGATCATCAGGGGGATTTTGTAGCATTAGAAGAGATGTCACATTACGATCAGAGATAAAAATCCGCAGCTGGTAATTTGCCACCAATGATGGCAGGAGACATGCCTTTGAGCACGTTATAGAAGCGCTCCAGCTCGGCTCGTGAGCTTTTGCCGGATTTCACATCAATGTTGCTAAAGGGAATGGCGCGCTCAATGATTGGCGCTTTCAGGCCCAAATAGGTTGCGCCGATTTTTGCAGCACTTGCCGGGTTGTTGCTGGTCCAGCGGCCAGATGCGATCATGGCTTTGTTAAAGGCTTCGACCAGCTCCGGGCGTTCTTTCATCAATTTGCCGGAAATCATCATGCCCGCTTGCGGGATTTTTGCGCTGCCGCCAATTGTGCGGCCCCATTCTTTTTGCAAATCCAGTGCACGGGTGATGCCTACGCCATTTTTGATGCCCATCATCATAGCGCCCGTTGCGGCAGGCTCTGGCAATACGGCCATTTTCGCCTTGCCGGCAATCATCATTTTCATGGCTTGTGGGGGCGTGCCTGTATATTGCAGTTTGAAATCGCGCCCGGCCTTCATGCCTGCCTTGGCGGCCATAGCCCGGAAGACCAGATCCGGCATATCATTTTTAAAAGGCATCAGAATGGTTTCGCCTTTCAAATCCTGCATCGAGGCCACTTTGCCCTCGCGGGACATGAGATAGAGCAAGCCCCATGTCACGATGCTGCCCATATGCACATCAACGCCGCGATTATACAAATTGGCGGCCACATAGCTTGGGGTGCCAGTGATGGTCATTTTGCCGGACAAGACCCCTGCCCTTAATTGATCGGGGTTACGCCAGAGCTGGAATTTGACCTTTTTGACATGATCGTTCAGAGCGCCGGAGCGAACCAGATGCGCCAGTGCAATAGAGGGGCCAGCCGGTGGGCCATAGATGGTCAATTCATCCATGCCCTTGGCAAGAGCGGGGGTTGCCAACAGGGATGGCGTCGCCCCGGCAACGAGAGAGGTAGCAATGCCAGTGCCAGACCAGCCAAGAAAATCGCGACGATTGAGCATGAGAAACTCCTGATTTAGAAATTCAGCTGTGAGCGGAAGAAGAAAGTCCGGCCCGGCGCATTGATTTTGGTTTTGGTGGCCGCTGCAATATGCGTGCCTGTGATATGCTCTTGATAATCGGCATTGAGCAGATTGTTCACCCCGGCGGACAGAGACCAGCGATTGCCAATTTGAAGGCCGCCATAGGCATCCAGCGTCGCAAAGCCTTTGCCCTCGCCTTTATCCATGCCAAGACCGGTTCTGATATTGTCATCAACACGATTTTGATCTGCTACCAAACGCAATTTTGCGCCAATATTCCATGTCCCGACAGATCCAAGCATATCTTTGTAATCAATCAGGAAATTGGCTTCCAGCGGGGCGATTTGATAGAGTGCACGATCATCGCTTTCATTGTTGCCCCAAAGATAGGCCGCCTTGGCCGCCATGGACCAATTGTTGGTCAGGTTCCAGCGGGCTTCAAAATTCACCCCGGCAAAGAGCGCATCGACATTGCGATAAATCAGGGCATTGTCGCGTTGGCGAATGCCTGACTGGCCATGAGCCCGGTCAAATGTGATGAAATTGTCGACGGCATCGACATAGCCGGACAGGCTGATTTTCATATTGTCAGCGCTGAAAGGACCATCGGCATTCATGCCCAAATCGCCATAGCCTTGATAATGGGCACCTGTCCAGACAAAGCCCAGTTCAGCCTTATGATGGGCTTCCGGGTCAAGATTTGGATTGCCAATCCAGCGGCCTGCCGGGTTGGGATTGGTGACAGCATGATAGGCTTCGATATTGTCGGGAGAGCGCATTTTGCGGCTCACATCGCCAAAGACAGAGAAGCGTTTGTCCATGGCGGTTTTGCTGAGGCGCAAACGCGCCGAAATATTATGATCATTGCGCTCAAAATCGCCACTGGCCCCATAATATTGTCCGTAAAGCGCGGCGGGTGACAGATTAAAGGCTTTTGCCATGGCAACCTGTTTTGCCGGAGCGCCTGGAGGGGTTTTCATTTGGCCAGTTTGGTGAACAGCCTCAGGATTGGCATGGAGATAATCATAGCGAAGCCCCGCCTGCACCATCACCCCATTGTCAAATTTGCGTTTACTATCCAGCGCCAGGCCCATTGTGGTACGGGTAATGTCAGGGAGTTTGATGGCATTGATCAAACCGCCAGCGGACTCGTTATATCGACGGGCGTCATGATTGTCCCAACCACCATTAAGCGCTGCGATGGTCTGCCATCCGTTGAGATTGAGCTTTAATTTGGCACCGCCCTCGACAATATGGCGTTTTGTCAGGGCCCGCATATTGTTTTTGGGATTGCCGTCATTGCGATTGCTGTAATTGTCTGGCTCGCGCTCAACATTTTTGGATGCGGCATGGAGAGAGAAACCTTTGAGCGTTTCACCATCCAATGCTTGTTCGAAGCTGAGCTTTCCAACATAGCGTGTGGTATTGGCAACATCCATGGCATGGTGGGGTTGCAGATCATCCTTGATCACATCGCGCACGCCAACCAATTTTACTTTGCCGCCGGGATTGGGCATCCATTGAATGACCAATTGCTCTGTATCGCGCTTGTAACCGAATGTGACTTCATCGCCATTGGCATCGTCATAATCGTCTGCCTGATCATAGCGTAGACCGGCCAGCACCACGATGCCCGGTGCCATCAGCCGGGCTTGCGAGGCGGCTGTCTTGACATTGCCATCGCCATTATAACCCCCCATGACCTTGACCATGCGATTGGCCTTGGCGACATCTTCTTCAACTCCATTTGTGATTGGCAATTGATCATCGTGACGAAATTGCATGGCTGGTTTTGCCAGCAACAATTGCAATGGAGAAGGCACAGCAGGTGGCTCACCAACCGCATGGCGCTTCATGGAGGCAGTGTCAATAAAATCGCCCGCCAAAAGATCTTGGGAATTTCCCATCAAGCCAAAAATGCTAATGCCTATCATTAGCATATATTGATGTTTTTTCACATTCATTGTCGGGGACATTGCCGTCTCGCTTATCTGGATGCAGCATCAATTGGTGATGCATATCTTCAACTTTGATAAAGTTGTATAATAGATTCCAAATAAAATACAGATGAGTCGACGGACAAATTGACGCAGTAAAATAATTTATTTTTCAATATTTTATCATAAATTCAAATATATTTGACTTTCGTCAATTGGTGTCTTCTTACGCGATCCTTTAGAGCCTTGGTCGCGTTAGAATAGGCCAGTAAACAATACAAAAGAGGCCAAAGGCCACACTCCAGAGAAGAGCGGACAGGGCAATTTCCAACAGATAATATTGCGGCAAGAGAATGGGAGCGATCACACGGATGATGCCCCCCAATGTGATCAGGATAAAGATGAGGCTTTCGGCTTTTCCGGCAATGATCTTGCGCCCGGTATGGCCAAGAGAGGATCGTGTCATCATGGCCAGCATCATGCCACCCATGGCCCCGGCCGTTAGAGCATGCAAGGCCAGGATCTGGTCGATGGGTGCCCCCAGCAATGACAAAGCTCTTAGCAGAAAGGCAATGGGGAGCCAGCTATAGGCCACGGGCAGAATCCACAACATTGGCTCAGTGCGGGTGATATGAGGCCGCCAACAGGCTATTTTTGCTGTATGCAGCGCGGTTAAAGCCAACAACAACACAGCTCTTGGCAATGCCATTTGATCTGAGATGCCATAGAACATATCTGAGACCAACAGCAGCGCCATGGCTGTCACAATCGCATATTCCAGCTTTGGGTGGCGCTGGGCGCGTTTGCTGCCGGTGGCATTGTTGGTGAAAAGCGGGATAATCCGCCCGCCAATGATGGTGATAAACATCGCAAAGACATCAACGGCCAGTACAAACAAAGTGCTGGCCTCGATCTCTAGCCAGCCATAGGCCACGGCATAAAATCCGCCATTGGCAAGCGTTAGGACCAGCATCAAAAGAAAGGTGAAATAATTGCGCCGATTGCCGCTTTTGATCAGCGGAATGGCAATGCCAAGCGCTGCCAGCGGCAGAAAAAGCAGATCAATGATTGGAACCAATGGGCCTGATCCAAAAATCAGCATCAATCGCCCTGCCGCCCACAGGCATAGCAAAGCCGCCAAGGATAAGCCTGTTGGTGTTGGCAGGCGCGTCCAGTTTTTGACGGCGGTGAACAGAAAGCCGACCAGAATGGCAACAGCAAATCCAAAAATCAGCTCGTGAGCATGCCACATAAGGCCATCAAATGGGCCTTTTAGCTCAATCACATCCAGCAAATAGCCCGTCCAGAGCAGCAGGCTAATTACGGCATAAGACGCCCCGGCCCAATAAAAGGGGCGAAAGCCAAGAGAGAATGTCGCTTGCAGGGAAAAGCTTTGGGCAAGACTAGTCATTTTCATTCTCCGCAAGGACCCAAGGCAAAATCTGGATCAGATAGCTGCCAAAACTGATCGCAAAAGCCAGCCATGCCATCATCATCCAGTCGATTTCATCAAAGAGCAAAGGTAGGATGGAACGCGCAAGACAGGCTGCAATCAAGGCCCAAATGGATAGCCGAAACAGTGGCTTCATATCAAGGGGGCGGCCTGTATGGCGGGTTCCAGCAATGATGAGCACCATCAAGGTGGTCAAAGAAAAGCCACCGATGAAGAGCATATGCCGCCCTGCCATCAAGGCGTCATATGGAAACAGCTCCAAAAGCCCCAATCCTTGCAAACCAAGCCCTGCGGCCAAGAACCAATAGACGCAATAGAGTGGTCTGGAAAAGCTGGTGGAGAGCGCGCCGCGCATATGCCAGTCTTGCAAAATATTGAGAATGGAACAGGCGGCGGCCAGAGCCAGCCAGCCTTGCAGGCCTTGTGAGGCCTCGCCCATTCTGGCGAGTGCGTAAAGACACAGGCATATCATGGCGGCCCGGCGGAAAGGCGGGCGCGGAATGAATTTGACGCCATCGTCACGGCTTTGCAAAGCGTGATTGACGATCACGGTGGAAATGGGGGCCAAGGCGGTGAGCACCATGATGGAAAAGGCCCCTTCCGCCATGATCAGTCCGGTTTCGAATGTCAGGGTCCAAGTTGCTGAGATCTGCCAGCCCTCTGTGACATAGCCAAGAATGGCGACGCCTTGGGCGCAGAGCAGTAAGGAGACAGGCCAGAGCAAATGGCGCATTTTGGCCGTCCAGAGAGGTGGCAGAATGCGCAAAGCCAAAGCTGCCAGAAACAGAAAATGCAGGGAAAAAGCCAGCCAAGTCGGGATCCATCCTGCCGCCCAAAAGGCAAGGCGTCCTGCAATCCAAAACACAGCAAGGCCCACCAGCTCCCAACCCGCAACAGGGGCTGTTTTGCTCCATGATGGGACAGCGGTGGTCAAAAAGCCCGCCATGCCAGCGACCAGAAAACCAAAAATCATATCATAGCGGTGCAGGGTCAACGGATCGAGCGCCGTTTCCAGCTCTATCAAGCCTGACAGGCTTAGACCCCAAAAAAGGATCAGCCCCAATCCGCTGAGTGCCGCCAATGGAAAGAAGACACGAAAGCCGTCAGAAAAGAGCGGATGATTGATCCAATCCAGTTGCACCATTGTTTGCTTTTTGGTCTCGATGACTGTCTCGCTCATAGCACCTGATCCCAATTTTGCATTTTGAATAAATCGGCCACTTGTTGATCGGCCAGCAGCTCCGCTTCCAGATCTGCCACAAGATGGCGGGTGCGCTGGTCCAGCGGAATGCGCACATTGATCTGTTTGAGAAAACATCCCGGATCGGGGGCCATAACAATGACCCGATCGCTTAAGGACAGGGCTTCAAAGACATCATGGGTGACCATAAGCACTGTGCAATGGCGCTGGCGTACTTCGCCCAGCAAGAGACGATACATTTCGCGCCGCCGACCAATATCCAGTGCGCTGAATGGTTCATCCAAAAACAGCATATCCGGCTCAATCACCAAAGCGCGTGCCAGAGCGGCCCGCTGGCGCATCCCTCCGGACAGCTCTGATGGATATTTCTCCATATCATCGGACACAAAGCCCATAATCTTGGCGGCTTTGTCCAATCGCCTGTTTTTCTCAGCCTCTGATAATGCCCTGCCCTTAAAACCAAAGCTCATATTGTCCCGCAAGCTTTTCCATGGTAGCAGGCGATGCTCCTGAAAAAGCACAGCGCTTTCGTCGGCTTTTGAGCGCACCTTTCCATCGCTTGGTTCCAGCAATCCGGCGGCAATTTTAAGAAATGTGGATTTGCCGCATCCCGACGGGCCAATGAGGCTGACAATTTCGCCTTTGCCAATATCCAGTGCGCATTCATCCAGCACTTGTTGAAGCGGGTGATAGCGGTGATCTGTGACTTTAACCTTCAGAATAGGCGATTGGGGGACTGTCACTTTTTCCTGCTCTTGCCTTTGTTGTTGGTGTTCTTCTTGTTTTTCGGGCGGCAGTCTTTGGGGATCAAACATCATTTCGCCAGCCCTCCACATGTTCTTTGACCGGATTGAGGAAGAGACCTTCCAAGAGCAATAGCAGACCAACGACAGCGACAATCCAGGACATGGTGGTGATGGTATCAATATTGACCCGTGCCTCGGCCAATCCGGCGCCAATGCCTTCGCTGGAAGAGAGCAATTCTGCCATGACCACGACTTTCCAGCTTAGGCCCAAAGCCGTGGCCCAAGCGGGAAAGAGATAGGAGATGACTTGCGGAATTTGCACATGCCAGACTTTCTCCCACCATGGGATCTGAAAGCTGTCGGCCATTTCGTCCAGCGTTGCATCGCGCATGCGAATGCCCTGCAAAGCCCCGGCAAAGACCAGAGGGACGGTAGAAATGAAGACTGTGAAGACGGGCGTGCCATCGCTGCCCCCGAACCAAAGCAGAGCCAGTACAATCCAGGCGATGGGCGGCACCCCCAGCATGACGGTTAAAAATGGGCGGCAGAGGATGGCAAGCGTATTGGACCATCCGGCCAGCAGTCCAAAGCAGGCTCCCAGAAGACTGGCCAACGCAAAGCCGGTCATGGCGCGCCGGGCTGTTACCGCGATATAGTCCAAGCCTTGTGAGTGTTGAAAAAGCGCGAGCAATTGCAAGAAAGAGGCCAGAGGATCTGGCAAAACCAGTGGGCCAAAGGCCTCATAGCCCAGTTGCCAAAGGGCAATGATCATAAAGACACCGGCCAGCGTTCCCCAACCGGACCAAAGTCTGGCGATGAGAGTGCCTGTTCTTGCAATCATGCTCGCGCCTCACATTTGGTTGGTTACAAATAAAAATCGCTTTTTGGCAATGCCCCGCCAATGATGGCCGGGTTTTTCTCAGCCAACAGCCCGTAAAATGTTTCCAACTCGCCTTGAATGTCACTGGCTCGCTGGGTGGTCAGATGCGTGTGCGGGATGGATTTGGCAATGATTTTTGCAGGCAGTGGCATGGTTTGCGCCGCAATTTTGGCTGCTTCCATGGGATTTTCCTGCACCCATTTTGTGCCACGCCCGGCGCTGTCATGAAATTCTTCAATCAATTGCGGGTTTTGATCCAGCAAATCCTGATGCACCATTGTCCCGGCCATAGGGAAGCGCCCTTGCCCCCCTGTGACTGATGCCCATTCCTTGGCCAAATCCAGCGAGCGATGAAGCGTCTTGCCCAGTTTTTTGCCTTTGACCAGACCCGCTGTTGCAGCTGGCTCTGGCAAAACACAATGTTTGATCCGGCCAGAGAGCAGCAATTGTAGGGCTTCGAAGGGAGTGCCTACATAATGCAGTTTATAGTCTTTGCCGACTTTCAGGCCCTTTTCTTCCATGACGCGACCAAAAACCAGATCGGGCATATCATTGCGAAAGAACATGCCCACTGTCTCACCTGCCAGATCTTCAGGCTTTTGAATGGCCTGATCATAGCTCAGTACATAGAGCATACCCCATGTCATGATATTGAGCATTTTTACCGGCAATCCCTTATTGGCCAGATTGGCAGCCACATAGGATGGAGTCACAGCCAGCTTCCAGTCGCCTGAAATGAAGTTGGCGCGCAGCACATCGGGGGATTTATAAATTTCGAAGCCGACAGGGCCGCCTGCTCTCTCGTTCAACAGGCCCTGTTTTGCCATATAAGCCAAGGTAACCGATGGGCCAACAGGTGGGCCATAGAGTGTGAGCGCATTGTTAGCCGCAGCACTGGCCAGAGACCCTCCTGCCCCTAGCAGAAGGCCAGAGCCAAGAAAAGCAGAAGAATAGCCAAGAAAGGACCGACGTGTGATCATAGTGATCTCCTTGCATAACAAGATGAAATTGGTCCTCGAAAGACGGGAAGGCAGGTCAAGCCTTAGGCTCAGGGCCTTGGCTTAATATATATTATGAAAACTACAATCATCTTTTGATAAACGTCAAGCCAGTTGCAAATAAGATGCAGCGGCAAATTGTCATTGTGCGCAAGGCATTGCTCAATCACAGACAGGTAAAGGCAGAGCCGGATATATCTTTTTTATGGCCGTTCTCATCGCGCTATGATCGTTTGGCAGATTTTATCTGATACTCGTTCAGGGAGCTGACAAACATATCAATGAATTCCATGGTCACCATGGAACGGGGGGTATGGGTTGGATAGAGTATATGGACCTCATGGGGGATGATGGGGGCAAAGGGTTTGATGATCAGTCCTTCCTTTTCATATTCCAGCGCATCGATGATGGAAACCACACTAACGCCAACACCAGACGCAACGATGCGGCAAGCCGCACCAAATTGTCGCGTTTCAATCAGAGAATTCAGGCGCGCTCCGCTGGCATCGAAGGCCGTTTTCACCAAATTGAAAAAATGACTGACACGGCGGGTATGGATGAATGGTTCTCCATCCAGATCTTTTGGCGTGATCTGCTCTTTGTCCTGTAATGGGTGGCCGGGGGGCAAAATGGCGACCGTGCGCATCATCAATGGAATGGATTCAATCACCGGATGCTCGCGATAATCGGCTGTAATACCCAAGTCATATTGATGGGAGATGATCCAGTCCATGATCCGTTCCGGGCGATCTGGCTCCAGCGCCAGTGTCACACCGGGGCGTTCTTTTAAAAATTGAGCAATCACACCGGGCAAATGGGTGGTGGCAAAGCCCGGCAGGCAGGCAACGCGAACATGGCCCACTTTACGCTGATGAATTTCCTTGGACATTTGCTCAATATTGCGCAATCCGGCCATCACCCGGTCAATTTCATCCAGTAAAAAGCGGGCTTCATGGGTTGGGACAAGGCGTCCGCCCTCGCGCACCAAAACGGGGAAACCCAAGGTCTGGGCCAGAGAGTTAATGAGGCGACTTACCGCTGGTTGTGAGATGCCAAGTTGTTGACCTGCAAGGGTTACATTGCCCGTCAGGGCCACGGTGCGGAAGGCTTCCAATTGTCTGACTTGAAGCATTGGTCGAAATTCCCCGACTTATACCCAAAGGTATCTTCTTGAATCTTTATGACTTCTTTTATTTATAACACAATGTTATGGTATTTGCGAAAAAAATTCATTTGAATTATTTTTTTCTCCTAATAAGCTATGACCTGTCTGGTCTGACTGGCATGGCATATGCCTGCTCAAGCGCATCTCTCCTGCGCAAGTCAACCGCGGGATTGCCTTTAAGCCAAGGCAACAGGCATCCCCGTCTGACCAAGGATTGCAATTGGCTCTCTTTGAAGGCGAAAGGCATTTCATGGGGGGAGAGTGAAATTTACATTTGTCTCGAATGAGCAAAGGACGATGAAGATGAAAATGTCTCGCAAAATTGCCTGTCTGCTGGGTGCCAGCATGATGGCAGGCTTGGCGTCTCCGGCACTGGCTGCAACCGAAGTTCAGTGGTGGCACGCGATGGGCGGCACCAATGGTGAGCGCGTCAATAAAATCGCCAATGATTTCAATGCAAGCCAATCTGATTATAAAGTTGTCCCTGTCTATAAAGGCAACTATACCGAAACAATGACTGCTGCAATTGCTGCTTTCCGTGCGAAAGAGCAGCCGCATATTGTTCAGGTTTTCGAAGTTGGCACCGCCACCATGATGGCCGCTAAAGGCGCCGTATATCCAGTTGAAAAACTGATGGCTGACTCTGGTGAGGCTTTCGACAAATCCAAATTCCTGCCTGCGGTTATCTCCTATTATCAGACACCAAAGGGTGAGCTGCTGTCCATGCCGTTTAACAGCTCTACGCCTGTTTTGTGGTATAACCGGGATGCCTTGAAAAAAGCCGGCGCTGATGTGCCAAAGACATGGGCTGATGTGAAAGTGGCGGCCAAGAAACTGGTTGACAGTGGCATGAAATGCGGCCTGTCCTTTGGTTGGCAATCTTGGGTCATGATCGAGAATTTCTCTGCATGGCACAATATGGAAATGGGCACCAAGGAAAATGGCTTTGCCGGTTTCGATACAGAATTTACCTTCAACAATGACAAGGTTGCTGCCCGTCTTGACGATATTGCGGCCATGTCAAAAGACAAGCAGTTCGTTTATGGCGGTCGCCGTGGCGATTCCCTGCCTTTGTTCACCAATGGTGAGTGTGGCATGTGGATGAATTCCTCAGCCTATTTTGGCTCCATCAAAGGTCAGGCGAAATTCGATTTTGGCCAGACCATGCTGCCTCTGGACACCAATATTGCTGAAAAGCCACAAAATTCTATCATTGGCGGCGCGACCCTTTGGGTTTTGCAAGGTCATGAGAGCGAAGAATATAAAGGCGTTGCCAAATTCATGACCTATCTGTCTTCTTCAGAGGTTCAGGCATGGTGGCATCAGGAAACCGGCTATGTGCCGATTACAACTCCTGCTTATGAGCTGTCCAAGACACAGGGCTTTTATGACAAAAATCCTGGCACCGACACCGCTATTCAGCAGTTGAGCCTGAATGCACCAACCCCTGCTTCTCGCGGTCTGCGGTTTGGTAGCTTTGTTCAGGTTCGTGACATCATCAATGAAGAGCTGGAAGCGCTTTGGAGTGGCTCCAAAGATGCAAAAACCGCTCTGGATGATGCGGCCAAGCGCGGCAACGGCCTGCTGCGTAAATTTGAGCGCACAGCGAAATAAGTCTGATCTTTGATCCTTGCATCCCGGCGTCCAATGATGCCGGGATGTTCTCGCATATCTGGAGCCCTTCATGATAAAGCGCGTACATTTTCCAGCGTCTCCCCTGCCCTATTTGCTGGTGGCGCCGCAGATCCTAATCACTCTTGTGTTTTTCATCTGGCCTGCCAGTCAGGCCCTGTATCAGTCTTTTCTGATTGAAGATGCCTTTGGTCTGGGTTCCGAATTTGTCTGGTTTGAAAATTTCCAACTTCTGTTTGAAGACGATCATTATATAGACAGCTTCCTGCGCACGGCTTTTTTCTCTGCGGCGGTTGCTTTTTTGTCGATGTCTTTTGCGCTGGTGCTGGCCGGTTTTGCCGATCGGGTGGTCAAAGGGGCCACCTTCTATCGCACGCTTTTGATTTGGCCCTATGCGATTGCGCCGGTTCTGGCCGGTGCGCTTTGGGTGTTTATGTTCAATCCGACTTTGGGCATTTTCCCGTATTTTTTGCAGGCCTTTGGCATAGACTGGAACCATTATCTCAATGGCTCTCAAGCCATGGCGCTGGTGATTATGGCTGCGGCCTGGAAACAGGTTGCCTATAATTTCCTGTTTTATCTTGCGGCTATGCAGTCCATTCCAAAATCTGTGATTGAAGCGGCGGCCATTGATGGTGCGGGGCCGATCAAACGCTTCTCAACCATTATTTTCCCGCTGATCTCGCCAACCACCTTCTTCTTGCTGGTGATCAATGTGGTTTATGCCTTCTTTGAAACCTTTGGCATCATCCATGCGGTGACACAGGGCGGACCTGCCAATTCCACCACCATCCTTGTCTATAAAGTGTTCAATGACGGCTTTGTCGGGCTGGATTTGGGCGGCTCTGCTGCACAGTCTGTCATCTTGATGATCCTTGTTATTGCCATGACGGTTATTCAGTTCCGCTATGTTGAAAGAAAGGTCGAATATTAATGATTGAGAATCGACCAATCGTGACCTTTTTCACGCATGTGATGCTCATTTTGGGCATTTTCATGATTGCCCTGCCGATCTGGATTACCTTTGTGGCATCGACCCATGACGAAATCCGCATGGTCCAAAGCCCGATTCCGCTTTGGCCGGGGGATCAGTTTTTCGTCAATCTGGAACGTACTCTGTTTGGCGCGGGCCTGAGTGGCACGGAAAATGCGCCGGTCTGGCTAATGCTGCTCAACAGTTTGGCCATGGCCTTGATGATTTCCATTGGCAAGATTGCGATTTCGCTGATTTCTGCATTTGCTATCGTCTATTTCAAATTCCCGTTTCGCATGACCTTTTTCTGGATGATTTTCATCACCCTGATGTTGCCGGTTGAAGTGCGTATTCTGCCCACCTTCGAGGTGGTGGCCAATCTTGGTTTGCTGAACAGCTATTGGGGCCTGTCTATTCCGCTGATTGCCTCGGCGACTGCGACTTTCATGTTCCGTCAGGTATTTTTGACCATTCCTGATGAATTGCTGGAAAGTGCGCGGATTGATGGTGCGGGGCCGATGCGGTTTTTCTGGGATATTTTGCTGCCCCTGTCACGCACCAATATCGCGGCCCTGTTTGTGATCATGTTCATCTTTGGCTGGAACCAATATCTGTGGCCTTTGCTGGTGACCACCGATACATCCATGACCACCATTGTGATGAGCATCAAGCAAATGCTGGAAGCAGCCGAGCAATCCCCGCAATGGAATATCATTATGATGACTGCGCTTTTGGCCATGGTGCCGCCGGTCTTTGTGGTCATTGGTATGCAGAAACTCTTCGTCAAAGGCCTGACGGAAACCGAAAAATAAGCGCATAAGCGCGTTTGACAAAACAGGTATAAGCAATGGCTAAAATTGCACTTGAACATATCCGCAAGGCTTATGGTCCCACCGAAGTTATTCATGGCATTGACGGGGAAATCAAAGATGGCGAATTTGTTGTCATCGTTGGTCCGTCCGGTTGTGGCAAATCGACTTTGTTGCGCATGATTGCCGGGTTAGAAAGCGTCACTGACGGCACAATTCGTATTGGCGACAAGGTCGTCAATAATCTGGAACCGTCCCAGCGCGACATTGCCATGGTGTTTCAAAATTATGCGCTTTATCCGCATATGAGCGTCTTTGACAATATGTCCTATGGCTTGAAAATTCGCGGGCTTCCCAAAGCCGAGATCAAGCGCCGGGTCGAAGAAGCAGCTCAAATTTTAGAACTCACCCCCTATTTGCAGCGTGCGCCGCGCCAGCTTTCCGGCGGTCAGCGTCAGCGCGTTGCCATGGGCCGGGCGATTGTGCGCGAGCCTAGCGTCTTTTTGTTTGATGAGCCTTTGTCCAATCTGGATGCAAAATTACGCGTGCAGATGCGTCTGGAAATCAAAAAGCTGCAAGAGCGCCTTGGCATCACATCCGTTTATGTCACCCATGATCAGGTAGAGGCCATGACATTGGGCCATCGCTTGATGGTTCTTAATGGCGGCAATGTCGAGCAATTTGGCTCTCCTATTGATCTTTATGACAAACCGCAAACCCTGTTTGTAGCGGGCTTCATTGGCTCCCCTGCCATGAATATTCTGGATGCTGTTTGTGGTGGTGATGGCAAAAGCATGACCCTGTCCAATGGTGATGTGATCACAGCGGCATCGGGCGCAGAAAATCTGGCTGGCAAATCGCTCAAGGCTGGTGTGCGTCCTGAACATTTGCATCTTGCCGGATCTCATGATGCACAATTCTCTGCCCATGTGGATGTGGTGGAGCAATTGGGTGCTGACACCATCGTGCATGGCACTTTGCTCAATACAGAAGAGCAATTGTCTGTGCGTCTGGATGGCAT
>JAOXSG010000133.1 GCA_025800105.1 Cohaesibacter sp. | reverse complement strand
CGCGCGTTTGTTCAGCTAAAACCGACTGTTTTTCAAGAACTGTTTAAAAAAAATAACGTTTTATCTTTGTCGCCCTGAGTTCACTCATCTTTCAATGTGAACTGAATAGTCAGGACTGTGTTTAAGCGGTCAGTGCTTAGAGAGTAAGCCCGAAAGCCGTTTGCGAGCAATGGAGTGTGACTCACTCGGGCAAAGCTTTCGCTCCCAAAACACCACAATTAAACCAGTTTTCTACAATAAAACATTTCAAAAAAAGTTTCGACCTTCGGCTTTGACAGTCTATCAAGCAAAATGAAACATCAACACATGAATTAGTTGATGAAACGCTATGAAAGAAGGCGCGGGCTTCCCGCACTCATTACATTTTATGCCGGCTCATACAAAATTGAGCACTGTAAGTACATGTCGCGAAAAACAGTGGAATTCTGGGCGATGCAAATTCTTCCAGCGCTTTTTCAATGCATTTATAGACGTCGATGTCAAACAAACAAACAAACTCATTGACAAACTTAAATGTGATTTCGGTCGGTCAGGGTTTTGGGGTATAAGGTATACAGGGGACTTG
>JAOXSG010000121.1 GCA_025800105.1 Cohaesibacter sp. | reverse complement strand
CTGCCATCGACTACTACATGCCCGAAACCATGTCCTCCGAAGGCAGGTCAAAGTTTGAAGCCTGGCACAAGGAACAATCCGACAACCAAGGGGTCTTTGACTTCCAACAAGAATTGGTGACCTACTGCGAATCGGATGTGCGTCTCCTCAAAGAGGGCTGTCTGACTTTCAAACGGGTGTTTGAAGCCCAAACGGGGTTCAACCCCTTTGATCACATGACCATCGCCTCCGCTTGCAATCGAGATCTTCGCATGAATCGAATGATCCCCAACAGTCTGGCCAGTGAACCCGTCGGCGGATGGCGCAACCAAGTCAATCAATCCCAAGTGGCCCTCGAATGGCTGACCTGGTGCGATCACCTACTTCGTCAACAAGCTCAGACGCATCTGACCCTCAACCAATCTCTTCCCATCACCCGCTCCCACATCCAACACGTACGCAACGCAGGCGAGTTTCACGTTCCTGGTACCACCTTCACCGTGGACGGTCTTCATCCCGAGACCC
>JAOXSG010000110.1 GCA_025800105.1 Cohaesibacter sp. | reverse complement strand
TTGCCATCTGAACCTGTCTGTTCGATGCTAAATGCCATTGCTATGACTGGATCTGCGTGTGGTAGAGGTTTCAGTTGTTGAGTGTGATTGTGGTGAGGCAGTGGCACTGCCTTTTTAGGCCACCATTCAGGTTGTTGGAATGGGCCGTCCATTCTGCCCATGGATACTTCTTTGGCAATCTCATCTGCCATCAATTTCCAGTGTGCGTCAAGTTGACCTTGATGAAGCTTCTTGATGATGTATTGTTTGTTGTATGCGTGAAGTTCTTGTCTGCTTTGTGTGTCGATGTACTTGGTGTCTGTTCTGACTTTCCAGTTCAGTCCTGGTTGCAGGTCGCCAATCAATGGGAAGCCTTGGGTGAGTTCACTGTAAAGGATATCTGCGTGTGGATAGTTGATGGTGGTGAGAAGGTGATGTAAGACTGGTATCTGTGTAATCATGTCTGGCTGTTTGTATGCTGCTTGGCAGTGTTTGGGTAGAGTGTTGTACCAACCCTCTGTGGTATCTTCCCATTCGGCTGTCATTGTGTTGATTTCCGCCAGGATGTCCATGCGAACTGTGACAATGTTGGGAATTGCTTGTTGTTGTTCGATCGCCCAGTGTATTGTGGGATCGATAGGTTTGGGTTTAGTCCCATCTGCGTAGTGTCGTAGTGTCCATTGTAGGTGCTGTTGCCAGTCAAACTGTGGCATGTTGTGTTGTGGCTGTGTATGTGTTGGTGGTCCCCATGTTGTGGCTGTTGCCTTCCAAAGATTTGCCATCTTGTTCAGGTTGGTGTATTGGACGGTTCGGGGAATAGCTTGGACTTTGGTGGAGAGAAGTATGAGGAATAACAACCAGATCGCCGTGGGTAGATGCCGCGTGTTACCCAGCATCCGATTCCTGGTGCGATCGTCTGCTGGTGGC
>JAOXSG010000052.1 GCA_025800105.1 Cohaesibacter sp. | reverse complement strand
GTTCTAGGAGTTGCAGGTCGCTTGGGCACAGGTGGTGGTTTCACCTTTGGTGCCTTCGCCTTGGCCTTTGCGGTTGTTGCAAGTGCTGCGGCTTCCGCCTCTGCTTTCTCCTTCTTCTTTTCTTTCTTGGTTTTCTTTGGTGGTTTGTCGGGCTTGGGAGGTTTCACAGTTGGAGCAGCCTTTGTTGGTGCAGCATTAGCTGGAACATTGGGAGTTGGAGTTGTCGAAGAAATCACTTGGGGTTTGAGCTTCAATTGTTTGTCGAACTCAATCCTATTCTTCTTTTGTTGCTCCAAGGAAATAGCTAATTCAACTTGTTTCCAAAGCCATTCACTGGTCTTTCTCCTATGTCCAGCAGGTGCCTCCCTAGACTTTGTGATCTTAGGGGCCAAAACTGTGCATCTCTCAAACTCGTCCATCAAATGGTTATACATGGTCTGGGGTCTTGGAAGCTCTGCAACTGGAATGGTTGTCAAAATATATTGATATTTGTCGCGGAAATTTTCTAGATCTTGAATGGAATTACCGGCAAGTTTCATGGTCAGAAGATTACGC
>JAOXSG010000578.1 GCA_025800105.1 Cohaesibacter sp. | reverse complement strand
ATAGGCCTTGGTCGTCCTCAAAACTGATACTTCCTCCAGCGAGCTTGGTTCCAGCTTAGATGCTTGTTTTCCACAACCCCGCTTTGAGGGACAATACTCCACTTCGTTTGCTCTTCAACTCGCCCCTTTCCAACACTCTCTCTCCCACACGCTTGCGATACCTTGCCTTGCTCCGAAACCACTTTGTAAGATGCGTGCTTTTGTGGTCGAGCGTATCCGCCGCCACAAGACCGGTGCTGTCGATACTGATAAATCGCGAGTTCCCAACGATACACAGTTTACTGCAAAATCGCGACAACACACACAAGCACCGTCCCCTTGATCAACAAGGTGGTGTAAGGAGAGACAGAGTCAGAGTCTGCACACACAGCACCGAAGTGCACGGTTCACAACAACACGTTACAATCAACGTGCAGTGGGCGAGCAAGAATCCCGCGTCACCACACAGCAAATGTATCGATCCGCAACCACAGTACAGTCAGCATAAAGGAATGGTCCAGATCCCCACTTTCGTTCATAACCACAGATCTAGCACAGAGGTCCTCGCCAATCGGCTCATTGGTAC
>JAOXSG010000093.1 GCA_025800105.1 Cohaesibacter sp. | reverse complement strand
GTTCAGCGCCTGTTGTTGGAAAAAGGCTGTCATTGGCTGGCGCAAGATCAGCGCTAACGCTAGGAGATTTGATATGTATCCCGCTCTTTCAACCGAGGACGCCTTTGCCCGTTATGAGGCAATTCGTGCGCGTCTGCCCGGTTTTAAACGACAGGATATATCGATCGCGTCTTACTGCGAGGCTCTGGCTCCTGCCCCACAGAAAAGTGTCAAAGCGCCGGATCTTGGTGCTTTGGCAGATCAATTTGATGTCTTTGTGTTTGATGCCTTTGGTGTTTTGAATATTGGTGAGGCACCCATTGCAGGGGCACGGGCGCGTATTGATGCGTTGCGCACCATGGGCAAACGCCTGTTTGTGCTAACGAATGCCGCCTCCTACACCATGGATCAGACGATCAAGAAATTTCAAATGCTTGGCTTTGATTTTTCGCCAGAAGAATTGATTTCAAGCCGCAATGTTTGCGAACAGCATTTGAGCGCCTTTGATCAGGTCGCCCATTGGGGGGTGATTGGGTCTGAAGATTATCATCCGGGACAGCTTAGCGTTGCCAATTCCCAGTTGGATGTCAATGGCGCCGATTATGATCAGGTCGATGGCTTTTTGTTTCTCTCCAGCTCTGGCTGGTCGCGCATGAAACAGACCATGCTGTTGCATAGTCTGGCCGCCAATCCGCGCCCTGTTGTGGTGGCCAATCCCGATCTTGTTGCGCCGCGCGAAGATGGCCTTAGTCTGGAGCCGGGCTTCTTTGCCCATCATCTGCAAGATGCCTTGCCCAATCTGTCTATCCATTTCCATGGCAA
>JAOXSG010000574.1 GCA_025800105.1 Cohaesibacter sp. | reverse complement strand
CGGCGGCACTTGGCGCCTCCCCCTATAGCTAAAGCTAAGGCAACGCCGCATGCCATGCGGTTCAATATGCCCGGCATCAGATGCCTTGTGCATCGCCGGATTAAAACAGGCTGGCGCCTGTGGCCGCCGACCCGGGCAAGTTTCCCCGGGCCGGGGCCTTCATCCACCGGACACAAATAGCCCACCGGTGCCTTTAAAGACCCAGAAATCATGCAAACTATACTCTTGATTTCCTTTTCTTCTAGTATTGAAAAAAAGCAATTTGCTAGCCTTTTCCAACTGTACCAGAGAGAGTTGGAACTGCTGGCTAGTGAGTAGTTTGGGACCCTGTGATTGTGCGACGGAAAATAATGCATATTTTCCGCAGCGGGCGACGGAAATGTTCCAACATTTTCCACCTTGCTAGCCAAACTCCACTTAACACATGCTTCTTGCCGTCATTCTGCTGCAAGACTGAACCCAAAGTACTGGCTTTAATACAAGGATATGTTGCATCTGTTACACCTATTGCCCTTGGATTTCCAGGGTTCGCAACTGGAATTATATTTCGCCAAACATT
>JAOXSG010000069.1 GCA_025800105.1 Cohaesibacter sp. | reverse complement strand
CTTCATCTGGATGTTTGGTGGTCTTAAACACAGACCAACCAGAGAAGCCAATCGTTGGAAAGGCTTGGCCTGAGGGCCCGGTTGGCATCGGCACAACGGCAAAATCTTCAGCAGGCATCCGCTCTGCAATCGCAATCAACGCATCGGGATCTTGATCAAGAAAAGCACATGTGCCAGAATAAAAACCGGCTACAATCTCATTAAAGCCCCAATTAACACTGTCTTTGGGGGCATAATCCTTTTGATAGAGATCGAGAAGAAACTGAATGCCTTCCACAGAACCGGGCTCATTGATCCGGCTTTTGCCATCTTTGGTGAAAAATTCATTGGAGCCATTCATAGCCGCGGCCATCATGATCCAGCCATTGGTGCCGCCCGGGCCACCACGCAGACAATAACCGGATTTGCCCGGAAGTTTTGACACCTTTTGCGATGCATCCATAAAGTCTTGCATCGTGGCAGGTGGGCCGTCTACTCCTGCTTCTGCCAGGAGCTTTTTATTATAAAACATCGCGCGCAAATAGAAACCATAAGGGATCATATAGGCATCACCGGCCTGACGCGCCACAGCCAGTGTTTTGTCTGTCAGCGTTTTGCCATGCTCCCAATTGGC
>JAOXSG010000063.1 GCA_025800105.1 Cohaesibacter sp. | reverse complement strand
CCCGCAAATGGAACGGGCAGGCCTTGTTCAGATACGAAAAACACTGGATGGAGCCTATCGCAGTTTCTCCCGCGAATATGGGGATGCAATCGAAGGCTTTTTTGATCCGCTGCTGGTTTTCCTGATCTGGTTTGAAAAATTGCTGTTGGCCACCCCATGGCCCATCATTGTTCTGGTCATTGGCGGCATCGTCTATAGCGCTTCCAGATCGGTCAAATTGCTGGTGGGTGTCATCATATCTCTGTTGCTCATTGGCTATTTTGGCATGTGGGACAACACAATGCGGACCCTGTCCATCATTACGGTCTGTACCATCCTCTCCATTTTTATAGGCATCCCTATCGGCATTGCCATGGCGCGTTCTGACCGGATCCAGTCCATTGTCACGCCCATTCTCGATATCATGCAGACAATGCCTGCCTTTGTTTACCTGATCCCGGTGGTTATGTTGCTGGGCATTGGCAAAATTCCTGGCGTGATTGCAGTGGTGATTTATGCCATTCCCCCGGTGATCCGCCTTACCAATCTTGGCATCAGACTGGTGGATAAGGAAGTGCTGGAAGCGGCAACCTCCTTTGGGGCCTCCAAAAGCCAGCGCTTGTTTCAGGTTCAACTGCCTTTGGCCATGCCCACCATTATGGCTGGCATCAACCAAACCATCATGATGGCCCTTGCCATGGTTGTGGTCGCCTCGATGATTGGCGTCAAAGGTCTTGGCCAACCGGTGCTGAAATCCATTACCAACCAGTATTTTACCCTTGGTCTTTTCAATGGTCTGGCCATCGTTGCCCTTGCCATTATCTTTGATCGCGTCAGTCAGGCCTATGCAAAACGCAGCCAGAAACATTTGAAAGGGGCCCACTAATGAGTGAGCAGGAAAATGCCACCCTCATTGAGGTCAAAGGTCTCTACAAGCTTTTTGGGCCAGACGCGCAAAAGCATATGCCTTTGGTGCATGAAGGTCTGTCAAAGGACGAAATTCTGGCCAAAACCGGCCATACGCTTGGCCTCAAAGACATCAATCTGACCATCAAGCGCGGGGATATCTCCGTCATTATGGGGCTGTCAGGATCAGGGAAATCGACCTTGATTCGCCATTTTAACCGGCTGATTGACCCAACCGAGGGGCAAATTCTGGTGGATGGCACCGATGTCATGACCCTCAATCCCAATGAATTGGAGCAATTCCGTCGGCATAAAATGTCAATGGTGTTCCAGCGCTTTGGCCTGTTGCCGCACCGCACCGTTTTGGAAAATGCCTCTTATGGTCTGACCGTACAAGGGGTGTCGCGCAAGGAAGCAGAAGATCGCGCCGTTGAATGGCTGGAAACTGTGGGCCTTGCCGGATATGAAAAGCAATATCCAAGCCAGTTGTCAGGGGGCCAGCAACAAAGGGTCGGCTTGGCGCGGGCTTTGGCAACCAATGCAGAAATTCTGCTCATGGATGAAGCCTTCTCGGCGCTTGATCCGCTGATCCGCTCTGAAATGCAGGATCAATTGATCGAATTGCAGGAAAAGCTCCATAAGACCATCATCTTCATCACCCATGATCTGGATGAAGCCCTGCATTTGGGCAACCGCATCGCCATCCTCAAAGACGGGGAATTGGTGCAGGATGACAAGCCCGAAGAAATCCTGCTCAATCCGGCAACCGATTATGTGGAAGCCTTTGTGCGCGATGTGAACCGCGCCCGCGCCCTGACAGTGGAAACCGTGATGCAGCCGCAAATTTGCCGCATCGCAGCTGATACCATTTCAGAAGCCTTGAAACAGATGCGCAAGATTGATGGCGATTATGGCTATCATGTCACCGATGACGGCTATCAGGGCATTGTCTCGCAAGAAGCACTGGAAGAAGCTGTGCGCAAAGACAATGGCGATGACGCATTGTGCGAAAAAATCTATGAAGATGTGCCAATCGTTGCCCCCGATGCTGTGCTTGAGGACATCCTGCCTGAAACCATCAATGCAGACTATCCTGTGCCAGTGGTGGATGAAGAAGGGGAAATTCAGGGGGAGCTGTCCCGCGAAGCGATTGCCGAAGTTCTAAGCCCCGAACAGGTGGCAGAGCCGCAACCCGCCAAGGCTCCACCAGCATAAGTGCGCAGAAACAAGTCAATGCAAACAAAAAGGGCCCATCAAAAGGGCCCTTTTTTATAAAGATCGTGATTGCTTGAATAGATTTATGCCAAGGCTTTGGCAAGGCTTTTGCGCATTTGCACAAATCGCATGGCCCGCTGGGACGATCCCAGATCAATCACCTTATAACGATCCAAGCTACGCTCGACCATGGATTGCGGCAAATGCAATTTATCGCAGCGCAAGCCAATCAGGCGGGCATAGGTGTCTTCTGTAACATCGGTGGATTTGCACAAAATGGCAATGGCTTCATCCTTGATCTGGTAAAAGGCATTAGAAACAGCCGCTTCCTCAATCTCTGCAATGGCAGACAAGGCCAGAATTATATCCTGCGTGCGATCCCCTTCAATCAGATGATCCAAAGCCGCAGAAAAATCCATAGCCCCGGCTTTGACATCCTTGATCAGAATTTTGGTCTCAATACGCCCTCTTTTGCCCGCCAGCTTTTCCTTGACCATGGCTTCCTGAGCCTGCCCGACCAAAGCCTCTGCTTCCTCTGCTGCATGTTCAAACAGCCATGCCAGACGTCGTTTGCCTTCTTCTGGCAATAAGGGGAGCAAATGCTCTGCAACACTTGCCGGAATATCGGGCCGTGAACACAGGCTTGCCTGCAAAATGGCGTCATCTGCTGCATTGTCAACCAGTTTGGTAAAGCCGGTTTCGGTAATCTCGGCGCCTTGGTTTTGCGTCACTTTATGCCAGACTTCGCGGGTGCCATTTTCAATCAGGGCATCCGTAACCGTGCCACTCAAACGATCACGCTGGGCAATGGAAACAAGATGGGCTGGAGACAGTTTCTGGGAAAATTCGACAAAATCATCATCGGTCAAAACCGGTGAATGCTGAAGCATTGGCCCGGCGACTTCCACTTCATCCTGTGCCAATTGACGGGCGACATCGGCCGGCAAATCTGCACGGGGTGCTGCGCGTTGCGAAAATTCGGCTCTCCCGTCAAGATCCACTTCATCCAGCATTTTCATGACGATATCGCGAAAGATCAGGGCTTCTTGTTGGGTATGATGCTCTGCTCCATCAAAGAAGAGATCCGCGACCTTGCCAAGCAATTCACGTCGCTTGTCGCTGGATTTTTCTCGTGCCAAATCTGCAATTGTGTCTAGCATCTTACTCTCTTTCACAAATAGATTGGCCCAAGTTTAGGAGAGTGAGTCTAATATTGCGTTAATCGATTTTACCCAATGCAATGATAGGGATAGTCAGAACACGGGAATGGCAAGAAGATGTAAGGCTTTTTAATGGTAAGGTAAAAAAACATTTACGATCAAGGCTTTGCAATCAGCGCAATCAGGCTTTTATCTGAAGTGAATGGTCACAGGACCAATCTGCGCTTTCTTCTCCGTCTGGATGGCGTCTGGCACCTCTTTCAGCCAGAAAGCAAGCGGGCGCGTCAGAGCATCTTGTTCAGCCCATAGAGCCGTGCGTGCGCACAAGCTCTCAAAAGCCTCTTTGGTGACCATGGCACAATCCTGATTGAGACAATCAGTGCGATCCCACCACAATCTGCCTTGCTTGCGGCCAAGAAGGACGGAAAGCCGAATGCACATATGCAAAACGCCCATCACTCGGAGATAACGCTGACCTTCGCGCACAGGGCGATGTTTGCAAAAATGCGGCAGGATCTCTTCAAAGATCCAGTCATCCTGCACCAGAGCATTGTCAAGGGTTTCATCCCCAAAGAACCAAGCCAGATCATCCAGCGGATCCCGAGATCCGCAATGCTCAAAATCAAACCATCTGACGCTGTCATTCTTGCCAGCCATGGCATTGCCCAGCCGGGCATCCCATTTGATAAAATGCCGGTCCTTGCAGGTCAGCAAATCCTGCAAAGCATCACGATCCAGTCGGGGAGCAGGAGAGGGTGCACCAGCCAGCTCGGCCAGCTTGGCAGGGGCGTCAAACAAATTGGCCAGCCAGTTGGCCGAGGCCCCAATCGGTGCCACCTTGCGGCTAAGACCAATTTGATGACCACATTTTTGCAAAGCCAAAAGCGAGACAAGCGCTCTCTCAAGCAAGCGCTTTTGATCATCAAACACCAGCTGTGATAACAGCATCGGCAAGCGTTGATCACCCAGATCTTCTGTCAGCAACCAATGCCCTTTGGCGGTATGAATGCGCGGCACGGGAATGCCATGCTTGGACAAATGCAGCAGCACATTGCGCTCCAGCACAGCCCGCTGATCATTCTTTCGAAACATCAGAACCAAAGAGGTCTGATCCGCAAAGCGAACCCGCCAGACATCGCGTCCTTCCCCCCCAAGAGCCACAATCTGGATGGGGTCATCCCAAAGGTGACGGCAGGCGGCCCGTGCCTGATCATCGCTCAGGCCCTCAACATCATGCAAAGTCTGGGACAAGCCGGGGGCCTCCCCCCATTGTTCCAGATCTTGCCGTGTCTTGGCCAGATGCGCTGAAAATTGTTTATAGGAGTCTGCCGTCATCTCGTCTCCTTACCAGTGAATCTGCTCAACATTTTCAAAGCTCAACTGACTGCCATCAGACAAGTTGATTGTGCCGCTCACATCATCCTGATCAAACAAAAGCTTGTTGCCATCTTGTGTGGTGGTCACACCAGAGGTGGTCACATTGACGGTCCAGTCGGTATTGTAATCCCCGGCAGAGCTGCCAACCTGCACTGTGTCAGTCCAGGACGATCCGGCACCACCGTTAAAGCTGTCCCGATCATCGCCTTGTTCAAAGAGATAGGTATCATTGCCATCTCCACCCCAGGCCTGATCGTTTCCATCGCCGCCATCAAGGAAATCATCGCCGGATTCACCCCACAATTTGTCAGTGCCCGCACCACCATTCAGATAGTCATTGTCCGTGCCACCCTTGAGCTGGTCATTGTTATTGCCACCATGGATCTGGTCTTTACCGGAGCCGCCATCAATTGTGTCATTGCCATTCTTGCCGCGCAGAATGTCATTGCCGCCATTGCCTTTGATATTATCGGCATAATTGGTGCCATTGACATTCTCTGCCTGATTGTTGCCATTATGGTTCTGGCTGTAATAATAGGCGTCAGAGCTGCTGCCCCCGCGACGCACGCCAACCTGAACGGATTGTTCGGCATAATCATCAACATTGATGGTGAAATTCTCGCTATAGCTGTTGCCCGCAGAATCATCCACTTTCACAGAAATCGAGTGGCTGCTGTTGGTCTCATAATCCAGTGCGCTCTTGACCCGCACTTCATCCCCAACAATCTCAAATTTGCCACCGCCATCATTGGTCAGGCTATAGGTGAAGGTATCGCCACTATCGGCATCAGTTGTTGAAAGCTTGCCAACCACCTGACCGACACTGGCATTCTCTGCCACATCCGTTTTGGACATTTGCATATCGGTTGGCGCGGAATTGAGCAAATTGGCAGAACTGACCGTGCCATCGGCAAATTCGAAATTCTCGACATTGCTGACATTATCGGTGCCATCATTGGAACCAGAGCGCGTATCAGCAATGGTAAAGCCACCACTGCCATTGCTGCTGATGTTATAATCAGCGCGATCACCGGAATAAACCGCTGTATCCGTGCCCGTACCGCCATCAATGGTGTCATTGCCGGTATTACCGGCCAGTCTGTCATCGCCCTCATTGCCTTCTATGGTATCATTCCCAGAATTACCGGCCACGATGTCATTGCCTTCATTGCCTTTCAGAGTGTCGTTACCACCCATTCCTTGCAAATTGTCATTGCCATTCAGGCCTCTGATCTCATTAGCATTGTTATCGCCTGTCAAATTATCGTCAGAGTGACTGCCTGTGACATTTTCGACATTGGAGATGCTGCCATTGCCAGCTTGCGTATGATGAAATTTCAGAGAATAATCTCCATTGGACAAATTAACATCAACGCTGTTGCCTCCGCCAAAATGCTCAAATGAGACGGTGTCAGTTCCAGAGCCGCCATCATAGACTTCTCCAGCACCAAAGCCTGCAAGCATATAATCGTCGCCGCCTTCGCCATAGACTTTATCGGTGGCACCATCATCCCAAGAGCGGGCATTGCCAGTCATGGCATTAATCACATCATTGCCATCGCCTGCATGAATGGTATCAGCCCCATCGCCAGCAACAATATTATCTTCTTCTGACGTGCCTCTGATGGTCTCTGAGTTGCCATCTTTGGCCTTGGAACCTTCATAATCGCTGACAGAAACCTGCACATTGGTGCTGACAGTCTCCCCACCGGAATCGGTGGATTGCACGACGATGTTATATTGACTGACGCTCTCATGATCGAGGCTTGCACCGGCCTTGACAACAATTTGGTTGCCCTGCACTTCAAACGGGAAGGAGCTGTCAATCGAAACAGCATTGCCATTGTTATCCGTTGCAGACAGGATCGAATAGGAATGGCTTTCGCCGCTATCGACATCCTGTGTCGTCAAAGTCGCCACAGAAACCCCAGCCGGGTCGTAAGAGCTGCCAATCGAGCCGCCATCCGTGACACTTTCCTGTACAGATTGCGAGCCGGACACCGAAATGCCGGTCGGAGCTTCATTCACATCCGCAACATTGATGGTGAAATTCTCGGAATAAGTACCACCATTGCCATCATTGGTCGTGATGCTGACACTGATGCTGTCAGCACTTTCATGATCAAGGCTTTGGCCATCCTTGAGCTTAAGCTTCATGGTGCCATTGTCATTGATCACTTCAAAGCGGCTGTCAGAGACTGTGTAAGTATGACTATCGCCACTATTGGCGTCCGTGCTGCTTAAATTGCCAACCACAGCACCGGAGGAATTTTCGCTGACATTATTGGCAGACAAGGCAATATCTGTGGGTGCAAAATTGCCCCCGACCAGATTACCCACGGTCAAAGTGCCATCAGCAAATTGGAAATTTTCCACCCCGCTGACTGTATCTGTGCCATCTGGTGAGCCAGAGCGCGTATCAACAATTGTGTAAGTGCCATTGCTGTTCTGGGTGACGGAATAATCAGACCGATTGCCGGAATAGATGGCCTTATCTGTGCCGCTGCCCCCTTCAATGCGGTCATTGCCACCACCACCGGTCAAAGTATCATTATGATCTCCACCATTAATGGTGTCATCACCGCCATTGCCTATCAAAGTATCATCACCACCTCGACCATTGATGGTATCATTTTCCGAGGAGCCACTGGCATAGTCATTGCCATCAAGGGCAATGGAAGCGCCCCCATGGCCATAAATGCGATCCAGACCATGGAAATAGGTGGAATAATCGGTCACATCGACAGAAACAGAGGTTGTCGCTGTATTGCCACCGCTATCTTGCGCCTGAACAACAATATTATATTGATCCACGCTCTCATGATCGAGTGTCGCGCCAGATTTGACGACAACCTTGTTGCCCTGAATTTCGAACGGGAAGGCATTGTCAATGGCAACGGAATTGCCATCCTGATCGGTTGCCGACACAATGCTGTAAGTATGGCTATCGCCGCTATCGCCATCCTGCGCCTGCAAGGCGGCCACTTCTTGGCCTTGCGGATTGGTATGACCCGGAGACAGATAGCCGGCGCGATGCCCAAGACTTTCCTGCACAGATTGCGAACCGGTCACTGTAATACCGGTAATGGCTTCATTCACATCTGTGACATTGACCGTAATATTCTCGCTATGGGTGCCACCATTGCCGTCATTGGTCGTAATGGTCAGATTGACACTGGCTTCAGTTTCATTGTCAAGGCTTTGACCCGCTTTCAATTTCAGCTGCACAATGCCATTGCTATCTTCGACAATTTCAAAGCGATTGTCAGAGACTGTGTAGGTATGGCTATCAGAAGAATCCTGATCAATTGTGGTCAAAGAGGTGATAATTGCACCATCTGCATTTTCTGCAACAGAAGCAGAAGAAGCACTATTGCTATAATCAGTGACATCCAGCTTCACTTCGTCAAAATGATAATTGTCACCGGTATTGTCACCAACCAGTTCAATACGTAAAGCTTGTCCATACTGTGCTGAGAAGGCTTTTAACTCGTCTTGAGATAAGGTCAGGGTGACTTCTGTCATCTGGTTACCGACAAGTGGAACATCGCCTTCATCAACGGATTTGAGCAAAGTATTGCCTGCATAAAGCCGCACCTCATATCCAGGAGGTGTGCTACCAAAATCATGCAATCCGACTTTAACTGACAGATTTAAATCAGTATTGGCGCTTAATGTTTCGCTCAATGTTTGGGAGAGCGTGCCACCTTGGCCATCCAGAAAAGCAAGATTCTCACCATCAATAGCTTGGCCATGATATTTATCCCCGCTTATATCCCATGTTCCGCCGCGATTGGCAGTCAATGTCCAACCAGATGGAGCAGAATCAATGGATACACCATCTGCAAGAGCATTTGCTTCAAAGCTTGCATTGGTGACAGTTGCACTGCGGGTTACTCCAAGCGCGATATCCGTCGGGGCGTCATTGGCATCTGAAATGGAGATTGTGATGCTCTCACTATAAGTGCCACCATTGCCATCATTTGAAGTGACGGTCACATCAACCGAGCCATTTTCGCCTTCATGGTCAAGGCTCTGGCCAGCTTTCAGCTTAAGCTTCATGGCACCATTGTCATCGACTACTTCAAAGCGGCTGTCCGATACCGTGTAAGTATGGCTATCGCCACTATCCGTATCTGTCGACGTTAACGTACCAACCACAGCGCCTGCGGCATTTTCCGCTACAGAGCTGCCAGAGATGGCAATATCGGTTGGCGCATCATTACCATCGCTGACAGAGATGACCATATCTTCGCTATAGGTGCCACCATTGCCATCATTGGAGGTGACGCGCACAGTGATGCTGCTGACTTGCTCATGATCAAGGCTCACGCCATCCTTGAGCTTAAGCTGCATATTGCCATTGCCGTCATCTTTAACCTCAAAGCGATTGTCATTAACCGTATAGGTATGAGTATCATTTTGGTCTTTATCCAAAGAGGTCAAAACACCAACAACGGCCCCGGCGGAATTTTCCTGTACGCTGCTGTTCGATAGCTGAATATCATCAGGATAATCATTGCGGCCTCTCACCTCAAAGGTATGAGTGGCAATGTTACTTTTCGATCCATCATCGGCAACAGCGCGATATTGCATGGTGATCGTTGTGCTTTCACCTGCTCCCAAATAGTCAAAATTGGCTTCGCTTCCATCGGAATTGGTCGAGGTATTGTAAAAGAAGGTATTGCCATAAAGATTGCCAACCGAGCCTTGAGCAGGGGCTGTGACAATCTCGAAACTATAGCCGGAGCCAGAAGGCAATTGCGTTGGTGCATGGAAATTCAAAACACCCGTACTGTCTTCCAACGCAACCGAATTGCTGTTGGCCAGATGAATGTCATTCACATCATTGACGGTGATTGAGAAATCTTCGTTATAGGTTCCGCCATTGCCATCATTTGTGGTGACCCGCACACTCACAGAGCTGGCCGCTTCATGGTCAAGACTGACGCCATCTTTCAGCTTGAGCTTCATGGCACCATTGTCATTGATCACTTCAAAGCGGCTGTCAGAGACGCTGTAAGTATGGCTATCGCCCACATCGGCATCTGTTGTGGTCAGCGTGCCGACAACAGCGCCCGCATCATTCTCATCCACGCTATTGGCAGACAGATTGATATCGGTTGGTGCTTCATTCACATCATTGACGGAGATTGTGAAATCTTCATTATACGTGCCACCATTGCCGTCATTGCTGGTAATTGTGACCGTGACAGAGCCATTCTCTGCTTCATGATCGAGAGATTGACCATCCTTGAGCTTCAGCTTCATCGCGCCATTGTCATTGATCACTTCGAAGCGGCTGTCAGAGACGCTGTAAGTGTGACTGTCTGAGCGATCATCATCGCTGCTTGTCAAGGTGCCAATGACGCTGCCAGCGGCATTTTCATCAACCGAATATACAGCTTCTTGGAGGGAGACATTGTCCATCAAGGCCCCACCACCAGTATCGCCACCAGCCGTTTCTCGGAATTCAAGCACATCATTGCCGCCAGTGCCAACAACCTCAAATGTGGCTTTTTCCCACTGAGAGGTAGAAGAGGCCGTGACCTCGCCAACCTTTTGGCCATTCCAATAGACTTCGATCATATCATCGCCGCCACCACTGCGGCCGATCGTATCAAAGGACAGGTTATAGGTCTTGCCAGCTTCGGTTGTCACACTTTGCTGGATGCTGTCTTGATGATTGGCATTTTTGTCCAGCTCAATGAGATTGTTGCCATCAGAGGCTGTATAGCCAATGAAATTATTCCATGTCTCAATCGTGCCACCGGAATTGGATGTCCAGCCAGTCTGAGCATAGTTGCCACCTGCACCAGAGGGCAGGGATGCAGATTCAAAGCTGCCATTGGTCAACAGATTGGCAGAATTTGACGACAACATGATATTGTCTGGCGCATCATTGGCATCATTGACACTAACGGTGATATTCTCGCTATAGCTGCCGCCATTGCCATCATTGGAGGTAACGGACACGGTGACAGAGCTTTCGCTTTCATGATCAAGGCTCACACCATCCTTGAGCTTGAGCTGCATATTGCCGTTGCCATCATCTTTAACCTCAAAGCGGCTGTCAGAGACGGTGTAACTATGGCTATCTCCGCTATCGGGATCAGTTGTTGTCAATGTGCCAACCACGGCCCCTGCGGCATTTTCAGCCACGCTATTTCCGGAAATGGCAATATCGGTCGGAGCTTCATTGACGTTTGAAATATTGATGGTGATGCTCTCGCTATAGCTGCCGCCATTGCCATCATTTGTGGTGACAGTCACATCAACGGAGCCATTTTCCGCTTCCCGATCAAGGCTCTGGCCATCTTTGAGCTTGAGCTTCATAGCGCCATTGTCATTGATCACTTCAAAACGGCTGTCCGATACGGTGTAAGTATGGCTATCACCACTATCCTGATCCGTTGTGGTCAGTGTGCCAACCACTGCGCCCGCAGCATTTTCTGCAATGGAGCTACCGGAAATGGCAATATCAGATGGGCCGTCATTGACGTCCGCAATCGTTACGGTGATATTTTCGCTATAGCTGCCGCCATTGCCGTCATTTGTGGTGACCGAAACCGTGACCGAGCCATTTTCCGCTTCATGATCAAGGCTCTGGCCATCTTTAAGCTTGAGCTTCATCGCGCCATTGTCATTGATCACTTCAAAGCGGCTATCCGAGACGGTGTAGCTATGACTATCGCCACTATCTGCATCTGTCGTGGTCAATGTACCAACCACGGCTCCGTCATCATTCTCATTGATAGAGGTGCCGGAAATCGCAATATCCGTTGGGGCATCATTCACATCTGAAATCGTGATGGTGATATTCTCGCTATAGCTGCCGCCATTGCCATCATTTGTGGTGACAGACACCGTGACCGAGCCATTTTCTGATTCCCGATCAAGGCTTTGGCCATCTTTAAGCTTGAGCTTCATGGTGCCATTGTCGTCAATCACTTCAAAGCGGCTATCCGAGACCGTGTAAGTATGACTGTTGCCGCTATCCTGATCTGTTGTTGTCAGCGTGCCAACGACCGCCCCGTCATCATTCTCAGCGATAGAAGTACCAGAGATAGCAATATCCGTTGGGGCATCATTCACATCTGAAATATTGATAGTGATGCTCTCGCTATAGCTGCCGCCATTGCTATCCGTGGTGGTGACAGAGACAGTGACAGAACCATTCTCCGTTTCCCGATCAAGGCTTTGGCCATCTTTTAGCTTAAGCTTCATGGTGCCATTGTCATCGACCACTTCAAAGCGGCTGTCAGAGACGGTGTAAGTATGGCTATCTCCGCCATCCGCATCTGTCGTGGTCAGCGTGCCAACCACTGCACCCGCAGCATTCTCTGCCACGCTGTTGCCAGAAATGGCAATGTCACTTGGTCCGTCATTGCTGTCTTTCACAGCAATAGCAACGACCTGATCATGGCTCAGACCACCGGAATCGGTGACCCGCACAGTGACATTCATCGATTGGGCGGTTTCATAGTCAATCTTGCTGCCATCGGCGACAGAAATGATCCCTGTATTGGCATCAATCGAAAAAGCACCATTGGCATCATCAACCAGACTATAGGTATGAGTATCGCCATCATCGGGATCATTCACCCCAATCTGGGTAATGGCTGTGCCATTGCTGTCATTCTCATCAACCGCAATTTCAACACTGCTGGTCAGGCGAACATCATCAAAATTCACTTCATCACTATTGCCTGTATTGAACAATTCAATACGCAAAGCCTGACCATAATGCGCTGAGAAAGCTTTCAATTGCTCTGCGCTCAAGCTAAGGGTCGCATCTATAAATTGCCCATCGCCCGGATTGAAGTCAGAATTGTCGACACTGCCAAGCAATTGATTGCCCGCATAAAGCCGAATTTCCCATCCTGTCGCTTCCCCCACGCCATCGCGGTCTCCCACTTTCACAGACAGGGAATAACCAGCACCAGGTTTAAGGGTCTCATCCAGCGTTTGAGAGACAGTCGCATCCCGCATCAAAAAGGCAGTATTTTCGCCCTCGGCGGCATTGCCGCCAAACCCGGACGCATTCGGATCCCAAAGGCCAACAATCTGCCCGGTTGTATCCCAGCCATCAATATTGCGATAAATGGAATGGCCCTCAATGATGCTCTGAGCCTCAAAGCCAGCATTGTTAATCGCAATAGAACCGCTGGACGGCACATCCAGACTGGTCGGTGCTTCATTCACATCCGAGACACTAACGGTGATATCTTCGCTATAGCTGCCGCCATTGCCATCATTGGAGGTGACCGACACGGTGACAGAACTGGCACTCTCATGGTCAAGGCTCACGCCATCTTTAAGCTTGAGCTGCATATTGCCGTTGCCATCATCTTTGACCTCAAAACGGCTGTCAGAGACGGTATAACTATGGCTATCCCCGTTATCGGGATCGGTGGTTGTCAATGTGCCAACCACAGCACCTGCGGCATTTTCCGCAACAGTGGTGCCGGAAATTGCAATATCCGTTGGGGCTTCATTCACATCGGAAATCGAGATGGTGATATTTTCGCTATAGCTGCCACCATTGCCATCATTGGTGGTGACAGAAACTGTAACCGAACCATTTTCCGCTTCCCGATCAAGGCTTTGGCCATCTTTGAGCTTAAGCTTCATAGCGCCATTGTCATTGATCACTTCAAAGCGGCTATCCGATACAGTATAAGTGTGGCTATCGCCGCTATCCTGATCGGTGGTGGTCAGTGTGCCAACCACAGCCCCATCGTCATTTTCTGTCACGCTGGTGCCGGAAATGGCAATATCAGATGGACCGTCATTCTGATTCGCAATGGTGACGGTAATATTTTCGCTATATGTGCCGCCATTTCCATCATTTGTGGTGACAGAGACAGTAACCGAGCCATTTTCTGCTTCATGATCAAGGCTTTGGCCATCTTTTAGCTTAAGCTGCATATTGCCATTGCCATCATCTTTGATCTCAAATCGGCTGTCAGAGACGGTGTAACTATGGCTGTTGCCGCCGTCATCATCCGTTGTGGTCAGCGTGCCAACCACAGCCCCGTCATCATTCTCATTGATGCTGTTGCCAGAGATAGCAATATCGGTCGGCGCATCATTCACATCTGAAATGGAAATGGTGATATTTTCGCTACAGCTGCCACCATTGCCATCATTTGTGGTCACAGAGACAGTAACCGAACCATTTTCGGCTTCGCGATCAAGGCTTTGGCCGTCTTTGAGCTTGAGCTGCATATTGCCATTGCCATCATCTTTGACCTCAAATCGGCTGTCAGAGACGGTGTAACTATGGCTGTTGCCGCTGTCATCATCTGTTGTGGTCAGCGTGCCAACCACAGCCCCGTCATCATTTTCCGCAATAGAGGTGCCGGAAATTGCAATATCCGTTGGCGCATCATTCACATCGGAAATCGAGACGGTGATATTTTCGCTATAGCTGCCACCATTGCCATCAGTGGTGGTGACAGAGACGGTGACCGAACCATTTTCGGCTTCGCGATCAAGGCTCTGGCCATCTTTGAGCTTGAGCTGCATATTGCCGTTGCCATCATCTTTGACCTCAAATCGGCTATCAGATACGGTGTAACTATGGCTATCTCCACCATCCTGATCGGTGGTTGTCAGCGTGCCAACCACAGCACCCGCAGCATTCTCTGCAATGCTGTTGCCAGAAATGGCAATATCAGAGGGGCCGTCATTGACGTCCGAAATGGTGATGGTGACATTTTCGCTATATGTGCCGCCATTGCCATCATTTGTGGTGACAGAAACCGTAACCGAGCCATTTTCCGCTTCATGATCAAGGCTTTGGCCATCTTTGAGCTTAAGCTGCATATTGCCATTGCCATCATCTTTGACCTCAAATCGGCTGTCAGAGACGGTGTAACTATGGCTATCCCCACCATCGGCATCTGTCGTGGTCAGTGTGCCAATCACAGCCCCAGCCGCATTCTCAGCAACAGAAGTGCCAGAAATTGCAATATCGCTTGGGCCTTCATTCACATCATCAACAGAAACAACAATATTCTGGATATGGGATCCACCATTGCCGTCATTGGTCGTCACCGCAACAGTGATGCTGTCGGCGGCTTCATGATCAAGGCTCACACCATCTTTGAGTTTGAGCACAGGATCGCCATTCCCATCAGTACCAATCTCAAAACGGTTGTCAGACACACTGTAAGTATGGGTGTCAGAACTATCGACATCACTGGTTGACAAGGTGCCGACAATAGCCCCAGCTGCATTTTCGGCAACATGTGTATCGTCAATCAAAACAGCCGTAGGCGCGTCATTGGTGCCTTGCACGCGCAAAGTCACGGTGCCGATATCGCTGGAACCATTGCCATCTTCCGCGCGATAGGTGAAGGTCACATCGCGGCTTTCCCCGGCGGCCAAGTCCTGAAAATCATTGCCCGGATTGAACATAATCCATTGCGTGCTGCCATTGCCAACCGGGCCGCCATTGGGGGTGATGGTCCCTTGGCTTGGTTGCGTCAAAATGGTCAGGGTGATGCTGTCTCCATCCTGATCATTGGCATAAATCGGGAATTGCATGGTCCGGTCTTCGGACATATTCTCCAGAAGATCGGCAGCATCAACAGCATCATTCTGATCGGTCACAGAGATGGTGATATCTTCACTATAGCTGCCGCCATTGCTATCTGTCGTGGTGACAGAGACAGTGACTGAGCCATTTTCCGCTTCATGATCAAGGCTTTGGCCATCTTTGAGCTTGAGCTGCATATTGCCATTGCCGTCATCTTTAACCTCAAAGCGGCTATCTGAGACGGTGTAAGTGTGGCTATCGCCACCATCGGCATCCGTTGTGGTCAGCGTGCCAACCACGGCTCCTGCATCATTCTCGTCAAGAGAGGTGCCGGAAATCGCAATATCGGTTGGCGCATCATTCTGGTTTATAAGCGTGACGGTGATAGCCTCGCTCACAATGCCGCCATTGCCATCATTACTGGTGACGGTTACATCAACCGAGCCATTCTCGTTTTCATAATCAAGGCTGACACCATCCTTGAGCTTCAGCGTCATGGTGCCATTGTCATCGACCACTTCAAAGCGACTATCCGAGACGCTATAGCTATGGCTATCGCTCGCATCAACATCCAGTGTGGTCAAACCACCAACAACAGCTCCCGCGCTATTCTCAGCAATGCTGGCACTGGAAATCTGAACAGCGCTTGGACCATCATTGGTGCCGGTCACATTGATGGTAACGGTAGCGGTATCGGTGGAGCCTTTGCCATCAGAGGCCACATAGTCAAATGTGATGCTGCGGCTTTCTCCAACGGCTAGATCATCAAAATCAGCGCCGGGATCAAAGCGATAGGAGCCATCAGCATTCATCACCACACTGCCTTGGCCAGGCTGCGCGACCAAAGAATAGCTCACAACATCCCCATCGCCATCTGTCGCGGAAACAGAAGAAGAAAAAGCTGTATTTTCAGAGGTGGTCTCGCTGGCATCATCAGCAATCACAGCTTCATTGAGATCATTGACAGAGAGCACGAAATTCTGAGTCAAGCTCGCGCCAGAGCTATCCTGCACCGTGATATCCAGAGAAAGCGTCTCACCATCCTTCTCATAGTCAAAAGAAATACCATCCTTGACCTTGAGCACGAAATTGCCACCTTGCTCGACAATTTCAAACCGCGGATCATTGACGCTATAGCTATGACTGTCGGACAAATCCAGATCACTGGTGGAAAGCGTGCCAACCACAACACCATCGGCATTTTCATCCAGCGCTGTGTTGGACAATTCAACAGCGCTCGGCGCATCATTGTTGCCGGTTACCTTGATGGTAACGGTTTCAGTATCAGAAGAGCCTCTGCCATCCTCAACACGATATTGGAAAGAAACAGTACGGCTTTCTCCTGCCGCCAGAAATTGGAAATCATCACCGGGAACAAAGCTGTAACTGCCATCAGCATTAAGCGTGACAGAGCCTTCAGAGGGGCCAGAAACAAGCGAGAAGGTCAGCTGATCCCCATCTGGATCCTTGGCAACCAATTGCCCGTCCAGACGTGAAGCATCTTCATCTGTTGTCACAGAAGCACCTTGCGCCTCTACCGCTTCATTGATGTCAGCAATAGTCAGGCTGAATGTTTCGCTATAGCTTGCGCCTTGCTCATCGGTGACCGTGATGATCAGATCAAGACTGTCGCCTTCTTTCTCATAGTCAAGGCTGACACCATCTTTGAGCTTCAGAATGGTTTTGCCATCCTGCTCAATGATTTCAAAGCGATCATCATTGACTTCATAGGTGTGATTCTCATCACTGTCATCGCGCACGCTAAGAATGCCGATAACAGCCCCTTGGGCATTTTCATCAACCGATGTTGCAGACAGATCCAGATCTGTTGGCGCCTGATTGCCCGGTCCTTGCGCGCCTCCCCCCGTATTGCCAGAGGGTGCGGCAGAGCTGGAAGAGGAAAACAGCGCAAAGTCATCTGCTCCAGCTCCTGCATTGGCCCCGCCATTGGCATTGGAAGGGGAATTGCCAGCATCGGAAAGAGCGCCATCTTGTTGGGAAGCTTGACGCTGGAATTGACCGCCAAAACGTGCGCTTGGCAGATCAGAACCAGAAGAAAATGTCGGTGATCCTGCTATATCGGAGCCGCTTCCTTGATCATTAGACAGGGAAGAGACCGAGCTGCCAGCGCTGGAGCCTGAGCTACGGGCCGAAAATTCATCGCCATCGCCATTGCGCGCACCACTGGATGTATGACTGTCAGAGATCAGCTTCTCATCTTCCAGATTGTTGCCATAATGCAAATTTGGATTGAGAATATCCATCCGCGAAGGGCTTTGACTCTGCGTATCATAATCATGGACTGAATTGGCAGACCGATCCGCTTCGGCTTTTTGAACCGAGTTTTGGGCACGATGCACTTCATTATTTTTATTGGCAATCGCAGAGGTGGACGGTGTGTTTTTTTCGTCGGCCATGACTTCTTCCTTTGAAAACAAGGCAGGATTTCTGGCACCGACGCTATATTATTAGCCCTTAACCCAATGTTTCCAAATGTGTAAAATTTTATGGAAAAAGCCCATTCAAAGCAAAAAAGGGCAATTTGGACAGCAAATTAAGAAACGTGGTTAAGGAAGGTTAAACAACTTGGCGCGCATAGTGAGGCAAATATGTCTAGGGGCCAGGTTGTAATTTTGAAAACTCAACTCGGTTTCGCGCTCTGGGGACAAGACGCAAAGACATCAGATCGAGTTGGGGCATGAAACAGGAAATGAATCAAATCGGGCAGGCAATTCAAGGGCCTGATCAGGAAAGAGCAGAGGAGCGGGTCGCCTTTGGCGAGCGGTTGCGGACAATTTTTGCCCCGCCCAGCTCGATGCAATCCATGTGGTTCTCCCATCTGATTCGGGTGCCCAAGCGCATCATTGCGGCCTCATTCGTGATCAATTCTCTTGGCTTGGCCATGCCGATCGTCATTTTGCAGATCTATGATCGGATCATTCCCAATCTTTCTTATAATACATTGCTGTATTTGATGCTGGGTTTGAGCGCTGTCATCATCATTGACACCATTCTCAAAGTCATCCGCTCTCACGTTTCTGGCTGGTCCGCCTCCTATATCGATTATGTGTCCTCTGTCGAAGCCATCAAACGCACATTGCAGGCAGAGCCAAGCTCTGTGGAACGAGACCCGGCCAGCACTCATATTGACCGCATGAATGCGCTCTCCTCCACGGCCCGCATGTTTGCAGGGCCTGCCCGTATGGGCATGGTGGATCTGCCATTCATTTTCATCTTTCTAGGCGTGATGGCCATTGTCAGCCCCCTGATTGCCGGGCTGGTCGTTGGGTTGTTTGCCGTTTTTGCCTGGTATCTGCTGGCAAAAGCCAAGCAGACACAGGATTTTCAGGAAGAAAGACAATCGCTGGACCGGCGCAAATATGACTTCATCATCGAAGTGCTGGCAGGCCTTGAAACCATCAAAACCATGGCTTGCGAGCCGCAAATGATGCGGCGCTATGAGCGTCTGCAAGAGACCATTGCACAGGCTTTTCACAAGTCAGTCAGGCTGGATGGGGTGACACAAGCCGTCAGTGCTTCTTTTGCAGCCGTTACAATGGTTGTGATTGTCTCAAGCGGCGCTTTCTTGGTGGTGCAGGGAACCCAGTCCATCGGTTCTTTGGCCTGTTGCCTATTGTTGGGCGGGCGCGCTGTAGAGGTTTTGGTGCGCTCTGTGAAATCCTGGAGTGATTTGAGCAATTTTGATCTGGTCAAACAAAATGTTGACGAGCTTTATGCAATCAATCCCAACGAACAGCATGACAAGCCCCCCCATCAATTGCAAAGTGGTTCTGTTGAGCTGCAACAGGTGCAATTGCCTTGCCGGACCATGCAAGAGCACCCAAAAACCAATTTGACCTTGAGCATTCCATCGGGCGGCTTCATTGGCATCAAGGGCAACCACACAAGCGACGACAAACATCTCTTTCAGCTTTTGCGCGGGCAGTCTGTGCCCAAAAGCGGCACAATTTTGTTAGATGGACAAGACAGTGCTGATTTGCAATCCGTCGATGTGACCAAGTCCATTGCCTATGTGCCCAACAGCCCTGCAATTTTTCGGGGCACAATTTTAGAAAATTTGACCCTCTTCAACATCCGTCAGGATTTGGCCGCAGCCCGCTGGGCAGCGCAGCTGATTGGCCTTGAAGGGGATATCCAGCAATTGCCCCAAGGCTATGACATGATGATTGGCGGCAACGGGCATGAAAGTCTTCCTCCCAGCTTCTTGCAGCGCATTTGCATCGCGCGCGCTATTGTGCGTCAGCCAAAAATTCTGGTTCTGGAAGAGGCCAATGCTCTGTTGGACCAGCGCGCTGATGCTTCGCTCAAAGCTGGTCTCGAAAGCCTGCGCGGATCCATGACCATTTTGTTCTTGTCCAACAGGCCTTCATTTCTGGCCATTGCAGATGAAACCTATATCTTAAAACAAGGCGAATTGACGCCTTATGCCCTGCCAAACCAGCCTGCAAAACCGATTGTCGAACAACGACGCCCTGTTGAATTGACAGCAGGCTCAACCATGGGAGGGGCGGCATGAGCGAGACGAGAAAACCAACCATTCACATCAATCGCCCCAAATCAGCCAAAAAGCCTTCCGAGAAAATAACGGATCATCAGACAGATGGCCAAAGCACAGAAGCGCAAAATGGCGACACAAAGGACGCTGTGACGAAGCAAAATTCCGTCATGCGTCTGGCGCAAGGGGATGCAAATCTCGATGATTTGCAGCAAATTGCCGATCTGCAAAAAACCGGGCAGCAAAAATCTCAGGAGCCGCTTCCTCCTCGATCAGAGGCCGAATTTGCTGCCTTCCAACAGGCCGCAGGCAAGCAAGAAGATTATCAGGCCTATGTGCAGGATCTGGCCGCAGAAGATCAACTGGCCTCTGCCCTTAATGAAGCGGATTTCAAACCGGGCATGGCATCCAGCTGGCCGGGGATTGATTATGACAGCTCTGCCGGACGCTGTTTGCAAATTCTCTTAACCAGCCTTGGCTGGGGCGGCGAAGGGCGGCATTTGGTACAGGCTCTGCCCCATTTTGACAAAGTCTCCGATTTAACAGCGGTTAGGGCAGTTCTGGCACGCCTGAACATGACCACCTATCGCGAAGAGACCTCGGTGGCCCGGCTGACAGCAGACAAATTGCCCTGTTTGCATATTGATGAGGCCTCACAAGTCTCTGTCTTGCTCGATATTGATCCGATCAGCGGCCAGATTACCCGATTTAATGGCTATACAGGCGAGCAAGAGCTATGGCCTGCGCCCTCAGAGCCGCAAATCCTCTATCACGTCAAGAAGCTGGATCTGGACAGCCTGAACAAGAAAATCCAGTCTTTTGGCTGGGTGACACAGGCCATTTCTTCATTCCGCAATTTGTTCATGAGCCTATTCATGATCAATTTCGGCATCAATATGGCCGCTTTGGCCGTGCCAATCTTCATCATGTCCGTCTATGGCTATGTGATTCCATCCAAGGCATTGGACAGTCTGGCCATGTTTGTGATTGGCATCACTATGGTTATCGGGGCAGATTTTGCCTTGCGGCTGTTACGCTCAAAGGTCATGGCCTATATCGGTGCGCGGTTTGATACGGCGCTCTCGGTCGAGGTCTTCCAGCATCTGCTTTATATGCCTTTCACCATGGTCCATAATGCGCCCATTGGCGCACAGCTTGCCCGTCTGCGTCAGTTTGAAAAGCTGCGGGAATTGTTTTTGGGCAGCCTTGGCACGGCCATTTTGGACCTGCCCTTTGTGATCATTTTCATTGTCGCCATTGCCATCATCGGTGGGTGGCTGGCCGCCATTCCGGCCTTGCTGGTGATCAGCTATACCATTATGGGGCTGATCTCGTTGCCAATTGCCAAGCGCCAGACCATTCAGTCCGGGGAAGCCAAGACCAAAAAGCAGAATATCATGATGGAGCTGTTCCTCATGCAGCGTGATATTCGCAATGTTGGCGGCGAAAAAATCTGGCAGCAACGCTTTGATGAAGCAGCCGCAGAATTTGCCGCACTGGATTTTCGCTCAAACCATTTTTCCCAAAAAATCCAGACAATCTCGCAAAGCCTGTCCATGCTGGCAGGCTTGCTGACCTTGGGCTGTGGCACTCTGGCTGTGATGTCAGGCAATTTATCCATTGGTGGTCTGATTGCCATCATGGCTTTGATCTGGCGGGTTTTATCACCGCTGCAAAATACCTTCCTCAGCCTGTCGCGGATTGGTAAATTGTTCGAAGCCATTCGTATGATCAATGTCTTGATGAAAATGCCCATCGAATCCCAACCCGGCGAAGTCCCCAATATCAGCCGGGCTTTCAGGGGCGATATCTCCATCAAAAATGTCTCATTCCGTTATCCAAAAGCCACAGATGGATCCATCAAGGGGGCCAATCTTTCGATCAAGGCTGGCGAGATTGTTGCCATCACCGGGCCAAGTGGGGGCGGCAAGTCAACCTTTCTTAAATTGCTGGCAGGTCTGTATCGTCCCAATGTTGGCTCTGTGAATTTTGATGATCTGGATATCCGCCAGATCGAACTGGGCGAATTGCGCCGCGAAGTCAGCTATCAACCCGACCATCCGACTTTTTTATATGGAACGGTGGTGCAGAATTTCCAGCTCAATGATCCCGCCATCAATCAGGCTGATATCGAAGCCAAAATGGCTGACCTTGGTCTGGAACTGAATGACGCATATTTGCCGGAAGGCTTACAGACCCGCCTCAAAACCGATACGGTCAATAATATGCCAGATCAGCTCAAACAGGAGCTTTTGTTGCTGCGCACCTTTGCCAAAAAAGCGGCGTATTATTTTCTGGATGAACCGGCCAATTATCTCGATTTTGCAACCGATCGCAAATTGATGGATCAAATGGCATCCTTGCGCGGTCAATCCACAATCCTGTTCACCACCCAGCGCCCAAGTCATATGAAAATGGCAGACCGTATTATTGTCTTGCATGAGGGGCAGGTGATTATGAACGGATCACCAGAAGAGGTGATGCCGCAATTGGATATGTTCAATAAAATGGCGGTTTAAATCACCTGCGACAAAAATTGCAAAGAGTCGCATTTTGGCACAGATCGAAACCAACCATTAAGATTAAATAAGCCATAATGGCCAAGACAAGACGCTGTTTGATAAGTTGTGAGTTTCAGGGTCAATATGAAGAAGTGGTTTAAATCAAAGGAAGAGGAACTTGATTCCAAGTCTCTGTCCTTGCCGTTGGCTTTGGAGTTGGAGCATCCGCCCCAATTATTCTCCTATGTGATCACCGGTAGTTTTCTGTTCCTGATTGGGTTCATCGGCTGGAGCTTTCTAACCTCCGTGCTGGAGGTGACCCATGCCACAGGCCAAATTCAGCCAACCGCCTCTGTTCAGACCATCCAACATCTTGAAGGCGGCTATATTGACCAGCTTTTGGTGCGCGAAGGCGATCGGGTCGAAAAAGGCCAGCCCTTGGTGCGTCTAAGATCCACCGCAACGCAAAGCGACAGAGATCGTCTGCAAGTGCGGGCCGCATCGCTGCGCATGAGCATCGCCAATCTGGATGCCTTGTCAAAAAATCAGGATCAGCCGATTTACGGCGATGATTTGACCAATTATCCCAAATTGATCAAAAATTCTTTCAGCTTTTTCACATCGGAAAAAGCGCGCATGGAGCGCGAAGAAGCCAAATTATCCAGTCAGGTGGCGCGCCGCCGTGCGGAATTGGCAACAGCCAAAGCAGAAAAAAGAAGCGCTGCCAAGCGTTTGGAAATTGCCAAGGAGCAGCACAAAATCTTGCAAGGCTTGCGCCGGCAGGAATATGCCTCCCGCCGCTCTGTTTTGGAAGCCGCCGCCGCTCTGGAAGAGGCCCGCTCCCGCTTTTTTGCCCTTGATGGCCGCATTGCCGCCGCAAAGGAGCAAATTTCCGAAGCGGAAATCCAGCTGGAAGAACAACGCGCCGCCAGCAAGGCGCAATATGCCAAAGAACGCCAGAAAAGTCAGGTCGAGCTGTCCGAGCTGGACCAGATTCTCACCAAGGAACAGGACCGGGTGCAAAGTCTGGACCTGATTGCCCCGACATCGGGCCTGGTGCAGGAATTGGCCTTCAAAACCATCGGCGCAGTGGTGCGCAGCGGCGAGGTTATTGCCCGCATTGTCCCCGATGATCGCAATATCATTGCCGAGGTGCGCGTACAGCCAAAAGATATTGGCCATATCAGACAGGGAGCGGATGCAAAGGTTACCGTGTCCACCTTTGATCCTTTTGTCTTTGGCACGCTGGAAGGCGAGGTGAAAACCATTTCAGCAACCTCTTTTGAAGATGAAAGAGGCGAGCCTTATTTCAAAATCCAGATTGCCCTTGATGACAACAATCTCTTGCGTGAAGGCGACAACTATCCCGTCTTGCCGGGCATGGTGGTGACAGCGGATATCTTGACCGGCGAAAAATCTCTGGCCCGCTATCTTCTAAAGCCGGTTTTCCGTTCGCTTGATCAGGCCTTTACGGAACGATGATGCAGATTTGCACGCTTTATTAACCATAAAATTCTAAAACATAAAGGAAGGCTTTGGCTTGACTTATTCATGGCTGCATAGGCTGGGAGGCAGGTGCTTCTTGGCCCTATGCCCCGCGATGAAAGGCAAGCCAGTGCCAGACAGGCGTATAATTTGGCATAGGCATAGATGGATCAAAGCACGCCATCAGCCTTGGCCATTAGTGAGTAGAAGTCCGACATCATGGCTTATTGCATTCGACAGAACTATCACAAGAAATTCGTGACAATGGCAGCAGGTCTGGCATTCTGTCTTCTCAGCGCTCCTGTAGCCGCACAAAGCCTGTCGCAAATGCTTTATGACGTCTATGACAACAGTCCTGACATTCGGGCAGAAGAGGCGGCACAAGAGGGGCGCAGAGCAGATCTTGATACAGCCCGTGCGGCGATGATTCCAAGCCTGTCCGCAACCGGATCCCATAAAATTGGTGAAGAGAAGCCCAAGGAAGGCGCAAGCCGCCGGACAAGAACCTCGCAATATGGCATGACAGCCAGCCACCGTGTTTTTAACGGATTTCAGGATCGCAACAAGATGATTCAGTCCCGTTATCAATATGAAGCAGGTCAATATGCTGTGCGTGGGCGCGAAACAGAAGTCCTGCTCAGTGCTGTGCGAGCCTATATGGATGTCTATTCCGCCCGTCAGATGATTACCTTGCGCCGTCGCCATGTCGATAATTTGCTCAAACAGCGCCGCGCAACCAAAGCCCGCATCAAAGCAGGGGAATTGACCCGCACAGATTTGTCGCGCACAGATGCGCTTTTGTCACGGGCACGGGCCTCCCTGTCTGGCGCGCAAGCTGATTTAGGCGCTGCAACGGGGCAATTTGAAGCGCTGGCCGGTTATAAGCCCGCAAAAGTCTTTTATCCGCAAATCCCTGAACGGTTTTTGGCCAGATCGGTCAAGGAAGCTGAACAAAAAGCCATCTCCATGCATCCGCAATTGCGCGCAGCACGCGCAACCAATCGCGCCATGGATTATAACGTCAAGGCAGCAGAAGGCACGGTCATGCCAAGTCTGGATGTCAATGCCGGGATAACCAGATCCATCACATCTGTTGGGCAAACAACCCCCAAGCAAGAAAAAACACTCTCCTTGCGCCTGAGTTTGCCGATTTTTGACGGCGGTGTGCGAGTTGCTGGCATTAAAAAAGCCAGAGCCGAACGCAGTCAGGCACGTCATAAAAGTTCTTCCCTTGCCTTGAAAATCAGAGCGCAGGCCCGCGAACGCTATTTGCGTTACGATTCCTCAAAAGCCGTGGTCAAGCAGGCCAGAGCCGAGGTCAAAGCCGCCAAAGATGTGTTGCGCGGGATCAAAATTGAAGAAAAGGCAGGGCAACGATCTTTCCTTGATGTCTTGGATGCAGAAGTGGCTTTGCTTGATGCCCGTGAAGTGGACATTTATGCCAAAGCCGATAGCGTGATCGCCATCTATTCCTATCTGGCCTCGACAGGTCAATTGACCGTCACCGGCGCGCGAAAAGCTCCGCGCTATGCCCAAGTGGACCATACGCCAACGGCAGCCATTGCCAAATCCAAAATGGCCAGAAAGCAACAAAAGCGCCGGGCCGGTAAAGCAACCAATGCCAAGGACCCTTGGAGCGGATTGCGCTAAAAGCGCAAAAGGAGCGGCCTGCGCTAAGAGCGTAAAATCAGTCTACTCAAAGAAACAAATCATCAAAAAAGGGAGGCGAATGCCTCCCTTTTCTTTGTCATTTTGCTTGCAAAGCCTGCCTAGATGGTAAAATCAGCCAGATCCGGGTCAATGCCATCATCGCCCAAAACCTCACGAATGATGTGAAGTGCAGCATCTTCGGCGCTGCGCTCATGGGTTTTGACATGAACATCAGGCCGATCCGGGGCCTCATAAGGCGAGGAAATGCCAGTAAAATTGGCAATCTCGCCCTGACGGGCCTTGGCATACAGCCCTTTGGGGTCGCGGCTTTCGCAAAGGTCAAGCGGTGTATCGATAAAGATTTCCGCAAATTCGCCATCATCCAGCATGGAACGGACCAGATCCCGCTCTGCCTTGAAGGGTGAGATGAAGGAAACCAGCACAATCAGACCGGCATCGGCCATCAATTTGGCAACTTCTCCAACGCGGCGGATATTCTCCACCCGATCTTCATCCGAGAAGCCAAGATCCTTGTTCAAGCCATGGCGCACATTGTCCCCATCCAGCAAATAGGTATGTTTGCCGACCGCGTGCAATTTCTTTTCAACCAGATTGGCAATGGTGGATTTGCCAGAGCCGGACAGACCCGTAAACCAAAGCACTTTGGCTTTCTGGTGCTTTTGATCCGAGCGGGCCTTTTTATCAACATCCAGATCATGCCAAACCAGATTATCCGCCCGGCCAAGACCAAACCAGACAAGGCCAGCGGCAACCGTTTGGTTGCTAAAGCGGTCAATCAGAATGAAAGAGCCGGTTTGCCGGTCCTCTTCATATTTATCAAAGACAATTGGATGCGAGGTGGAAAGGTTACAAAAGCCAACTTCATTGAGGTTTAATTTGGTCGCCGCTTCATGGGCAAAGCTGTTAATCTCAACCTTATGCTTGATGGCGGTGACCGAGGCATTGACCTCTTGTGCGCCAATTTTCAGCACATAAGAGCGCCCAGCCAACAAAGGCGCATCATCCATCCAGATGATATGCGCGGCAATCTGATCGCTGATATGGGGACGATGATCTGGTTGGGTGAGCAAATCTCCCCGACTGATATCAATCTCGTCTTCCAGCGTCAGGGTGACAGCTTCACCGGCTTGCGCATCCTCTTGGGTGCCATCAAAGGTGACAATTTCCTTGATGCGCGAGCTTTTGCCTGATTTGGCGACGACAATCTCATCGCCCACACTCACACGGCCAGAGGAAACCGTACCGGAAAAGCCCCTGAAATCAAGATTTGGGCGGTTCACCCATTGCACGGGAAAGCGCAACGGACGCGCACTTTCATCCTTGGCAATCTCAACCGTTTCCAAATGTCCCAAAAGGGTAGGGCCATCATACCAGTCCAGATTGGGGCCACGCTCCACCACATTGTCACCAAAGCGGGCAGAGAGCGGAATGGCGGTGATGGAATCAAAATCAAAGCCGGAAGCAAATTGCTCATAGTCAGCAACGATTTTGTCAAAGACGCTCTGGTCATGGTCCACCAGATCAATCTTGTTAATGGCCAGCACCACATGGCGCACACCCAAAAGGCTATTGATAAAGCTGTGGCGGCGGGTCTGGGTTACAATGCCATGGCGAGCATCGACCAGAATGACAGCCAGATCACAGTTTGACGCACCAGTCGCCATATTTCGGGTATATTGTTCATGTCCGGGGGTGTCCGCTACAATGAATTTGCGTTTGTCGGTGGCAAAGAAACGATAAGCCACGTCAATGGTAATGCCTTGCTCGCGTTCGGCCTGCAAACCATCCAGAAGAAGGGCAAAATCAATCTCTTCGCCCACAGTGCCATGCCGCTTTGAATCGCGCTCCAAAGCGGAGAGCTGATCTTCAAAAATCAGCTTGGTATCATAAAGCAGACGACCAATCAGCGTGGATTTGCCATCATCAACACTGCCACAGGTAATGAAGCGCAAAAAGCTCTTCTCCTGCTGGGCAGCGAGATAAGAGGAAAGGGCAGTGGCCGGGGCAGAGCTAGGCGTTGCAACGTCGGCGGCACTGGATAGGGAAACAGCTTGAGACATCAGAAATAGCCCTCGCGTTTTTTCTTTTCCATAGAGGCAGAATCATCATGGTCAATCATGCGCCCGGAGCGCTCGGAGCTTTTGGCCACCAGCATTTCCTCAACAATCTCTTCCAGACTGTTGGCACCCGATTCAACGGCTCCCGTCAGCGGATAACAGCCAAGGGTGCGGAAGCGGATTAGTTTTTCCTGTGGCACTTCACCGGGCTGCAAAGGCAAACGCTGATCATCGACCATAATCAAAGCGCCATCACGCTCCACAACAGGGCGCTTGGCCGCCATATAAAGCGGCACAATGGGAATATTTTCCGATAGGATATATTGCCAGATATCCAGCTCGGTCCAGTTGGACAGAGGAAAGACGCGAATGCTCTCACCTTGCCGAATGCGGGTGTTATAAAGAGACCAAAGTTCAGGGCGCTGATTTTTGGGATCCCAGCCATGATTGTCAGAACGGAAAGAAAAAATCCGTTCCTTGGCGCGGCTCTTTTCCTCGTCCCGGCGCGCGCCACCAAAAGCGGCATCATAGCCACCGGCATTCAGCGCCTGTTTCAGGGCATCTGTCTTCATAATCTGGGTATAGAGCGAAGAGCCGTGATCAAAGGGGTTCACATTATCCCGCAAGCCATCCGGGTTGGTATGGCTGATCAGATCAAACTCATACTCTTTTGCCATTTGATCGCGAAATTCGATCATCTCGCGAAATTTCCAGCCGGTATTGACATGCAGCAGAGGAAAGGGAATGCGAGAGGGATAAAACGCCTTGCGGGCCAAATGCAGCATGACCGAACTGTCTTTACCCACGGAATAAAGCATGACCGGCTTTTTAAAACTGGCAGCAACTTCTCTGAAAATATGAATGGCCTCAGCTTCCAGCTGCGCCAAATGGGACTGTCGGGCAAGCGCCATGATTGTCTCCTGGCCTCTCTTTAGCTGCGCTATCCCAGGGTCCAAATGCATAAAATGGGATAGGCGCCTAAATCTGGTCAAATTCGAATATTTGTGGAATGTTTTGCTAAAACACTCCCTGTTAAATGCGGTTATATCGAAAAATATTTCATTGTCGAGAGAGTGCAAGGGGCCGAAAGCCGTTAGGAAACAAGGCTATGGACGTCACTTTTCTGCAAAGGGCAAGCCAGAGGAAATGCTTTTCTAGACTCTGAGAGCCATTGAGATTGCAGATCTGGAAAGAAAGGATTTTAGGGTAAGAAAAAAAATTCAAAAAATTTTGCATTTTTTGCCAAAAAACAGCTAAACCCGCTAAATACGGCTTTTGAGCCATCTATTGACCATCTTATGCGCCCAGCAAGAAAAGAGAGCCATCATGTCCAATCCCAATCCAGCCGGTAAAATCTGGGATGCTATCATTTTAGGGGGCGGGGCAGCTGGCCTGATGGCGGCCATCACGGCGGCAAAGCGCGGCAAAAAGGTCTTGGTGCTGGATCATGCCAAGAAAGCGGCTGAGAAAATCCGCATTTCCGGTGGCGGACGATGCAATTTCACCAATCTCGATATCAAGCCAAAAAATTACCTGTCATCCAATCCCCGTTTTTGTATTTCCGCCCTCAAGCGCTATACCCAGCATGATTTTATAAAATGGGTAGAGAGCCATCATATCCAATATCACGAAAAGACCTTGGGCCAACTCTTTTGCAATGACAGCGCCCAACAGATCATTGATATGTTGCTCAGCGAATTGCGCCTGCATGGCGGTGAATTACGCCTGCATTGCCAAATCAAACAGGTGAGCCGGGAAGGGGAGCTATTTTCGGTGGCGTCCAGCTCTGGTGTGGAATGGACGCGGGCGGTGGTTGTCGCAACCGGCGGCAAATCAATCCCCAAAATGGGGGCAACAGCTTTTGGTTATGATTTGGCCAAACAATTTGGGCTCAATGTGCTGCCGACACGCGCAGCTCTGGTGCCGTTCACATTTTCCGAGCAGCAAAAGCTCTGGTCGGTCCCCCTGTCGGGTCTGGCCGTCGATGCCATTGTCAAAATTGGCAAAACAGCCTTTCGCGAAGGGCTGCTCTTCACCCATAGAGGCCTGTCTGGTCCCTCTATTTTGCAAATTTCTTCCTATTGGCAGGAAGGCATCCCTGTCACCATTGATCTGGCCCCGGATCGCAAAATCTTTGAAGAGTTGAAACAGGCGCGCCAAGAGCATCCAAAACAGGATATCAGCAATGCGCTTGGCTATAGCATTCCAAAAAAACTGGCCAAAGCCATTGCGACTCGCGATGGTCTATCGGGCCATATGGCGGTGCAAAGCGACAAAATCTTGCGCAAGATTGAAGACAAGATCCATCGCTGGCAGATCATCCCCATGGGAACAGAAGGTTATCGAACCGCAGAGGTGACCATTGGTGGGGTCGACACCAAGGATTTGTCGTCAAAAACCATGGAAAGCAATCAGGTGCCGGGCCTGTATTTCATTGGTGAAGTGGTGGATGTCACGGGGCATCTGGGCGGCTATAATTTCCAATGGGCATGGTCCTCTGGCTATGCAGCAGGCATGGCGCTTTAACTGGACTGCACAAAAGACAAATCTAAGCCCACTCCCTGAGAGAGGGGGGGGAACTTACCCTCATCCCTTATGGCCAAGCAATTCATCATCCATTTGGTCTTGGCTGGCAGATTTGTCAAACCGCAGACGCATGTCATCAATCCATCGCCTGGATAGATTGTCATCGCCTTTTTGTGCCAAATGATCCAGCTGTCGCAGCGCAACTTTTACCGCCACACGCCCAAGTCTGGTTTGCGTTGGTTCAAAAGCCGCCGGGTCACTGGTCATATGGGCTGCATCAAACAGCTTTAATTTTTCCATCACATAGTCGTTGGTGCCATAGAGGGCGAGCATTTTTTGAAAATGCTCAAAACGGCTTTGATTGAAATCGATATCTCTGGCCAATTCATCATAAATGGCACTGGCCGGGTGAATGCTGGCCACTGGGATCAAATCATCCGGCACCGGAATATTGGCAGAATGGGTGCGCCCTGTTCGCAGCAATTTTGGCAAGACATGCGTGTGCGGACCGTCAGGGGAGACACCCCCTGTCTCCGGGCCACCAATTTTTTGATAGACTTCCACACGCCCAATCCGCGAGATGGCAACCCGGTGAGGGTGATGCTTTAAAATCGCCATCATGGCAGGGTTGCCTGCTTCAAACAAAGACCGCCCTTCTTGCGCGCGCAAAAGCGCGGTCAGGTCTGGATCTTGCGTGCGGATGCAAAAATCGACATTGGCCAGATCCAGCCCCATATCAAACAAAAGAGAGGCACGATCACACGCCCTTGGCGCATCTCTATCCTCTCCCAATTCGGTAAGGCTTTTGCGGCCAGAGGCATGGCCGCGCATTTTTTCCATACATAGCACAAGGCCATGGGTCCAGCGATTGGGCCGTGGGCTTAAGGTTTCATAGGCCAAAGCCTGAATATGGCACAGCCGGTCTACATTCAGCGCAATGCCGCCCTTTTCACTGATCCGCACAAGCTTTTCGGGATGGTCGAGAAGCAGCTGATCACTGGGGCGTTGATGAAATTCGGCAATGGCTCCAAAAGACCCAATGCTCCAACCGGTATGGATATCGCTTAAATAAGAGATCAGCTGTTTGTGCAGTAAGGAAAAGCCATTATCTGTCATGCGTTTGACCTTCAGTTAAGGAGCCATGAGAGGAGGAGGAAGCAACCAGATGAGTGGGGATGGAAATCAGACGATTCTGACAGGCAAGATGTCCCATACCAATGCCAAAAACCGATGCCATATTGTCATCGGACAAAACCACATCGGGAGAATTATCGGCCACCAAGTGTCCTTGATGGACAAGAAGCAACCGATCGCACCAACGACTGGCAAGAGAGAGATCATGCAGAGAGACCAAAACACGGGTGCCTTTGGCGACGATGGCGCGCAAAATCTGCATCAGGCTGATTTGATGTGCCGGATCCAGACCATTGACAGGCTCATCCGCAATCATCAAATCCGGCTCTTGCGCCAGCATTCTTGCAATCAGAACCCGCGCTTGTTCGCCACCGGACAGGCAAAGAAAATCACGATTGGCAAAAGTGCCGACATCCATCTGTTGCATGGCATCAGCCACAATCTTGCGGTCCTTTTCTGAAGGCCGCGCAAAGGCACTGCGATGGGGCATGCGACCCAACATAACGATATCCTGGCATTGCAAGGACCAATGCACGCTCCGTTCTTGGGGCAAAAATGCAATGGCTTTGGCCTTGGTTGGGATGGATTGCCGATCAAGCGCTTGCCCATTGAGCGCAATTGCACCAGATGTCGGCGATAAAAGACCGGCAAGACAGCGCATCAAGGTTGTTTTGCCCGCCCCATTGGGACCAATGATGCCAATCAATTCCGGCTTGTCAGAGACAAAACTCACTTGATCCAAAACCTTGGATCGACCCCGATGAAAAGAAAGCCCATGGCAGGAAAGCTGTGTCATCGGGATTTGCCTCGCAAGGATAAAAGCAACCAGAAGAAAAATGGCGCCCCGATCAAAGCGGTAACCACGCCCAATTTCAGATCGCGCAAGGGCATGGCAAAGCGCACAAAGCAATCCGCAGCAAGCAGGAAACTTGCCCCTCCCAAGGCACTGGCAAACAACAAGCGGCTCGGTTTATTGCCAACCAGAGGACGTAATAGATGAGGAATGATCAAGCCAACAAAGCCAATGGCACCACTGACCGCCGTTGCCGCCCCAACGCCAATGGCTGTGCCAAAAATTGCAAGGCTTTTCGTTCGGCCAAGGCGAATGCCCAAGGTTTGGGCCACATCCTCCCCAAGGCTCAAGGCATCCAACGCTCTGGCGGTACTGAACAAAAGCACCATGCCGATTAAGATAAAAGGCGCTGCCAAACTGACATGCAAAAGACTGCGATCAGCCAAAGAGCCAAGCATCCAGAAAACAATTTCCAAAGCCGCAAAGGGATTGGAGGATAGATTCAAAGTCAGCGATGTCATGGCCCCGGCAAGAGAGGTCAGGGCCACCCCTGCCAAAATGATGGTGAGAATATCCGCCGCACGTCCAACCAAAAGGAAAAGCACAAAGACGGCAATCAGAGCGCATAGCAGCGCAGAGACAGGCAAGGCATAGGCAAACAAACTCGTCCAGCCCAAATGAATGGCAAGAACAGCCCCCAAAGAGGCTGAGGCCGAAATGCCAAGCAAGCCCGGCTCTGCCAACGGGTTGCGCAAAAGACCTTGCAGCACGGCCCCGGACAATCCCAAAATCATCCCGATCAACAGGCCCAGCAAAGCGCGCGGCAGGCGAATGTCATACAAGATAATGCGATCCACCATTTGGCTTGATTGGCCCACATCCTGCACCTCTTGGAAAAAGACAAGAGGCGAGATCCATTGTTGGCCCATGGCCAGCGATAGGCAAAATAGCAAGACTGTCAAAAGCCCAAGCCCGCATATCAGGGCCATATAGCGATAGGATCCACGATCAGTCATGCGCTTGTCCTTGGGTTTGGTGCTGAAGATGCCGGATTGCTTCAATCACCAAAGGAAGGCCGCAGATCCAATAGCGACTGTCAGCATAAAGCCGGCGCTCTTTCCCAAAAGAGCGCTCAAGGACCGGATGATGCAAAATCTCGGTTGAACGCCCCGGTCGTTCGGACCATTGCTGCCAGGACATGATATAATCAGGCTGCGCGCGTAACAGGCTTTCCAGCGGCAGTTTGATTGTGCCTTTGACGCCCAATGCCTCGCCCATATGTGTAAGACCCGCGGCTTTGACAATGTCATTCTCTAATGTGCCAAAGCCCGATGTGTAGCTGTTGGCCCCATAAGAGCCGATCACTTTTTGACGCGCAGTTTGCTCGGCTTTGATGAGCGATAAATCACGCTCAAACTGTGTTTGCAGCTCGAAAGCACGCCCCTGTTGTCCCAAAAGCTCGCCCATCCGAAGCAAATTGATTTTTATATCTTCCATGGAATAGGCAGGGGGAAATTCTTCAACACGAATATCCAGTTTTTTAAGCAAATTGACGGTCGCACGGGTGGTGAAGGTTCCAGCCAGAACCAAATCGGGTTTGAGGCGGAAAATTTCTTCAGCCAAACCATGATTGGTGCCAATGCCTTTGGCTTGGTCCGCCATAAGGGAAGAGCTTTCACGGGCGGCCAAATAGGAAACCGAGATCAATTGCTCCTTGCCTGTAAGCAGCATAGCCAATTGATCCGTGCATAAATTCATCGAGACCACACGTGCGGGAGCGGCGGCCTGTGCGCTGGGCAGAGGATGGATTGCACAGACAATCACACTCAAAAAAGCAGCAATTTTGAAAGCAGGCGGCACGTCACGAGAAAACTTTCCAAACAAGATGAGACCATGATTTGAAGCGATGCAGTGGCTCGATGGTTTGGGATGCTAGGCTCAGGGCGCCAAAAATGTCCCCGCAGACAGCGCTGAAATCAATTGATCCTGAGCCTAGCCCTTTCCGGCTCCATAAAGAGCCGAAAAGAAAAGTGTGAGAAGAAAGCTTTAGAATTTCGCTTCAAAACCGGCAAAGAAGCTGCGGCCTTGTGTGTTAAATCCAAAGACTTCCTCATATTGGGTATCGAGCAGATTTTCGACACGCGCAAAGGCTTTGACTGTGTCGGTAAGCTGATAATCGCCGCCAGCATTGATCAAGACATAATCATCCAAGGTTGCGCGTCTGCGCGGTGTGGCATTGACAAATTCATTATCTTCCACCGAACCACGGTAAATTGCATCAGCAAACAGATTGGCCTTTCCATCCAAAAAGGCCCAATTCACGCCCATAGAGGCAGAATGTTTGGGGCGACGCACCTCTTTCAAGCCAGTGGCTTCTTCAGACAACAGATAAGTATAAGAGCCTCGGACGCTCAAAGCATCGCTCACTTGCGCATTGGCCGCAATCTCAATGCCCTGACGTTTGCTGGTGCCATCCATATTTTGCGGACTGGACAGAAATGTTGGGGTATAGCGGGTGAAAATTTCATTTTTCAAACGCTCATTGAAATAAGTCACATCAATTTTGGCGCGCTCATCAAAGAAGCTTTGTTCAATGCCGATATCCCAACCAAAATTCTCTTCCGGCTTAAGATTAGGATTGCCAATGAAGCGATCAGGGGTATAGCCAAACTGTTCGGAGAAAGTGGGGTTGGTGACACCGCTGCCAATCGATGCATGAAAGCGCGTATTGGTGCGATCAATCAAATAGGCAATATCGGCATTATAGGTGACAGCATCTTCAAATTTGTCATTCTGATCAAAGCGCAAAGCCCCGCCGATAAATAGCGAGTCCCAAAATTCCCCGCGATATTCTGCAACATATCCGAACAAATCCCGCGTCTGAGTCGGAATTTGCGATGAGGCAAACGGAAAATCATTGGTATAGGTCTCATGCTCCCATTCAAAGGCGGCTGTGACACGATGCTTGGCATTGGCAAAAGACGGACTATCAAAAGACAAGCTTGCCTGATGGCTGGCATGAAAGCGCTCCCCGCTATTGCCATATTTGGACGAGCCCATGCCCACACGTTTCACATCGCTATATTCAAACCGGGTTTTTTGAAGCAGCTGATCATCGAACAAGGCAAAATCAAGGCCAGTGCCAAGATAAAATTCCTTGGTCTTTGTGTAAGACGCTGTATCAATCACCAGACCTTGGGTTGACTGGGTAGGAAAGCGGAAATCCTGATTGTCAGTGTCCGAATTGCGATCCACATGGCGCATACTGGCATGAAAGGCCACCTGATCGCTCAAATCCCAATTGAATTTGCCATTCAGCGTGATATTGCGGTCGCCGTCTTTTTCACTGCCAAAATCGGAAATGTTAAACCCATCCGTTTTGCGAAAAGACCCAGATACGGCCAGATCAAAACTCTCGCCACCGCCCCGTGCGGCAAGGCTGGCCAGCATTGTATTGTCACTGCCATATTCCGTGCGGGCAGTGACCTCGCGTCCCTGACGGCGGCCATCTTTGGTGATGATATGGATCACACCGGCCATAGCGTTGGAGCCGTAAAGCGCACTTTGTGGGCCGCGCAAAACTTCAATGCGCTCAATATCAGCCACTTGCAAAGAGCCAAAATCATATTCCCCTTGCGATGTCTCGGAAACCTCAATGCCATCAATCAGCACCAGAACGTGATTGCCCTCAGAGCCGCGCATACGAATTTGCGTCAAACCACCAAAAGAGCCTGTTCGAGAGACAGACAGTCCGGGCACTTCGCGCAGTGCATCGGCGACATAGCGGGTTTGATGCTTCTCCAGCGTCTTACCCGACAAAATACTATGAGAGCGACCAACTTTTGCCGCTTCAACCGGAAGACGCCCTGCACTGATAACAATAGGGTCCAGCATCCTGTCGTTCTTATGATCCTCGGCCCGAACAGCAACACTGGCCAGAAGACTGGCGCTCAAAAGGGATAAAAAACCGATTTTTGTATGCATGTCGGCATACCTCTCCCGCTCGTCGGATCGCGCAAAGGTCTGATCCAGACATAAACTTACAAACAGCTCATAGGCATAGAGATCTGGCCAGCGACATGACAAAGCAAAGCATCATGCATAGGCCCTCAATCATGCCGAGCATTATATTTCTTGATGTCACCTAACGGGAAACCGCACCTTAACACACCCCGTGTCAAAGGTCGGGTGACCAATTATGGCAGGTATCCTGGCTTGCGGGTCAAAACCTGTCACTCACCTTCCCAACCAGCTTGAAAAACCCGGTCAGTGGCATATCGAGTGCAAATTCACCGCCTACAGTTGCGGGGGCAGCCATGGCTTCGGCCCCTTTTGGGTCGTCCTAACCATGTTCCCTCTTTCGTCCGTTATCCGTCACGGAACCATAATCTTGGCGAAATATGATCAAGGCCGCTTTTAAAGTCAATATCGTTTTATACGGATAGGCATAGAGGATAAGAAAGATTTCGACACAAGTAGGCCCCAAAACGGGACAAAATCTGAGCTGTCAAAGCCTGTCACAGGCCCTTTTCATAGGCTTGATTGACAGGATGAGAGGCAAAAGGTGAAAGTAAGTCACATTTAATAATCTTATCGGTCTAAAATTTAAAATATTGATATATCTATATAAAAATTATTTTCTCTGATTATTTTAACCCTAAAACTCGACTTTCGTCGATGTTTGACTGGCATTCGCTGGCCAGCTGTCATACGCTTGGCAAAAATATTAACAAAAACTTTCCAACGATGATGGGTGAGCTTCTATGAAACGATCGCTACTAATCGCACTGTCAGCCATTTTACTCTCAGGAGCAGCACAGGCAGAAACATTCCGCTGGGCTGGAAAGACAGATCCGCAAACCATGGATCCTCATGCGGTAAATTCCGCCCCCGTTCTGGGGTTTTTGAACAATGTCTATGAAGGCCTTGTGCGTCGTGGCAAGGATATGGCAATCGAGCCAGCTCTTGCCACATCTTGGGAGGCAATCGGCGAGGGAAAAGGCTGGCGCTTTACACTCAGAAAAGGCGTCAAATTCCACGATGGCAGCGATTTTGACGCAAAAGACGTTCTGTTCAGTTATGAGCGCGCCTCGGCGGAAGAATCTGATACACGCAGCTGGTTTGCGCCGGTCTCCGAGGTCAAGATTGTCGATGACTTTACCATCGATATCATGACCAAAGCGCCAAATCCGATTTTCCCCGATTCAATTGCCAATTGGATGATCATGGATTCTGATTGGGCCAAAGCCAACAATGCCTTGCGTCCAGACAAGAAAAACAGCAATTTTGCCACGCTCAACACCAATGGCACCGGCGCTTTCATGGTAACCGACCGCCAGCCCGGCCTCTCTACAAGCCTAAAGCCCTTCAAGGGCTGGTGGGACAAGGCAGAGCATAATATTTCGGACGCCAAATTCACCCCAATCGACAATCCGGCAACAGCCGTTGCGGCGCTTTTGTCCGGCGAAGTAGACATGATCAATCCTGTCCCCATTCAGGATGCAGCCCGCGTTGACAGCCAAAATGGCACCAAGGTGATCCGTGGTATTGAGGCCCGTGTCATCATGCTGGGCTTTGGTCATGATCACGAAAAAATCAAATTCACCAGTGATGCAAACAAGGCCAATCCATTTCAGGATATCCGGGTCCGTCAAGCTGTGGCAAAAGCCATTAATGTCGATGCCATCCGCCAGACCATCATGCGCGGTTCGGCAGAAGCGGCCAGCCAGTTGGTCAGCCCGGCCATGCGTGGCTATTCAAAAGCCAATATGGCGCCCACAGCCTATGATCCAGAAGGTGCCAAAAAACTACTCGCTGATGCTGGCTATGGCGATGGTTTTTCCTTTGGCCTGAAATGCCCCAACAATCGCTATCTCAATGATGAGGCTGTTTGTCAGGCCGTCACCGCCATGCTGGCGCAAGTGGGGATCAAGGCAGAGCTTGATGCCATGCCGGTCCAGACTTACTGGCCAGAGCTGCGGGCAGATAATTTCGATATGTATATGCTCGGCTGGTCTCCGGGCACCTTTGATCATGAGCATCCGGTCCGCTTCCTTGTCAGCACACCAAACAAGGAGAAAAAGCTCGGATCATGGAATTTTGGCGGCTTTTCCAATGCCCGTGTTGATGATTTGTTGCCTATGGTCCAGTCAGAGATTGACGATAGCAAGCGTCAGGGCATGATTGATGAAATCGTTTCCATCTATCAGTCAGAACAGGCTTATGTGCCGCTTTATGTTCAGCCTCTGGTTTGGGGGACAAGAGACAATATTGCACTCACACAGCGCCCGGATAACTTTTTCATCCTGCGTTGGGTCAATGTGAAATAAGCACAAAACAAACAAATATGTATATAAAATGGCACAATGCGCATCTTACGGCTTCGCGCATTGTGTCTGAACAAAAACAGACATATCGTGAGCGGGCTTTCCTGATAAGCTCTATACGATAGGATAAAACAAAAATTCTTGGTCAAAATCACAGGGATTGAAAAGAGAGGGATAAGATGTTGCTTAAAAAAATTTCTATGTCCACTATGGCTATTTTGCTGGCATCCACCAGTTTTGCCGCCGCTGAAACCGTCAATTGGGCGCGCGCTGGCGATAGTTTGACAATGGACCCCCACGCACAGAATGAAGGGCCAACCCATACTCTGGCTCATCAGATTTATGAACCCCTGCTTATCCGCGACATGACAGGCAAAATCGTGCCAGCTCTGGCAACAGAATGGGGTCCAAGTAAGGACAATCCCAATGTCTGGTCCTTCAAATTGCGTGAAGGCGTCAAATTCCATGATGGCGCGGATTTTGATTCCGAAGATGTTGTCTTTTCCTTTGAACGGGCCATGACACCAGACAGCGATATGAAAGAGCTGCTCTCGTCCATCGAGGCTGTGCGGGCCAATGGCAAATATGGCTTTGAGATTGAGACCAAAGGTCCAAATCCGATCATGCCATCCAATTTGACCAACCTGTTCATTCTCGACAAAGGCTGGGCTGAGGCCAATAAAACGGTCAAAGTGCAGGATTTTGAAGGCGGGGAAGAAACCTTCGCCTCACGCCATGCCAATGGCACCGGCCCTTATGTGCTGGTCTCTCGCGCTCCCGACAGCAAAACAGAGCTAAAGGCCTTTGATAACTATTGGGGCAAAGGCGAGTTCCCGCTGCATATCACCAAGATCAATTATACGCCGATTAAAAATGCCGCCACCCGCGTTGCCGCTTTGTTGTCCGGTGAAGTTGATTTTGTTCAGGATGTTCCGGTGCAGGATTTGAGCCGTGTGGATTCCGATCCAAAGCTGAAAGTGATCAAGGCCCCGCAAAACCGCGTCATCTTCCTTGGCCTCAATCAGGGCGATGCGGATCTGAGCACCGATAATGTTGAGGGCAAAAACCCATTTGCCGATGTGCGTGTGCGCAAAGCCATGCGCATGGCCATCAATCGCGATGCCATCATGAAAGTGGTGATGCGCGGTCAGTCCATTCCGGCAGGGGTGGCCATGCCTCCGTTTGTAAATGGCTGGACCAAAGAGCTGGACATGGTGCCAGCCGCTGATATCACTGCTGCCAAGGCAATGATGGCGGAAGCAGGCTACGGAGACGGCTTCTCTGCCACACTGCATTGCCCCAATGATCGCTATATCAATGACGAAGCCATCTGTCAGGCCGTGGTTGGTATGTTTGCGCAAATTGGCATCACAGTTAATCTGGACGCCAAACCAAAAGCCCAGCATTTCCCGCAAATTACCAATCTGACAACAGATTTCTATATGCTGGGTTGGGGCGTGCCGACCTATGATTCTGAATATATCTTCAACTTCCTTGTCCATACCAAAGGCGACAAGCGCGGCAGCTGGAATGCCTCTCGTTTTTCCAATGCCGACATTGACGCCAAAATCGTCTCTCTGGCGTCAGAAACCGATCTGGACAAGCGCAATGCAACCATTGCTGAAATCTGGAAGACGGTTCAGGACGAAGTGCTGTATTTGCCAATCCACCATCAGGTCTTGAACTGGGGTATGGCAGAAAAAATTGACACTGTGGTTGATCCAGAAGATCAGGCCAAGTTCAAATATTTCAAACTGAAATAAGACGAATGCGGCGGTGCTTGGCACCGCCGCATAATCTGTCTGTATCCATGCATCAGATCGCCCGTCAAGAGCAGGCATTGATCATGGATATCAGGATATGCAGGCATAGGGCAGAGAAGCTGCATGATTTCTTATATTATCAAACGGGCCATGCAATCTGTGGTCGTTCTGTTGGCTGTTGGCCTCGTGGCTTTCGGCATGTTTCGCTTTGTCGGAGATCCAATCGACAATATGCTGGGACAGGAACGCACAGATGCAGATGTTGAACGCTTGCGCGAGCTTTTGGGGCTGAATGATCCCTTCATCGTGCAATATTGGGATTTTCTCACCGGAGCCATTCAGGGTGATATGGGGGTCAGTTTCCGGCAAGGACGACCAGCTCTTGATATCATTCTGGAACGCCTGCCAGCAACATTGGAGTTGGCAACCGTCTCAGCCGTCTTTGCCATGGTTATGGGCATTTTGTTGGGCATTTATACCGCCATCAATCGCAAGGGCTTTGTGACCACCACCATCCTGACCACATCATTGATTGGCGTGTCTCTGCCAACCTTTTTGATCGGTATTTTGCTGATTTATATCTTTGCCGTGGAATTGGGATGGCTTCCCAGCTTTGGCCGAGGGGATGTTGTTGATTTTGGCTGGTGGACAACAGGACTGACGTCGTGGGCTGGGATAAAATCCCTGATTTTGCCAGCCATCACGCTGGGTCTTTATCAAATGACCCTGATCATGCGTTTGGTGCGCTCGGAAATGTCCGAAATTCTGCGTCAGGATTATATCCGCTTTGCCCGCGCCCGCGGATTGACCGAAAAAACAATCAATTTCCGCCATGCCGTCAAAAACACCCTCATTCCGGTCATCACGGTGGCCGGTCTTCAAATCGGCTCTATCATTGCCTTTTCCATTATCACAGAAACTGTGTTCCAGTGGCCCGGTGTTGGCCTGCTCTTCATCGACTCAGTTCAATTTGTCGATATCCCGGTTATGGCCAGCTATTTGATGCTGATTTCGGTGATGTTTGTGGGCATCAATTTCATTGTCGATATGCTCTATCTGGCAATTGATCCGCGCTTGCGCGATGGCAAAGAGGGTTAAGTCATGGATATGCTAAAACGTGCCATGGAAAGCGATTTATACTGGTCTTTCCGACAAAGCCCTGTTGCAATGGCCTCAGCCGCTGTTGCCCTGTCGCTCATTCTGGCTTCAATCTTTGCGCCCCTCATTGCCCCATATAATCCATTTGATCCGGCATCGCTCAATCTGATGAACGGATTTTCCAGCCCCATGGAACCAAACCAGTTCACGCAAGACGTTTTTTGGTTCGGCAGTGATGATCAGGGCCGCGATGTCCTCTCAACCATCCTTTATGGCATGCGCATTTCGCTGTTTGTTGGCTTTGCCGCTGTCTTGTTTGCCATGATCATTGGCGTTGTGCTTGGCCTGATCTCTGCTTATGTGGGCGGGCGTACCGATGCTTTCATCATGCGCATTGCCGATATTCAGCTGACCTTCCCTTCCATTCTGGTTGCCATGCTGATTTTCGGCATTGCCAAAGGCTTCACCCCCGTTCATCTGCGCGATCAAATGGCCATTTGGGTGCTGATTGTCTCTATTGGCCTGTCAGACTGGGTGCAATTTGCCCGCGTTGTGCGCGGTGCGGCTCTGGTTGAGAAGAAAAAGGAATATGTTGAAGCGGCTACTTTGGTCGGGCGCGGTCCCGTTGCGGTGATCTTCTTGCATATTTTGCCCAATGTTCTCTCGCCCGTGTTGGTGATTGCCACCATCTCACTGGCGCTGGCCATCATTGCCGAGGCAACTTTGAGCTTCCTTGGGGTTGGTGCGCCACCAACCGAGCCATCTTTGGGAACCCTGATCCGCATTGGCCAAGGTTTTCTGTTTTCCGGGGAATGGTGGATCCTGTTTTTCCCGTCAGTCACCCTGCTTCTGCTCGCCCTGTCTGTAAACCTCTTGGGGGATTGGCTCCGCGATGCCCTCAACCCCAAATTGGATGATTGATATGACGCTTCTGGATATCAAAAATATGCGGGTGGAATTTCCCGGCCGCCATGGTGTCTTCACATCCGTCGATGATGTCAGTCTAACGGTGGCAGAAGGCGAAATTCTGGGCCTTGTTGGCGAATCGGGTGCAGGCAAATCAACGGTTGGCAACGCCATTATGGGATTGTTGCAACCGCCGGGAAAAATGGTGCAAGGCGAGGTCATTTTGCATGGAGAGCGGATTGATCAGCTCTCCAAATCCGATTATCGCTCTATTCGCGGCAAGCGGGTGGCGATGATTTTCCAAGACCCGATGACCTCTCTCAACCCGATTGAAACCATTGAATATCAATTGGTTGAAACTATTCTGACCCATCTCGATATCTCCCGTGAGGAGGCGAAAAAGCGGGCGGTTGATTTGCTGGATCAGGTAGGCATTCCCGATCCGCATATTCGCATCAAACAATATCCGCATCAATTTTCAGGGGGCATGCGCCAGCGCGTGGTCATTGCTCTGGCGCTGTGTGTGGAGCCTGAATTGATCATAGCCGATGAGCCAACTACGGCTCTGGATGTGACCATTCAGGCGCAAATTCTGCAATTGATCAAGGATCTGTGCCGCAATCGCAATCTGGGTGTTATTCTGGTCACCCATGATATGGGCGTGATTGCAGAAACGGCTGACCGCGTCGCCGTTATGTATCGCGGTCGCCTGATTGAAATGGGCGATACGGATCAAATCATGCATGATCCCAAAGAACCCTATACCCGCTCACTGATTGCTGCGGTGCCGCCATCCAACAAAAAGATCAATCGCTTTCCAAAGGTTGCAATTGAAGAGAGCGATGGCAATGCTTTGCAAAATTTCGATCTGCAAGGGCATTGGCTGGGGCAGGGGGATGCCTTTGACACCAGCCACAGCAATTTGCTTGAGATTGAAAATCTGAACAAACGCTTTGTGATTCAGGATGCCTTCTTCAAGCGCAATCGCAAATATCTCGATGCCATTAAGGATATCAGCTTTAACGTCAAGGCAGGGGAGACCTTTGGCCTTGTTGGGGAAAGTGGCTCTGGCAAATCAACGGTTGCCCGTGTGATCACCGGTATTCATACCGCCAATGGCGGCTCCATGCGCTTTGCTGGCATGGATCTGACCGGAGATGTCAGCGCCAAGCAAAAAAGTCAGGTGCGCAGGGATATCCAGATGGTCTTCCAAGACCCCTATTCTTCGCTCAATGGCCGTATGAAGGTCGGCTCAATCATTGCAGAGCCGATGATTGTCAACAAACTGACCAGCGGCAAAGAAGAACGCACGGAAATTGTCATGGATCTTCTGGAACTGGTTGGCCTTGGCAAAGAAGCCGCCCGCAAATATCCGCACGAATTTTCCGGTGGCCAAAGGCAGCGCATTTCCATTGCCCGCGCTCTGGCAACGCGTCCACGCTTTTTGATTTGTGACGAACCAACCAGTGCGCTGGATGTCTCCATTCAGGCCCAGATTCTCAATTTGCTGAAAGATTTGCAGGAAGAATTGAAACTGACGCTGTTATTCATCAGCCATGATTTGCCCGTCATCCGACAAATGTGCGACCGTATCGGCGTCATGCGTCATGGTGATTTGGTCGAAGTGGCAGAAACAGAAGCCCTGTTTGAACGCCCCCAACACAGCTATTCGCAAGTGCTCATCAGCCAAATGCCCAAATTTGCCAAATAGCCTTTGAGAGTTTTGCTGGATTGGATCAATTGATAAAGATCCAATCCAGTATTCTCTGACTGGGAGACGAATATGCCCAGCCATTTTTCAGATCCCTTCAATAGAATGTCGGCCTCGCATAGGCATTATAAAATAGTCATCAGAACCGGGGGAAAGGGAGTGCAAAGTCATTCCTGTATTGTCTTTTGCTGCTAAATCTGCTTTGCCTGATATTGGGTGCAGAAATAAGAGCCGCTTTAGAGTGGTTGAGGGAGTTTGAAAATGGGCGTATTTGATTTCATTAAATCAGTTGGCGAGAAAATTGGCATCACCTCTGAAGAGGAAAGCCCGGCTGCGGAAGATCTGAAAGCCGAAGTGGAAAAGCACGGTCTGGAAGCAGACAATCTGGAAATCGAAGTCGATGGCGATACGGTAAAAGTGGCCGGCGCAACGCAAAGCAGCTCTTTGCGCGAGAAAATCGTTCTCGCCCTTGGCAACAGTCTGGGCATTGCCAAAGTGGAAGAAAATATTGAAGTGGCCAATGAAGAGCCGCAAGCAACCTTCTACACAGTTCAAAAAGGCGATACCCTTTGGGCGATTTCTTCTGAACATTATGGCAATGGCGCAAAATATGAAGCGATTTTTGAGGCCAACAAGCCAATGTTGACCCATCCTGACAAAATTTACCCCGGTCAGGTGCTGCGTATTCCACCGCTTGATTAAGCAAAGCAGAGACTAGAATGATAAAAAGACAAAGGCGGGGCTTGGCTCCGCCTTTTATATAGCCAGATAAACAGGAATGAGCGGGGCTGCACATGACATGGACATTGCAAAGTCAATGGTTTGAAAATGAAAGCAAAACGGGCGGCTTGACATTGACATTGATTGGCAAAGGCTCCGAGCATCTCTCTGCCAAGAGCCGATTGGCTTTCACATCAATCACCCGCATCCCACCACAAACCGAACTGGACAACGCTCATTTCGTTGCCCGTACCGCCAATTATCACGAAATTGCCCCTCTTGAAGATCTGCAAGCCAAGGAGGGAGATAAGGAAAGTGATAAGAAAGGCAATCTTGTCTGGTCTCTGACCATTCCAACGCTCAGTCATCAGCCCAACCATTATACAGATGGGCCGAGTTGCGCCTATCTCATTCATGAAAATGGTGAGATAGAAGAGGTGGCGTGCAAGCCTTTGCAACCAACACAGCAAGCCCGGCAAGAGGCCACAAAAGAGGCGCCGATAGATCCCCCTTTGCCAGATGGTCCGATGCTCGGCCTTTTGCCAATGCCTGAAGTGGCCCGCATTGAGGAATGGCACAAAGAGGCACCTAGAGGCTTTTTTCTCTCTGATGCCAGTTTGTGCAAGCAGATCAATGATTTGATACAAAGACTATTCCCAACAGAGGAAAGATGCTTTTTCGACCAGCCTTCCGAGCGATTGCTGGAAGTCAATTTAGGCTATTATGAGCAAGAGGAAGAAGACGAGCAGCCAGAAGACCTGTCGCTTTTGCCTGATGAGGATCATCAAGAAGAAACCAGTTTTTTGCTGGATTTTAGTCATGACCATATTTTGATCACAACCAATGAAGGTGAAGCCTGTCTATATGCGCTGATCGCATTGGCGCAAATGCGCCAGACGGCGCTAGCGTCCGATCATTTTTCCTTTCCCGCCAGCGGCATGATCATTGATAGTCCGCGTTTTTCCTGGCGCGGCATGCATTTGGATGTATCTCGGCAGGTTTATGAAACTCAGGATATTCTCGACTTTTTGGATATTTTGGCATGGAACCGCTTCAATCGCCTGCATTTGCATTTAACCGATGATGAAGGCTGGAGGCTGGAAAGCAAAGCCTATCCACGCTTGAACGAAATAGGCGCGTGGCGTGGGCATTCTCTGCCATTAAAGCCACAACATGGCTCTGGCCCAAGCCGTCATGGCGGTTTTTTCCGTCATGACGATATCTTGAAAATCATTTCTCATGCCAAAAGCCTGAATATCATTGTCGTGCCGGAAATTGATATTCCCGGTCATTGCTATGCCGCCTTGATGGCCCTGCCCGAATTGCTTGACCCAAGCGCATTGACGGGCGGTGCCTCCATTCAGGGCTATGTCAATAATGCGCTCAATCCCGGCCTTGCCGCCACATGGCGCTTTTTAGATACCATCTTTGCAGAAGTGGCCGATCTGTTCCCCTCTCCATGGGTGCATATTGGCGGCGATGAAGTGGCCGATCAGGCATGGAGCGGTTCTGGCGCTGCTATGAGCTGGGCCAAAGCCAAAGGCCTTTTGGATGCTGATGGCAAGCCCGATAGTGCCTCTATGCAGGCGGTCATCATGCGCCATGTTGAAACATTTCTGCACAAAAAAGGCAAAATTGTCATCGGCTGGGAAGAAGCGGCCAATCGGGAAGGATTAAGCCCAACCAAAAGCCCGATCATGGCATGGATGAAAGCGCAAAATGCAATCGATCTGGCCCAAAAAGGCTATCAGGTCATTCTATGCCCCGGCGAAGCCTATTATCTGGATATGGCGCAATCGCACGACTGGCAAGAACCGGGCCTGAGCTGGGCAGGCACATCCTCAGCAGAGCAGACCTATCAATTTGAGCCAAAACTGGATGGCTTGCCAGAAAAGCAATTGTTGGGCATTCAGGGCTGTATCTGGAGCGAAAATCTGACATCGCGTCAGCGGTTTAACCATATGGTTTTCCCACGCCTCTCAGCCATTGCAGAAAGCGCATGGAGTGATGCGGAAAAGAAAAATTGGCAAAGCTTCAAACTCCGCATGGCTTTCATGCCATCCATGCCAGAAAAGGCGCATTGAGCAAAAGCGACCGGGCAACAGGCAAAAAGGCGAGCCATTGGCCCGCCTTGGTCATCCGATAAAGACGGCAAGAAAGCCATCGTTAACGGCTGCGATTGGCCTCATATTGTCCAGAGGGTCTATAGCTCCAAAGATAAGAGCCAACCACCGCCTCCACGGCTTGCGGGGTGATGCCCAATCCTTCAAAGGTGCGCCCTGCCGTTTTTGCATCCTCGCTGACCACATTGTCACTTTTCAGCAAAATGACCTGATCTCCGGTCAGAGCCGGCGTTGGCAACATTTCCGCCCACCATGCAAGAGCCTTTGCAGCAGCAAAGGGCATGGGGATCAGCAGCCGTTTGCGCTGGGTTTCCTTGAGCATGATTTGCAACAGCTCTTTAAAGCTTTTTGCTTGCGGGCCGCCCAGCTCGTAAATCTGACCTGCTTCCAGCTCCCCATCAATGGCCCGGGCAATGACTTCAGCCACATCCCCGACAAAAGCAGGTTGAAATTTGGTTTCCCCGCCCCCAATCAGTGGCAGAGCAGGAGAGAAGCGGCTCATCTGGGCAAATTTATTGAAAAAATCATCATCGGGACCAATCAGCAAGGATGGGCGTATGATAACCGCTTCTGGTATTGCATCAAGAACGGCCTGCTCGCCTGCCGCTTTGGAGCGGGCATAGCCAGATGCACTGTCCAGATTGGCCCCAATGGCAGAAATCTGCACCAGATTGGTCAAACCAGCCTTTTTCGTTGCCTTGGCAATCGCCGCCGCGCCATCGCTGTGGATCGCATCAAAGCTTTGCTTGGATGTTTCAAACAGAATGCCAACCAGATTGACAACAGCATCCGCCCCTTCAATGGCCCGTTCAATAGACCAGTCATGGCGCAAATTGGCCTGAACCGGAAAAATTTGGCCAACGCCTCCTTGTGGCTGCATAAAACCAGCCAGTTCAGGGCGCCGAACGGCGATCCGCACACGATAGCCACGTTTGGCAAGAGCACGCACGACATGACGGCCCAAAAAGCCCGAGCCACCAAATACTGTTACGATCTTTGAAGATTGGTCTGCCATGATGATGAGGTCCTTTTGCGATCTGGCGCATATGATAAAAGATCAGGGAAAGATCGGCTATCTTATCCTTTGTGCATAATCCTTACACAACACTATGTGAAGCGCAGAATCGCAGACTTTCCCCATACTGCACCGTTTGACGAAATTTTATCGTGTGAATTGTGCACATTTTTAAAATTGCTGCGTTGACTTTCCAATCATACCTCCTTAAAAACCGCCTCACACCTGAGTTGCCCAGGTGGCGGAACTGGTAGACGCGCTAGCTTCAGGTGCTAGTTTCTGTATGGAAGTGGAGGTTCGAGTCCTCTCCTGGGCACCAAAATCCCCGTTCGGTTAAGTCCGGCGGGGTTTTTTATTGCTTAAAATTCTCTATATTTTCAATGAATTGGCAGGCTTTAGTGTCCAGTGTAGTACGAGGGCGTGCAGCTGAAGCCAAGAATTTTGTGGGCGCTTCTGTGGGTGTTTTTGTGGTTGTCGTGGGTGCTTTTTTCTACTAGCGTTTCAATATCGCCCTAGCCAAACCCAGAAAAACCCATGCCTTTAACAGATACAACGATCAAAAAACTCAAGCCCGGTGGACAATCGAAACACTTTGACGGAGGCGGGCTGTATCTGCAGGTTTCGAAGACGGGCTCCAAACTGTGGCGTATGGCATACCGTTTTCACGGAAAATCCAAGACTTTGTATATTGGTGCATATCCGGCGATTTCATTGGCTCAGGCTCGTAAGCGTCGTGAAGAAGCAAAGGCACTCCTTGCAGAGGGAACAGATCCCTCTGAGGTGGCGCGGCAAGAAAAAATCAAAAGCAAGTTGGCAATGGAGAATACCTTTTCAGCAATCGCTGAAGAGCTGCTGGCCAAGGATGAGAAAGAAGGCAAATCAGTTGCCACTATGAATAAAAAGCGGTGGTACTTCGAACTTGCAGCCAAAGATCTTGGAAACCGTGTCATAGGTGATATCTCATCACTTGATGTCTTGGTGCCACTTAAGCGCATTGAAGGTAAGGGCAATTATGAAACCGCTCGACGGGTCAGAGCCTTTATTGGTCAAGTGTTCCGTTATGCGATCGCGACAGGCCGGGCTGAGAACGATCCGACATTCGGTTTGCGTGGAGCATTGATCACGCCAAAAGCCGAACACAGGGCGGCAATTCTCGAGCCTGAGAAGTTTGGAAAACTATTGAAAGAAATCTGGAGGTATGGTGGCTCACCAACCACGGTGGCTGCTCTTAAACTCATGGTCTTTCTCTATCCTCGCCCAGGTGAGCTGAGGCAAGCAACTTGGATTGAGTTTGACTTTGAGAAGAAAGTTTGGACGATCCCAGCAGAACGCGCCAAAATGCGCCGTGAACATCGCAAGCCACTGCCAGATGAAGCAGTGTTGGTCCTCAATGAGCTTTACCAAATTACGGGCAGGTATGAACTGGCCTTCCCTGCTCAGGGCAACTATATGCGCCCGCTTAGTGAGAACACATTGAACTTGGCCCTAAGAAGGATGGGTTTTGAAAAGCACGAGGCCACTTCTCACGGCTTTAGAGCGTCGGCATCCACGCTTCTCAATGAAAGCGGCTTATGGTCGCCTGATGCCATCGAAGCCGAACTGGCGCATATTGGTGACAACGCTGTCCGTGCGGCCTACCATCGTGGTCAATATTGGGATGAACGGGTTCGAATGGCTGATTGGTGGGCTAGGGAGATTATTCGTTGGAGGAATGAGGCCTGAGATGTGAAGGAGAACAGGTTCAAAGCTACCATCATGTTTTGACAATGCTGAAGCGCATTGAAGTCCCATATACGGCCCATGGCTTCCGGTCATCTTTCCGGGATTGAGCAGCAGAGACTACAGCATATCCTCATGAAATCGCGGAAATGGCCTTGGCACATACCATCAAGAACAAGGTTGAGGCAGCTTATCTCCGTTCAGATCTACTTGAACGACGACGCGCCATGATGGATGATTGGGCAATATTCTTGTCAGGGCCATCAAAATAGAGCTCTTTATTTGCAATTAAAACTTGGGAAAGGTGGGATTTATGTCTATCCATTTGTGGCAGGCCAAAATCTCTAAAATACTTCGCTCAAAGTATCCAGAGTTTGGAAAGAAACTAGAAGATTTCATTTTGGACTTACTGGGGAAAAATGGGCTGCAATGGGCTGACGAAGCTCTTTTCGACAATAATATGATTGTTGATGCCGTTTATGAAGAGTTCTGGAATGAAATTGAACCATTAAGTAGCTTGTCTGAGGGTCGCCGAATTGCAATTTTAAAAAACACGGAAGGCAGAGATGAAATACATCTCAATCGTGAATTATTGCGTGCGTGGCTCCGTGAAGTACATGAGTATGATGGATACATCCAAGGGCTAGATAATAAAGAACTGCAAGATCTGTATAATCATTATGAGCAGAAAAATCCAGATAAATCAGTTATTTCAAGGCGTAGTCAAGAGTATGAAGAGTTAGAGTTCTTCAACAATGCTAGCGCGAATGCGGACTTCGATTATTGGAGCATCATGCCGATTTGGACAGTGGAAGAGGCAGCAGTTCTTTCACTTAACAAAGACCCTAGGATTGTCAACGATGACACTCTCAAGGAACGGCTTTCCCTCCGCTATAAGCATCTTCTGTTTGTGAAAGATCTCCAGCTACGCCTCGAGATAATGAACAGAAGCATTGAAGCTAAAGAATTGCAGGAGCCAATCACACCGTCCAGTTTTGCCGAATGGGCATCTAAGATCCCGTTGGATGTTCCAGATGCCATTCGATTAGCTTCTAAAAGCAATAGGAAAACAGGCAGCTCCATCGAAATCGAACAACTCCGTCTTAAAAGCATTTACAAGCTGGTCTTGGGTATTGCTGTCAAAAAATTCAATCACAAAATGGAAGGCAACTCACCAGCTACTTCTCAAATAGTAGGTTTGCTTGAAGGCACAGAATTTCAAGTGGACAGGAAAGTTGTTTTAGAAATTTTGAGAGATGCAAATCGTTATATTTCAGATAGTTAGTGGGAAGTAGATGGGATATCTAATAAGATTTTGGGATATCCCGCAATAAGAGTATCACCTCGTTCAAATTCCTTCATGTCAACAAAACGGAAGGTTTTTGAAAAATGACACAGACTAACAAAGTACAGGCAGAACGTCTCATGCGTCTCTCTGCCATCGTCGGCCCAAATGGCATGTTGCCAATCAGCCGATCTACTTTTTATGCGAGAATCAGGGCTGGAGAGATCCCTCAGCCAATAAAACTGGGTCCCCGCATCAGCGCATGGCGCGAGAGCGACATCTATGCGCTGATCAACCAAGCCGAAAAAGGGGATACAGAATGAGTAATTCCCCCTTTGAGTTTCCTGATAAATTTGGAAATTTCAAGAAGGCGGTCAAGCGCCATAAGGTCCTCAGCCGCATTCTCCGAAAGCGTTGTAACAAGAAGGTTCCTCGGTGTAGACCGGGGAACCGCTGCTGCCGTGATGGTTGTCATAAGTGCCTATATCTTTTCCGGAAAAATCTATGCTGGGAGTTCTACCGGCAAGAATTTCACGAAGAGGGCTGGGTCAGCTTCACCATCATCACGGAGCATGATTACATTCCAAGAGGTCAACTCCACACCTTTGACATGTTGGCTTTCATTGGCATGTGCTCCAAGCGCATAGAACGGTCACCGCTCAAGAGCGAGATTATAATTGCTGGTGTCGATTTATCGTTCAACAGATTCAAGAATGAGGATCTGGGGTATAAGCCGCATTTACACGGTGTGATCTTGTCCAGCGATAAAAAAGCTGTACTGGCTGGCCTGAAGGAAGCATTCGGCCCCCATGAACTGGCATACCGCCCTGTCGTAACCAAGGTGGTTAATCCAGGTGAATGGCCAGAGCCTCTTACATATGCTTACAAAAATTGGTTTGGCATTCGCTCTGGTTATCAGACGAAGAATCCCAAGACTGGTAAACAGGAGACCTCTGCAGACTATAACCGCCTTCCAGCCGATCTCAACTGCGAGCTGTGGTCTTATCTTTACCAGTATTACCTCGGCGATCGGATGATGTTGCGCGGTCTGCGCAGAGATCCAGTTGCCGAGCGATACAGGCCGAAACTGAGGCTGACAACGCCATGGTGAGCAGAGCTCAAGCTGTCGGCGACTTCACCAATCCTGTCGTCGCCTTCAGCTCATGAGGTGCCCAAAGATGCGTGTAGCTCCGCTCTGTGTGCATCAGATTGGCTAGTTGAGCGGTAAAGCAGTTGGGAAGTTGCCAACACTGCAAACGCCCTGACTGCTCTTCTAGTCACTAACCCCATACCTTTTTGAAACCCCGCGATTGACGCGATTGCTGCGACTGATAGCGCCCCCGTCGTGTCAATCGCAATGATAGCAGGGTTGTATTCAATCGCCGCCATCAGACGGCAGAAAGGCACATAAAATGAAACTCAAATCTAACACGCATTCCGGCATCGTTTTGCCAAAAGTTAGCCGCCTGTACGACGAGCTAAATGATGTCGATGTCGTGCTTGTCTCCGTCGAGAAGACTGGAAACAGAGGAAGGATGGTTCAGGTTATTGATATGGATACCTTCCAGAGCCCAAGCCGACTAGACGGCGAACTCAGAAAAGCCGGAGCCGACCCAAAGCAATATCGCGTTCAGGATCTCATAAACTCGTTGCCCGACAAGGCCGGTGCTCTGCGTCGCAAAACTGGATGGGTCGAATGTGGGGATGAGCGGCGGTATTTGCTGTACGACGCCATCGTCCAACTCGATGCAGAGAGGCTCCTTTTTCTCGACATGAATGCAGGTGACGAAGGCATCAGTATTGGTCAATCAAAGGGAACCTTCGATGAATGGAAGAGATATGTGGCAGGTCCCATGGTCAAGTCAAAGCCGACCTTAGTCACCATGTGTGCAGCGTTAGCTGGCCCCTTGCTATATGACGCAGGCCTCCCGGAGACCATGGTCATCAATTTCTGCGCCAAAACATCTACCGGCAAGACGACGATGATCCGTGGAGCAGCATCAGTGTTCAACAATCCTGATGAAGTGCCGGGATGGCGGGTGTCCGACACAAAGCTGGATGAGGTCGCAGTTTATTTTAATGACAACACCCTCATACTGGATGACATCGAAACCACGACCGGAAGCTTACAACGGCGCATGGAAAATGCCTATGAGGTCGTTCACACGCTCACGGCAGGCAGACCAAAAGGTATATCCCGAATGGCTATCGGAGCGGGTAGTAGGGAGCGTTATTGTTGCATAGCCTTGTCTTCAAGCCCATCACCTATTTTCTGGGTACTCGCTGGTCATGTCGAGCTGCAGGATAGTGACCGTGTCCGTCTTTTCGACCTGCCTATCCCTGAAACCAAGTTCGGCATCTGGGATCCATCAGTCATTTTGGATAAAGATAGGTCTCCATTGAACCGGCAGCAAACAGAAGCATTGGCTCAAGATGCTGCTAGCTTTTACGGAACAGCAGGTAAGGTCTGGGTGGATTATCTAACCGCGCATCAGGCTGAAATTCCAATGCACATCGCCGAAATAATCGAGAAGTTTGTTAGGTCTTGCAAAACGGACGAGCCCAAGAAAAACCGCATAGCACGAAAAATTGGGGTGCTTAAAGCCGCAGGTGTGCTTGCTGTGGAGGCTGACATTCTGCCATGCACAAGACTTGATGTCCAAAAATCTTGCTGCTGGGCTTATCAGGAAATTGTTAAGACAGCATTCGGGCATGAACTGACCTTGGAAACCATCATGGAGCATATATCGGATCAGCTGGAGTTCGAAACCTTTCCATCACATACTCAAGCTGAAATCAGCAGCAATGCTGATCTGAAGAAGATCGACGGCTTCATTAACGAAGGCAATCACAAGCTTATCATGACGACAAAAGGCTTTGATCGTCTTTGCGAAGGTCTGCTGCCCTCCAACCCAGCAGCTGGTGAACGGATGGTTGTACATATCTGGAAAACCCTGATGGAGCACGGTGTTTACCTCACCGATGGAAGAGGCAATCACGTGCAAAGCGTCAACATCGCGGGCAATGGACAGCGACGATGTGTTCTTGATCTTGCCCAGTTTGCCAAGGCCTATAAAGAAATTTCTCAGGAGCAATCTGAGGAAACCGCTCCATCTGAAGCCAAGTTCGCAAAAAGGAAGCGGCGAAAAGGCAAGAAATCAAAACCGAGTACGGCTTCTCATACCAAATCGGGGAAAAGTGCACGACCAAATTCAGCTTCAGCTAAGATGAAATCTAGTCGGTGGAAACGCAAATAACGCACAGCCTGCAGCGGGCCGAAAACCCCTTTGGCCTGCTGCCTTTAAGCTCGGTTTGCGGACTAAGTAATTGATATTATTATAGATGTAATTTGACATTTGCACAATTATGAGTTAGTATAGATAAGCGTCGGCCAGTTCCGGCGCTTTTTTGTGGGTGGCGCTTGCTGCTGCCCTTTAGCCCTGATTGGTTCGGCTCGCTGGTATCATTCCAGCCCCTATCTTCCCCTTTTTCCAGACTTGGAGATGTATGATGGCAGATGCAGCCAAACAGATAAGCTATGTCGATTCTGATGTGCCCGCCCTTGTAGTGTTTGATCGGAATGGCACCGAGCCGCCCCGAGGATCTTGGTTTGACGCCGATAGTGTGGTTGATGCCAAAGCTGGAGCTGCTGCGATGGGCGCACAAATTGTTGCTGTGAAAGGTGATGAGGTGATGGCTTTGGCCAATCGTGTGCCCAAAGGTCGGGTCTTTTCCAGCGGCAAGCTGTTTATGCCCCGGATCCAGAAAGAGGTGTATGAGCAGCTTCAAGGTCATTTGCCCGAAGAAGACAGCAAGCCACAATTGGAACTGATCGCCAGTGATGAGGGTAAGTCTGAGGATGGTGGCGCTTCGGAAGGCAACGCTTCTGGCTTGAGCCTGAAAGGCACCCTTCCCAGCGAATGGTCGAAGATCGGTGTTGGTAGCTTAGTGCTGACCCGTGATATCGAAGAAGATGATGAGGCCTTCTATTTAGCTGTTGTCGTCGGCAAAGCTGGCTCGACCAGCTTTCGGCTCAAATGGCGTGATTATCCTGATATGGACTCTATCACACGCGATGTGTGCCAACTTGCGATGCTTCACCCCAAAACCACCCTGTCAGAGATTGAATGGGATTGGGAAGAATGATCAGTAAAGCCGAACAGATTTGCCAACTCAATGATGCCTTCAGGCAAAGCTTTCTTGGTGGGCAGGTCATGATCACCAATGGAACGGATCGCTTATCACCCACTGCCAAGCTTGAACTATTTGATGCTATCAAAGGCTACAACACCTTTACCGAGGATAATGACCCATATGGGGAGCATGACTTTGGTAGTCTTAGTTTCCAAGGGGATCGGTACTTCTGGAAGATCGACTGTTATGACAATGATATGCTCTATCATTCACCAGACCCAGCCAACCCTGAACTTACCAAGCGGGTTTTGACCATTATGATGGCGGAAGAGTATTGAGAACAAAAAGGGATCAAAAATATATTTTTGATCCCTTTTCAATTATCAGCCCTGCATGATCAACCCACAGCATTTGAGGAACAAACCAATGACTCTAGACGAGCTCACTCAAGCCAATGCGCTTTGGACACAGCATAAAGATGTAATCAATGCCATTACAAAATTAGATCTGAATAGTAGTGATTTTGTGCAAGCCCGCATTTGGCCTCTGATTGCAGATATAGAAAGCAAGGCCAAAACGGATCAGGTTCGTCTGAGGCTAATAGATCCATGCAAGCATGAATTTGCTGATCATGGTTATGTGGATTTCAAGTTCGGTCTTGAGATCAAGAATGGTGACACTTTCATTCTTCCAACCTTGCCAATCATGATTGAGCTGGATGTTTTCACATTCCAAGGATTATCCATCAACATTCAATTGCAGTTACCTGAAGAAAATTCAGCATATCGTGCGCAATTCATGTCAGCCCTTAACACCATCAAGCATCAGCTCAAGGAAATGCCCGATAACTGGCACACCAGCCTGACCTTGTCAGAAATCGAACTCAAACCCGATGCAACCCCCTTTGATATTGATAGCCTAACCAGTCAGTTGCCCAGCGCCCTACAGGGGCTCACTAAGCGTATTCTTGAACCACTGGCCCTTGCCCTGCAAAATGGCTCAAAAAGCCCGTAGCAGGGCGTGAGAAGTCGCTTTTGATTATTTGGGTTTGCGCCCTGATCGAAGGGGTTGAGGCCTTACGGCCCCTTCTTTCACTTCAGCAAACAGCTCGGAAACATGCACGCCCAGAACCGAGGTGAAGGCTTCTAAGGTTGCCACAGTTACATTCTCCGAGCCTCGCTCGACCCGTCCTACATAGGAGCGATCAATCCCTGCTTCCAAGGCGAGCCGTTCTTGAGACAGACCTTTGGTTACCCGGAGCTTGCGGAGGTTCCAGCCGATTGTCTTTTGCACATTCATGCTCCATCAATGGCGGAATGTGGATTATTAATCGACGGATTGTGAGTCCCGTATTAATATTCTAAGTTGCACTCACAAACATAGAATCTTCAAAAGGAGAAAATTATGAAAATCGCAACGGGCATCATCGGACTCATGCTGGGTTTACTGGTATTTCTTCAATCGTGTGTCGTGACGGCAGGCAGTAATCTTGCAAATGACCAATCCACTATGCAGGCTGGTTCAGTTGGCATTCTTGTTGGACTTGTATTCTTTATAGGTGGAGCATTTGCTTTTGCTCTTCCTAAAGCGGCAATGGTCATTTTTGCCTTGGCCAGTGGCCTAGCATTCTTAGCATCTATGACCGGTTCATTCGGAGATATGAATGTTTGGGGTTTTGCCGCAATGATCTTGGCTACAATGAGCTTCTTTTCCAGTCGCAAGAAACCAATTTCTGATTCAGTTACTACCAACGATTAAGTCACAAGCTCCGTGACTGAAGGCTACTTTATAAGAAACTGCTTCTGCCATCTTGCAGACAAAGTTCCTGACCAAACGAGCTCACAAATGAACATATGGAAACTGGCAGCTGCTCTGCTCTTTGCAATAACGAGCTTTGCAACTTCAAAAGAAATATCGAATATCGAATTTACAAAGGCCCATGAAAGGGCAGTGCTTCAATATGCTTACCTGATGTTGGATGGGCATAAAGCAATCAAAGCGTTCGCAGGTTCATGCAGCGAAGCGCTCGGCAGCCAACCAATGAGTTGGGGAGAGTTGATTGGAGCAACTCAACAACAGATGGATATTGCCCAGAAACAACAAAACAAATTCTTCAAATCATTGGAGATCGAATATGTGAATGAATATCGAGAGCTTTTGCAGAGCAATCGTTCAGAACATCCCCTACTGGATAAACTGATGCTTGAAATGGAGAATGAAGCACTTAGTTGCTTTGAATTTGCCAAATCGCTGACTTATTCGGTCTGGTTCCTCAATGAAGTTCACAGTAGCGGCAAAGACACTTTGTACTTTGCGGACCTATCCCAAAATCAAGCAGTTATGCAGCAAGGCTTCAATGACAAACTTCAAGCGTTATCAAAATTTTTGAAGACCCAAAAGCTCGCGCAAAAAAAATCTGATCGATTTGGGCAGCAAAAAAGTCGCGAGCAGTCTCAAGAAACTCAGCTTGAGGGTTTTATTTATTACGAAAACGGTATTCCCCACAGTGACCTTAGAAAGATTGCTGAGCATTGCTATGCACAACATAGCAATAGTGATGACATATTTGCCTGCAGAGAAGGCTACCACAATCGCATTGATGCCATGACTAAGAAAGCCCAACAACAGCAACGTGAACATGAAAACGGCCAAACTATAGAAGCATTAAGCCAATATGGCGTAGATGTTGAGGCATGGAATCGTGATAATCCGTTGATGCCAGCTTCAATATTCCTCGTGATGGCTAGATTTGAAACTCAAGCTGGCACAATAAGGTCCGTAGGACAAGTTATTGGCCATCAGTGCCGAGAATTTGCTGATCAGATTGATAACGCTGAACACGGCGTTCCGATATTTAATGGCCGAAACTATGTAAATCCTTATGTAGCATTAAAGAAGCTTAGAAAAAACTATGCCAGCTTGAACTGTCAAAACAATATCAGAAACTAGAAGACCGGTGCGCTGATGGCGATTTTGCGGTTGAATAATCATTTGTTCAACGGGTTTATCGGCTCGGTTTAGGAGGCATGGGAATAGTCCGTCGGGCATTGATCAAGACAAACTGTTCGGCATAGAACTTAGGATCAAACAGAACCGATCTGTCTGATAGATTTGGGTATTGCAGATGCACTCATGGGATGTCTTTTTATCAAGCAAAGGAGAGTAGGGCTGCCTCTCCACCGTTAAAATGGAACTAAAATGTTTTTGAAGAGTATTTCTTATCTTGTTATCTATATTGCAACAAGCATTGCACTTTTAACGCCATCCGTTACGTCACCAATTCCAGATTGGCCCAAGCGGGATATTGGTTTGCAAGGGGTCCACCCTGATCATCTTTATCATGCAATGCGGTACATGATACTAAAGAGCCAACTATTTGAGCATCCAAACCCTTGTTATTCGGATGTTGGTTTAGAAGAAGATATAGTTGTTCCAAGGGCGACATTTGTTCGGGGAGAACGGAAGGCGTCAATTGAGAAACAGGCGGCTAGTATGATGGAGAAGCTTACAGGTTTCGCCAATACATGGGAGCTATGGAGGGCATATGCTGACCAAGAGCCTAATTTTGCTATTTTAATGGAAGCAACAGATGAAGAGGGGCATATTGCTTATCATTGTGGCCATACCGTGCTTGATTATAGTGAAAGCGCTTCATTCCTTTATTCTGTCGCGACAAGCCCTCATAACACATTGAGCAGGGAAGATATTGATCTCAGAGAGTTTTCATTTGGTTATCAGGAACGCCTTAAAGAGGTGGCTAGACTTGGTGAAAAGCTGGATGCAGCGATCAAGAAGGGGATTGGTGCCGATATTCGACATCATTCAAAGACAATTGATGATTTACTAATTAATTCCGTTTGGAAAAACGGCAAAAACACAACTAAAGACAATGAAACGGAAAGCCCATTTATTTCTATGGGCAAAAATAGTGAACCTGAAAACAATGTTGCAAAAACCAGAAATGAAGAACGCTTCAAATCAATAGCTCCTGTAATGCAAATAATAGGAAACGAAGCAAAGTGCATTGACAACGACATACTGACTGAAATCTGTAAAGCAGGGATAGGGCTAATTGAAACCTACGAAGATTATAATGCGATCAATGGGTTCCCTGTATGTTTAACATTTACGGCAAAAAGCAAATCCTTAACAAATGGCGAGATTTCGGGTGAGTTCTTCGGCAAGTCTGGCTCTTGGGCTGAAAATATATACGTTGATATTAATACTAGAGAAGCGGATATAGCCAGCATCCAGAAGGATGATAGCTTGGTCGTCCATGGGAAATTGCCTGAGGGCAATTCGTTTTACGGAAATCTAACAGATAATTGTTTTATTCATTTTGAGGCAATCACAATTACGAAAGATGGGTTTTGAAATATGATGTCTTTCAACATGGCTTTTAAGATGCTTTTCTACGCGTAATTCTTGATTAAGTTTTGCGAAAGCAGAGAGCCCCACTTTTACAGCCTGAGAAATATTTCAGGTTGATCTATTTCTAATGTCACTTTCAAGTATACCCTGCCGTGACAGCTCAATGTTACGCCTCGGAGCGTCACATCAGGGTTGACATCGACTATTTGTGACTTGGTAGCCTTGGGCCTAAACCCTGAGGTGACACATGGCAAAAATCGGCTACGCTCGCGTCAGTACGCATGAGCAAGATCTGGAAATTCAACAAAACCGGCTCGAGGCTGAAGGTTGCGGCCTGATCCGATCAGAAAAGGTATCCGGTGGCAGTCGTGCCAATCGTGAAGAGCTGGCCACCATCCTTGAATTCTTACGTCCAGAAGACGAGCTGATAGTGACCCGGCTTGATCGGCTTGGCCGAGATACTCGTGATGTCCTGAACATCATTCATGACTGCGAGCAGAAGGGTGCATTTGTGACTGTACTCGACCCCTACGTTTCCACAAAGGGCGACATGGGGCAGATCGTAATGACGGTCCTAGGCATGGTGGCTCAAATGGAGCGCCGGTTCATTCGGGAACGGCAGCGTGAAGGCATCGAACGAGCCAAGCAGCAAGGCAAGTACAAAGGTGGGCAGCAACGCATTGACCGAGGAAAAGTGATGCGTATGAGACTTGAGGGGGTGGGACCAAGTGCTATTGCCACAGCCCTCGGCTGCTCCAGAATGCAGGTTTATCGCATTTTGTCGGAAGCATAGTGGATTTGTGCAATTGAGTTTTTAACCCTCGGAAATTCCCGGTGTGGGCTAAAACGTGTTTTTCATTCATTTCCATATGGATAGTTGTGGCGATGAATAGTAAAGTTGCAATTACGATTCTGAGAACAACTGTCTAGAAGTTTGGTGGAAACTGGCTGAAGGGGTATCCAGAATGCATGGAGTGAAAAGCAGGTGGAGCTGATGTCTTTGGAGCAGTATTATTGGATAGCAGGAATAACAACGCCAGTTGTCATGATTTTGGTTGGTTGGGCTATAAGGCAAACTCTTAGTTCGAATGTCAGGCAAAACTCGAAAGTAAGCGGAGACAAGAACTCTGTATCCCAAGTTTCCAATGTGACTTCCAAACCAAAAACAGGAAAGTAATGAAGTTTGATATATTCGGCCTGTTTTCACGCCAAGACAAAAGCTCCATCAAGAGTAATCAGAATCTCAATATCAACGGGCACGATAACTCTGTTGAGCAAACCATAAACATCTATGTTGGAAACACTGGTACAGTCGAAAATCAAAAGCTCCGAGATATTGAAGAGCTAGAAGTTAGCAGCGGATCTGAAGCCAACTTTGCCTTCAATGAAGAAAGCCTTTCGACCGAAGAAACCGAAGAAATAAAAACGATTGTCTCCTATAGAGAAATCGCAAATGAAGGGGATAGTTTATTAGCAATTAAGTTGCTCAATAAACTGAAAGAGCAAGAAAAGTTTCGAAGTGGTTATTTAGCATTTAGATTAGAATATAGTATTGGAATAATTCAAGCGAACATGGGGGAGCACGAGCAGGCCATTGCTTCTCTTCGAGTCGCTCATGGTTTTGAACCTAATCATACAAGAGCTGTCGCGGGCCTCGCGTTTGCAGATTTGTTAGAAGAGAACTTCGAGAAAGCTTATGAATGCGCTATCGGATTGCTTAGAGAAGATGGTGATCATACTGACATTTGCGCTGCAACTGCGCTAAATGCGGCGAGAAGGCTCGACAAGGAAATTCCTGCTGAAGACTTTGCATTGCTCCAAAATACGTCTTCTGACGTTGTATATGCTCGCACACTGTATCTAACAGAGCAAAATCCTCAAGATTTCAAGTCGATTATTAACGAAGCCAAGATAGTTGACCCGGAGAACAAGCATCTTGATTCTCTATGGGCTCTGCACGCGTTGGGGGAGGCGCGTGAAAATGAAGCATTTCTTCTTGGGGCTAAAATGCCGCACAGCTTTATGGCGGATCTCAAAAAGTGTGCATCTATTCTAAAATCAGAACTTGAAACATCACTCAAGGCTAACCCAGTAAACAAGCTCCTATTACCAAGTCAGGCCAACAATGCCGCCGTTGCTTATCGGCTTATTGGTTCTGTAACAGACGCGTCTAAGATAATTGAATCTGTAATATTTAGTCATCCAGATCTCAAAGATAAACTCGTTCATATTCGTGCCGTTCTTTTCTTATTGAGAAATGATGAGAATTCAGCTTTGGAGCTCTTGGCTCCATTAGCAAATCATGCAGAACTTCAAATATTGGCATCTGAGATTGAAACTAGATTAGGTAAACCTTTGGAAGCTTTGGATCGGTTGCAAAAAGTCTTCGATTTAGAATTAGATAGAGCCACTAGATTGAGGGCTTTGGAAACAAAGGCAAGAGTTGCAATACACTGTCGAAACAGGAACGCATGTGAAGAAGCAATCGAAGATATTGCAGCCGAATTTGCCGAAGAACCAGAGCTGGTATTAGTCAAATCTTCGTTTGAGAACGCGTTTGAGCCGCCGGTAGTGTCGGAAAATAGTTTTGGTACAGAAACTTCTTCGAAAGAATCAAATCGCGAGCTGTTGGCTTCGGTTGCAAATGTGGAAACTTGGAGCTTTGTCCAAATTGTTCAAGCTGCGGAAGAGTTGAACGCGAGAGGGCTTTACCGAGATTGCGTGAACTTGCTGAAGGACAAGGTTAGCTACGAACGTGAGAGTTCGGCACTGTCAGTACTCTGCGATGCGTGTCTAGAAGGTGGAATGGGCGCGCAGGCAGTTGCAGTTCGTGACAGTTTTTCAGAAGGACTTTCTAACTCACCATTTGGTTGGCGGTTTGGTGCTAACGTTGCACATTTAATCAATGATATTGCAAAAGCAGTCCCTTTAACCCGAAGGATATTCGAAGCGAATCCACATTCTATCGCTTCTCTCCAGTATTTCGTGAACTCGCTTCTTCGAGTGAACAAAAAGGCTAGGGTCCAAAACATCGTTAAGTCTCTAGATGACTCAAAAATGTCCGGCTCATTGTCAGAAAAACTTGAGTATACAAAGCTCTTAGTTTTTTGTGGTGAAGTAAATAGATCAAGAGCATTCGCGTACCATTTGTTTTGTCTTAATCAAAATGAACATCAGTCTTGGATGGCTTTGAATGTCAGCGTTTTAGCGTTTGGTGCGGCACCGGATAAGTCAGATGATTTATGGCTCTCAAACGTTTGCGAAGATACTGCTGTCGAAATCGAGCTATCAAATGGTGATCGCCGCAAGTACATATTGGAAACAGATGCTGAACTGACTCCCCTAAGACACGAAAATATCAATCTTGATCATCCAATTGCGTTGGCTGTTAAAGGGCTTGAGAAGGGTGATAAATTTGCTTGGCCTGTTGGCGAAGTTGAGTTGCAAGCAACGATAGTAAGCTTAAAGCATAAAGCTTTGGAAGCATTTCATTTTGTTTTAGAAAGATTTGAAGAAAAGTATCCTGATGTTTCCGCATTCAACTCTGTCCGATGTGATCCAACAAAAGAAGACGGTTTAGACGACTTAATTACCAAGCTTCGCGAACGATCGCAGTATAGCCTGCAGAAATCCAAAGCTTATGAGGAAGGCTCCTATCCGTTACAAGTTCTTGGTTATCATTTAGGTTTAGGTCCGATCGATTCATTTCTGGGCCTCAAACAAGAATGCGGTGTATCGATAAAGACAGCTTCCTGTACTTCGATTGAACAAAAAGCGGCGACACTTTCTCTGGATCGAGCGCAAAAACAAGGAATACTTGCAGATTCTGTTGTTATCTATCTGCTATTTCGGCTGGGTCTAGTTGAAGCAGTCGAAGAGCACTTTGGAAAAATTGCGATTACGCAACACACCATTGATGTGTTTTCATCTCGGCTTCAACAATGTGAAACTATGGGAAGCTATGATGAAAATGGTGTCCGAACAGCGAAGAGTATGAGCTATCAAAATGAGAAGATTCGTTTGCATGAGATCTCCGACGACATAATCACACAAAAGATAGAAACGGCGCGTTCGGAGTTGCGTTGGTTGACCGATAGCTGTGAAATTGTTCCTGCTGTTGCAAAGGCTGATCCCGATGAAGCTCTATTGCGTTTTCGCAATGATGAAGGTGGATACTTTCTCGACGACTTATTTGCATGCAGTGGAAGTGGGCGAGTTTTCTTATCAGAAGATTTCTTTCTCAGATTTTGGGGGCGGGAGTTCTTTGGGGTAAACTCTTGTTGGGTGCAATCACTGCTGTTTTATCTTGAAGACAAGGGAAAAATCTCAAGCGAAATGGTTGTGTCAGCTACCATTGAACTGCTCGAACTCGGGGAAACGACTCTCAGCACAAATAGTCATAGGTTATTGGTCGGTGCGAAAATGTACAAAGACCGAGAGATTACTCGAGATCAGCTAGTGATGCTTTGTAGTTTGATTGGGCAACCAGGAGCAAATTTGGATGCCCATCTAAAGGTCGCTCTATTCACGATTCATGCACTCTGGAGCAGTCATTCATTGTTTCCTGTTCGGCAGGCAGTTACAAGTGAGATCTTGAGAAGTCTTGTTATCCGCCAACGAAAATCGCGGTACAAGTTGCTGGATGCCTTGAGGTCGGAGTTCATTGGGTATGATTTGATCGAGTATTTAGACAATTGGCAAAAAGGACACTTTCTAGCCTAGTCGTTTTCCAGAGAGGCGTCCCTCGACATTTGAGTAATCCGCAAATTCACCATATCTCGAACTCGCCTAAGAGAGTTGCGTTTATGTTTTCGACTATGTGGGTTGATTTGTGGGTTCTTTCATAGTATTAAAAAAATTAACTTATGTAATTCAATTGCATAAAAGGTATTTTTGTGTCCTCTCCTGGCACCATCTCTTTATTTGGTCATTGAATGCCCCTTTAACGCTTTGAACGGCAAGGATAATTCGGCGGTTCTAGCTCCCTGTTTCAGGTGATATGCAAGGGGTTCTTCGAAGGCTAATCTCAGTACAATTCGGCGCATGATAAACTGGCCTGTTTCCCAGAGCTTATAAGGGTTTGCGAGAAATTGCAGGGCTGGTTCTAGTTTTTCTTCAAAGCTGCCTTGTGGTTTAAGGCGATTTTCTGCCCGTTCAGCCAAAATAAGCTTGTCGCGCTCAAGGTCGGTTATCTTTTCCTCATATGTCTTGATAACGGTTGCATTGCTGGCGTCCATTATGCGGGCAAGCAGGGATTCAATCTGTTTGTCTATGGTTTTAATCTGACGCTTGGCAGATAAAACCGCGTCACTGAACTGATCGAGACGTTGATCCCATGCATGGCGGAACATAGTTTTGGCAAGATCCAGTAATGCAGGATGAGGCTTCATATCTTTGACAATAGCCCCAACCTCATTCTCAACCTTGTCACGCGCAATGGACTTGCCATAGCTTTTACAGCTTTTTGTCTGACATAGATAATAGGCGTAATATTTTGAGCGCCCCTTTGACCATGAACTGCGCAAAGGGGTTTTGCAATCAGCGCAACAGACAAAGCCCCGCAAGGCAAAATCCTCACCAATATTCTTGCGCATGGGAGCCTTGGCAGTTCCATTGCGGCGAGCCTGAACCTTGTCGAAGGTCTGAATAGAAATAAGCGCATCATGCTGACCATCCAGCCAGTCAATCTCATAGCGTTCCGAGCAGATATGCCCGGTATAAAGGGGATTTCCCAATATTTCAGTGACACGTTGTTGGGTGATGATGCCTTTTTTGTTGCGCGGAAAGTCCGGGAAGCTTTCAAAGAAGCGTTTGATTTCTGCCTGACTTTCAAAGCGCCCACTGGCATAGCCTTCAAAAGCCTGTTTGATTATTGAGGCATTTGGCTCATCAGCCACCAGAACTTTCCCACGGCCTTTCTCGGTTCTGTATTTATAGCCAACAGGGGCATTATGGACCCAGTAACCATTTATCATTCTGGCGCGCATTTTCTGGGCAACCTGCCGTCCATTTTGCTTGCGTTCAAGAGCGCCTTGCGCGGCCATGATGGTTTCTATGAACTCACCTTCCGGTGTGTCTTCAAATTTGAAATTCAGACATTCAATCCGAGCACCACGAGAACGAAAAGCTTCTCGCAGATCCAGATGGAAACGGGTATCACGGGCAAAGCGCTTCAAATCATCGAAAATAACAACATAATTCTCAAACGGCTGGGCATCGAGATAGCTCAAAAGTGCCACCATGCCGGGGCGTTTCATAAAATCTCCACCGCCTGTAATGGTATCAGGAAAGACAGCTTCAACTTCATAGCCTTTCAGGCGGGCATGTTCGCGGCAACGGATTTCCTGACTTTCAAGACCATGGCCTTCCTGTTCCTGACTTTTAGAGGAGACGCGGCAATAAATGAGGGCTTTTCCGGCTTTGGATGACATGCTGGCCTCCTTTCTTATTCAGGCTTGTTGGTAGAAGATTCCAGATATTTTACCACAGCCTCGGCAATATTCGGGTTGTTTTCAGAATTCAGCTCACAGGCCTTGTTTGCAACCAACTGCGCAGGATGAATGCCAAATCTCAGATCAACAAAGGCCACCATAATATTCCAGAGCACTTCAATGAGTTCGCGCTTTTCTTCATCACTGCAATCCAGCCCCTCAAGAAAGGTGCCATAATAGTCCCAGTCGATAGTCAAGGCAGGCTTTACTATCGGCTCGATGGACCTGTCCCGGAATTGTGCCGCTCCTTTGAAAGCATATACTGCAACAAAGGAGATTTTTTATGGGACGATACAAAAGCGAAGAATTTCGACAAGAAGCGGTTCGCATTGCACTGA
>JAOXSG010000031.1 GCA_025800105.1 Cohaesibacter sp. | reverse complement strand
TACCAATGATGGCATGTCAATTCGCGGATTCCCAGCCAATGCGAAGATCCGACTGCTGAAGTGATCCCCTGTCAAACCGGGTTCCACCATTTGCTTGCCAGACTTTGGTGGCGAAATGGAAGTGGCTGCGTGCTCCTTCCCTGAAAGCAAAAAGATCGGAAGGCCCTAGAGGCCCTAGCAGTACGCGGCAAAGGCCCTGCTTTCATGCCTTGCGTCCAGACCTGTCAGCACCTGCTACACTAAGAATATGTGCTACTCCAGATTCCAAGCATGTCAAAGAGACAAAGCTGGATCAAACTGCAAGTCTCAACTTCGTTGTTCATTTTTGAAAACCCTACTTCTGCTGTTGAAAATCGATGTTGCTGAGCTCCTTTTTGAAAATGCCAATTGCCCCTGTCTCGAGCCACCAATCAATGATTCCCAGCATCTTCCAAAGGGTGCTGTTTGATTCTAAAGGATGGTGTATAGGCACCCCTTATCATCTATTCAGCACCCTTTGGAAGATCCAGGTCCTTGCTTCTCAGTGGCAGCAAGGAAGAGAACATGATATACTCACTGCCATTTTCTTTACAAATTGGGAACCCTGGGTTACAAAAGCTGCCATGACACACCCTAGAGGTACTTACACACGAAGAAACCTTTCAAGACAAAACAGGCGATATACCAATGATGGCATGTCAATTCGCGGATTCCCAGCCAATGCGAAGATCCGACTGCTGAAGTGATCCCCTGTCAAACCGGGTTCCACCATTTGCTTGCCAGACTTTGGTGGCGAAATGGAA
>JAOXSG010000010.1 GCA_025800105.1 Cohaesibacter sp. | reverse complement strand
AAAATAACCCAGAAAAGCTCAGTTTCATGAAAATTCTTACCCCAAGACCGTCCTAATCGGATTAGGGGAAACGGCACCACACTAAACCCCCTCAAACTATAAAAAGTTTAAAAACTACTGTTGACATTAGAACAACATTTTCATATTTATATCGTTGTCACAAACACAACATGTGGAGTTTGAAAATGACAACGTCTGTTGATCTTGCTCTGGCCAGACTGTATGAGAGCATCCGCGCCGCCAGGCGGAGCAACCCTGTATTCTCGCCCGGCTCCCTGTCTGGCCGCGTCGCTGTTTCACACAATATCACCAAGCTGATGGAGACCATCAGTCAGGCCTATGCCACAGCCATGGTCGAGATTGCCGCCGAATGTGTCACGCTCACCGGCAATGGTGATCTGTCCGAGGCAGCAACCTTTTGTGACTTGGTGAAAGACGATGCCAGCGAGCATTTGATCGCGGCCATTCACATGCAGGCGCAAGAAATGGAAGCCGACCTCCCCTCATACGACGTCAATGCAGAACACCGCCTGACAGCACGGGATTATGGCCTCAATGCGCGCGCCTTTTTATAAATCAAATGATGTGGTTTTCACATCATTTGCTGACTGATCATCAAAAAAATCAAGCATTTCCCAAGCATTTCCCAAGCATTTTATCCCAACGACACAAAAGGAGACAATTATGAAGTCTGTCAAACAGATCACGCCGGGCATTGCGGTTGAGCCGATCCCTTTTCCAACGCTGGATCTTTTCGATTTCAGCCAGATCAACCCCGGCGAGAGTTTTCTTGTTCGAGCGGGCGGCGGCAAAACAGCCCGCCAAAACCGCGACCGCACCTTGGGGCAGGCCTGCGCATGGCTCCGCAAAAACGCAAAAGACGCCCATTTCCGCTCTGGCGACCAACAACCGGACGGGGCCTATCGCATTTTCATGATTGCCGGCAAGCGCGTTTATCCCGCCAAAAAAGACAAACCAATCTGGTGAGCCCCATCACAGATTATACCAACGGCACGAAAGATTAGCCCAGAAACAAGACAGGAACCAACATGACATATGCCCTTGATAAAGTCATCCAATCCGCAGCCCAAAGCATCGATCAGCACCGCCAAGCCATTGAAGGCTGCACCATGACCCGAAAAACCTTTTTTGAGCTGGAATGCGAAAGCATAGAGCGCGGCAGCGGCGCCCCCAACCTTGCCCACAAATCCATTTATGGCATTCCCGTCACCATTGACGAAAGCATCCCCCCATCCCAAATCCGCTTCCTGATGGATGGCGACATCAAAACCACAATCACGCTCTAATACCAACAGCATAAAGCATATTTCCTAAAAGTGTGCAGCGGTTTTCGGACAAAAATATGCTTCATTTTCAAGCCCTTGCTTTGAGCACTGTTTCACACAGACGACAACCAAAAAAGACAAGGCGATGACCCAAACAAACAGGAACCAGCCCAATGAGTGAATTTGTCTCCACCGCCACCATGCGCGATGACAAGGGAAAACTGGTCTTTCTGCGCACCCGACGCGAAACCGCCACCCGCACCACGCAGGCCCGCAAAGCCGCCAGCCGCTTTTGGGGCGGCGTGGCCAACGAGCGCGGCTGGGAGCTGGATTGCCTTTATTGCGTCAAGCGCGGAGCCAGCGGCGGCTTTGTCGTGTCAGAACGACGAACAGACCGCCGGGATTGGCTCACCTATATAGCGGCAGAAAAACCCAGCCCCCAAATCAATGCCTGCATCACCGAACTGGGCGGCCCCCTTCCTGATCAACCACCCCCGCAAAGCCTAACCATCAACGGCTGGACATACCACCGCAGCACTTACGTCGGTAAAAACGGGCGTAAAGAGACAATAGTCCACAATTTCTAAAATGCTTGTGGTACTGGGTTCATTTTTGTGGCAAAAGCACGTCATCCGGGTTCATTCGCGGGTTCGCGGGCGTGGTGAAATAGGTAAACACAGCAGACTTAAAATCTGCCGACTTAGGTCTTGCGGGTTCAATTCCCGCCGTCCGCACCAACAAAAATACTTTAGTTACAACCGCTTAGGTTTTTGGCTAAAGTGGAGCGCTCAAAAACTAACGATCGTTAGCTTATCAAATAATCCCTTATCAGAGAATAGACTTAAAATCTGCCGACTTAG
>JAOXSG010001216.1 GCA_025800105.1 Cohaesibacter sp. | reverse complement strand
AATGGCATGATCTATATGCGTGGGCAGGCCGCAGATTATGATTGCTGGCGGCAAATGGGCAATCTCGGGTGGGGCTGGGAGGATGTCCTGCCCTATTTCCGCAAGTCTGAAGATCATTTCTCCGGCGTTGGTGAGATGCATGGCTCTGGTGGGGAATGGGCTGTCTCCAAGCAGCGCCTAAATTGGGATATTCTCAATGCTGTTCAGGAAGGGGCAAAGCAATTTGGTATCATGCCCCGCGATGATTTCAATGATGGCAACAATGAAGGCAGTGGGTTTTTCGAAGTAAACCAGCACGCTGGTATTCGCTGGAACACCGCCAAGGGTTTCCTGCGCCCGGCAAAGGGACGTGCAAACCTACGGATCGTCACCAAAGCCCATACGGACAAGATCATTATTGAAGGAAAACGCGCGACCAGTGTTCAGTTCAGTCACCGGGGCAAGAGCTACAAAGCGGTTGCCAAGCGAGAAGTGTTGCTGGCCGCCGGTGCGATCAATTCCCCGAAAATCATGGAATTGTCCGGCATTGGTCGCCCGGATATCCTGTCAAAGCAGGGCATTTCCGTGATGCATGAATGCGCTGGGGTTGGAGAAAATCTTCAGGACCATTTGCAAATTCGCACGGTCTTTAAAGTCAAGAATGCCAAGACGCTCAACACGATGGCCAACTCACTGATTGGCAAGGCCAAAATCGCTCTCGAATATGGATTGCGGCAATCAGGTCCCTTGTCGATGGCCCCCAGCCAGTTTGGCATGTT
>JAOXSG010001215.1 GCA_025800105.1 Cohaesibacter sp. | reverse complement strand
CGGGATTTCGGAAATTGACGACGATATGCCCTATGGCAAGCCGGAACTGACCATGCGCTTAAGCTCTCGTGGCGCTGCATTGGGATTTTCCACCCAAAGCGTCAGCGATCAGGTGCGCGATTTGCTGGAAGGGCGCACGGCCCGAAAATTAGCAATTTTGGATGAAGAGGTTGATGTCGTTCTGCAACAACTCAGCCGCAAAGACATGGACAATCTACGTTCCATCCATCTCAAAAGTCCGTCCGGCCAATATGTGCCGATAACGGAAGTGGTCCAGTTGCAGGAGCGTCAGGGTTTCTCGCTGATTCAGCGCGAAGAGGGAAAAACCACAATCGCGGTCACTGCCGATGTCGATTCCGATGTCATCACAGTGCAGGATCTCGTGGTCAAACTGTCTGAGGATCTGATGCCAGCCATCGCCGCGAAATATGGCATTGATTATGTCTTTGCCGGGCGCGATGAAGAAAGAAAGGAAGCCTTTGCCGATTTGCAAATAGGCATCACGATTGCACTGGCTGTAATTTATATCATTCTGGCTTGGGTCTTTGCCTCCTATACCCGCCCCTTTGCCATCATGCTGATCATCCCTTTTGGATTTGTCGGGGCTGTGCTGGGCCATTATCTGATGGGCATCAATTTGACGATTCTATCAATGATAGGGCTGCTTGGCCTATCGGGCATTCTGGTCAATGATTCCATCATTTTGGTCAGCCGCCTTGATGAACGCCTCGCCCATGGTCAGGATTTGGCGCAAGCCGCTATTGGGGCCAGCTGTGATCGGTTCCGCGCCGTGTTGCTCACCTCTCTGACAACATTGGGCGGTCTGACCCCGCTTTTGTTTGAAACATCGACACAGGCTCAATTTTTGAAACCAATGGCCGTGACCATTGTCTTTGGTCTTGCTGTGGCAACCCTGTTTGTTCTCTTCTTGGTGCCAAGCCTGTTCGGACTTGGGGGAGATATCAAGCGCCTGTCCACGCGATTGCTGCATCCGGCAGCACCTGTCGCACGGCGCTGACATCAAAAATATCGTGTCAGAAGAATGTCTTTGAAAGGGTAAGAAAAATAACAGACCGGAGCATTTCATATAATGAAATATCCCGGTCTGGCGCTCGTTACCCCCACTGCCGCATTTGTCTTTATAGATCCGTGTCATCTTTGGGGGAGAAGAGGACACCAAAGCCCACCAGTTAAAAAGACTTAGCTAGTCTTCAAAGGTCACCGTACGTCTGTATAGATGCCATGTGGAATGGCCCAGCAAAGGCAAAATCACAACCATGCCAACAAAGAAAGAGGCAAGGGAAATGGCCAGCATCAGCGCAATGAAGGCGGCCCAGCTGATCATGGTTTTGGGATTTTTCAGCACAGCCTGTACGGATGTGATCATCCCGGTGACAAAATCAACATCCTTATGCAATAGCATCGGAAAGGCCACAACGGTGATGGAAAAAACCGCCATCCCCAAAATCGCCCCTGTCACATTGCCAACAGCGAGGAAAAGCGCGCCTTCTGGTGTGCCAATCACAACGCCGAGCAAGTCTGATATATTGATTTCCTGCAAGCCAAAAAAGATCACATAAAGGAAGATGGCAATATCAATCCAGATGATGAAAGCAAAGCCGGTGACAATCGCCATCCAGCGCAATTCTTTGCCGCGTTTTGAGAAAATCGCCCCCAAAATAGCACGCCATTCCAGCGCTTCACCCATTTCGGTGCGTCGGCTGACCTCATAAAGGCCCGCCGCAACAAACGGAGCAATCAGCGCAAAACCTGAGGCAAGAGGATAAACCAGATAAGGCAGTTCAAGCCCGGTCAAAAACCAGAACATCATCCAGCCACCAAGCGCGTAAAACAACCCAAAAAACAGCCCAAAACGAAAATTCTGCTGAAAGTCCCGCAAGCCTGCGCTCAAAGCGGCAGAAATATCCTCGGTCGAAATATCTTTGATAATCGGTTTGATTTTGGGTCTGGCAGCTGTGTCTTGCTCTGTCGAAAGGGCTGCGCTGTCTATTGTCTCACTCAAATTCCCTCTCCCGCCTGATCGCACTTGGCACAATTGCCAGTGGCTCTATGATCCATGTTAACGAGATTAAACTGCGACACAATGTCTCAAATCGCTCTTTTTATAATGCATTGCGATAAAAGGACGCAAAATTTGATGAAAAACCATCAAAAGAGACAGAAATGAGAGAGTTTTTTATCAATTTGAGAAACAGAAAATCAGGAATGACCAAGACGTCAAGGGTGCAAAATTACAAATTAATTTCAGATTGTTACTTTTGTAACTGGAAGACAAAAAACAAAGGGAAGCGCAGAAAAGAGCCAAATTTGACCCGGTTCAGATAGTTTTATATGCGATGCAACATAAGCATTTCCCGGTTTTCCCCTGTTTATCCCTTAAAGTTAAAAAAATATCGCGTACAAGATCACCTAATCGCTTCTCGGCGCAAACTGGTTCTTCTCCAGCGAGGAAAAACAACGGGAACTTGCCTAATTGCCAAGCACTGAATATAGCGGAAAATAGAAAAGCCCGCTCTTCTGATAAAAGAGCAGGCTTTTGATGCTGTAAACAGCAAGAAAGAGCCAAGAATATGAGACCTCAACCTAATCACACATGTTGGCCGCCATTGATGTGAATTTCCGAGCCTGAAACATAGGAAGACTGATCAGAACAAAGGAAATAAATGGTGTCTGCCACCTCTGATGTCAGCCCCAAACGACGCAAAGGAATGGTTTCGACAATTTTCTCGGTGCCGGGCGAGAGAATAGAGGTATCAATCTCCCCCGGTGCAATGGCATTGACACGAATATTATGAGGGCCAAAATCTGCCGCCATCTCGCGCGTCAGCGACGCAAGGGCCGCTTTGGAGGTTGCATAAGCAGTGCCAGCAAAGGGATGCACACGCATACCTGCAATGGATGTGACATTGACCACAGAGCCTTGTGCCGCTTTCAGCTCGTCAAACAGACCACGAGCCAGCATGATTGGGGCAAAGAAATTGACCTGAAACACCTGACGCCACAAATGCATCGGTGTTTCCAGACTGTCCAGTCTTTGCCCTTCGCCATTTTTGGGGCTGATGGCAGCATTATTCACCAAGGCATGAAGCCGCCCGCCTTCTGCCTTTAACCGATCCTTGATTTCCCCAACAGCGACCCCCAGATTATCAGGATCGGACAAATCAATCTGGATATGGTCTTCAGGGCCCATCGGCCAGGGGCATTTGGTCGAAAAGGGTTGGCGCGAGCAGGAAATAACGCGCCATCCTGCCTGAGAGAAGCGTTTGACGGTCGCATGGCCAATGCCACGACTGGCTCCTGTTAAAACCAGGGTTTTGCGTTCTGTATCTGACATACTGCATATCCTTTCCCCTTATAGATAGGATGATGCCGGTTCGGTTGCGAGTAGAAAATGCCATAAAGCCAAGATTTCTTCTTTTGTCACAAAACAAAAGCGCTTGCATAAGCAAAAACTTGATTTTAAAAGACAACATTGCTTTTTTCTAAGCAAAAATCCGGATAGACTTTGATCTTGAGCAAGGTTTGGACCATCAATCTTCTATATGCCTTGGGCACAATCAGATCTTGAAACAGAATCAAGAGCCATAAAAGCTGGGACCAATATGATCATCTGCCATTGCAATCATATCACTGACCATGAAATCCGTGAGATCGCGAACAAACTGGCGGCTGAAAATCCCGGACATCCTTTGCGCTCCAATCAGATCTATCGTGGCAGAGGCTGCAAGGCCAAATGTGGCTGTTGTCGTCCGATGATCGAGGCCATTTTGCTGGATATGGGCCATGAGGTAAGCATTGCAAGGCGCGAGGATCTGGACCGCTTGCGTCAGCGCCGCTTCACAAGTGCACCCAATGATTGTCCGGGTTTTTCATAAAAATCCAAAATGTAACATCCACGTTCTCCACATCCTGTCTGCCTTGCCTTTTGCCAAAAGACCGGGCTTTGCGGGCATGCGCGCCCCGGCCATTACGTATTTTTTCCTAAGTGCATTGACCTTTAATTAGAATAGTTCTAATTTAGAGTCATTCTAATTTGAAATTCTGAGCTGTAAAAGCTGGACCAACAGGATTTCCCAAAAGACAGAGCAAAGAGGACCGTCATGAAGGGTAATGCAACCGTAATCGAATTTTTGAACAAGGCGCTGCGCCATGAATTGACCGCAGTAAACCAATATTGGCTTCATTATCGCCTGCTGGATGATTGGGGTTACACCAAAATGTCCGCCAAATGGCGCGAAGAATCCATCGAAGAGATGCAACATGCGGACAAGTTGATTGAGCGCATTCTGTTTTTGGAAGGCCATCCAAATCTGCAACAGCTTGACCCGCTGATGATTGGCCAGTCCATTGAGGAAATCCTCAACAGTGACCTGAAAGCCGAGATTTCTGCGCGTGAGCTTTATATGGAAGCCCGCAAGGCCTGTAACGATGCTGGCGATTTCATGTCCATGAAATTGTTTGAAGACCTGATTGGCGATGAAGAAGGTCATATCGACTTCCTCGAAACTCAGCTCAATCTTCTCTCCGAGCTGGGCAAAGAAAAATATGCCCAATTGCAGGCAGAAGATGCAGGCGCTGGCGAATAAGTCATTACCTGATAAAGAGAAAGAAAACCCGCATTGTTATCGATGCGGGTTTTTTTTATGCCTAAAATAGCTCTTTCAATGCCATGGCATAAAAGATTATCTGTAAGGGCCATATTCAAAGGCCATCTTCAAAGGAATGTGAATTGACCACTCTATGGCAATGATGGAACAAGAAAAGACATATCGCGATTTGTCAAAAGATAAAGGCCAACAGATAAGGGCCGCAAGATAAGGGATAGTCAATGGTTGCTTCTTCAAAGACACTCAGCGCATCAAAGCCGAGATCCTCAATTTTGGATCGGCGTCAGATGTTGGCCTCATTGTCGGGTCTGACAGTCAGTGCTTTTCTGATGGTGACAAGCTCTGCTGTCTTGGCCGATGGCCATGCAGAGCTGACCTCTGCCAAAGATTGGGCCAAAGTCACAAAAGCGGCAAAAGGCCAGACTGTCTATTGGCACGCATGGGGCGGCGGTGACCGCATCAACGACTATATCGCCTGGATTGGCAAACAGGTACAAGGCCAATATGGCGTCACCCTCAAACATGTCAAAGTCAGCGATACCGCCAATGTGGTCTCTCAGGTCATTGCAGAAAAAGCCGCAGGCAAAGACAAAGGCGGCTCAGTTGATCTGGTCTGGATCAATGGCGAGAATTTTGCCTCTATGAAGCAAAAAGGCCTTTTGATGCCAAAGTCTTGGGCACCTGATCTGCCCAATTATCAATATGCGGACATCAAGGGCAAGCCGACATTGACCACAGATTTTACGGTGCCAACAGATGGTCTGGAAAGCCCATGGGGCATGGCCCAGCTCTCATTCTATTATGACAGCGCCGTGACCAAGGATTTGCCAAAATCAGCCGCAGAGCTGCTGGATTGGGCAAAGAAAAATCCCGGCCGCTTTGCCTATCCCAAACCTCCCGATTTCATTGGCTCGACATTTTTGAAACAAATCGCGCTGGAACTGGCCCCCAATGCGGCTGACTTGTCCAAACCTGTGAGCGAAGAAAGCTATAAACCTGTCGCAGACAAATTGTTTGCCTATCTGGATGAATTGAACCCGCTTTTATGGCGCAAGGGCAAGGCTTTCCCAAAGAATGTCACAAGCCTGAAAACCATGCTGGCCGATAGCGAAATCGAAATCGCTTTCACCTTCAATCCCGGCTCGGCTTCCTCTGCCATTGCCAACAATGAATTGCCAGACAGCGTGCGCTCTTTTGTCTTTGATAAAGGCACCATCGGCAACAGCCATTTTGTCGCCATTCCTTACAATGCCAATGCAAAAGCCGGGGCATTTGTGGTCGCCAATTTCCTGATGTCACCACAGGCCCAGGCCCGCAAGCAAGACCCCAATGTCTGGGGAGATCCAACCATTCTCAATCTGGCCAGCCTGAACGCCAAAGACAAGGCCTTGTTTGAAGCTTTGGATCTGGGGGTTGCCACCTTAAAGCCGGAAGACTTTGGTCAGGCTTTGCCAGAGCCTCATGCAAGCTGGATGGAGCGCATCGAAAAAGACTGGACCAAGCGATACGGCGTTCAGTAAGTCTATGTGATAAAAGGATGCCCTGCTAAGAATCGAAAAAAGCCCAAAAGCAGGGCATCCAACAAGCTCCCGAAATACCAAAGCATTCCTTTGGGAAGAGGGCGACCAGTAGGTCTGAAAAAGGATCAAGACAAACGTGCTGCATTTCGCCCCCATTCTTGCAATCGCCCTGATGCTTGGGCCGATTCTGTTCGGGCTTGCAGGCTCCCTTGCCCCTGCCTTTGGTTATCTGCCAGCTTTGGGTGGGCAGGATGTCACGCTTGAGCATTTTAGCCGATTGGTGCAAATACCGGGCCTGACACAATCCATCTGGTTAAGCCTGTCGTCAGGCCTGATCACCACCCTTTTATCCCTGATCTTAGTGGTGATGCTGATCAGCGCATGGAGCGGCACGCGCTTCTTTGCCATGGTTCAGGTGTTGATTTCGCCGCTTCTCTCCATTCCCCATGCTGCAACCGCTTTCGGTCTGGCCTTTTTACTAGCCCCCTCAGGCTGGCTGGTGCGCTTTGTCTCGCCCCATCTTTCCGGCTGGACCCGCCCGCCCGATTGGCTGTTTCCCAACGATCCCCAAGGTCTTGCTTTGATTGCAGGCCTTGCCACAAAGGAATTGCCCTTTCTGCTGTTGGTCACTTTGGCCGCTTTGCCGCAAGTCGATGCCTTGCGCAATGCGCGGGTGGCCCAAACGCTTGGCTATGGTCCCATGGCCAGTTGGATATTTGCGGTCTGGCCCCGGCTCTATCGGCAAATCCGCTTGCCCATTTTTGCGGTGATTGCCTATGCCTCATCTGTTGTCGATGTTGCGCTGATTTTAGGCCCGACAAATCCGCCCACTCTTGCGGTCCAGCTTGTGCGCTGGATGTCAGATCCCGATTTGCAATTGCGCTTTCTGGCCTCTGCCGGAGCCATGCTGCAATTATGCGTCACGCTTTGCGCCCTTGGTCTTTGGTGGCTGGGAGAAAAACTCGTCGCTTTTGTCTTTATACTCTCTGTTGGATCCGGTAGACGCTTCAAAAAGGATATCCTCTGGCGTTGGATATCCGCCGGATTGGTGCTTGCGGTCATTTTATCCCTTCTTTTGGGCTTGATTGGCCTGCTTGTCTGGTCTTTTGCCGGATTTTGGCGCTTTCCTGAAAGCTTGCCACAGGCCTTCACCCTCAAAAGCTGGATCAAACAAATACCCATGCTGGCAGACCCCTTGCTCAATTCCATTGGCATTGGCGTGCTGGCGGCCCTGATTGCGCTTGTCATCACCACATTATGTCTGGAGCAGGAAACAAGAGCAGGCCATAAAGCGGGGCGGGGGGCATTGACCCTTCTCTATATCCCCCTGATCATTCCGCAAGTGGCCTTTCTCTTTGGGTTGCAATTGCTGTTTCTCTTGCTGGGTTGGGAACATTCAGCCTTTGGGCTGTTGCTCGCCCATCTTGTCTTTGTCTTGCCCTATGTCTTTTTATCACTGGGCGATCCATGGCGGCATTTCGATCCCCGCTATGGGCAAGTCGCGGCAAGCCTTGGCGGCACGCCATGGGCCTTTTTCTTTCATATAAGGCTGCCTTTGCTGTTGCGCCCCATCATGACAGCCGCCGCTGTTGGCTTTGCCGTCTCAATTGGTCAATATCTCGCAACTATCCTTATCGGTGGCGGACGCTGGGAGACCATCACAACCGAAGCCGTGGCCCTGTCATCGGGGGGCAATCGCCGGATCATTGGTATTTATGCCATCATGCAAATGCTGTTGCCATTTTTAGGCTTTGCCCTTGCGATGGCTCTGCCAGCCTTTCTTCACCGCCACAGACGTGACATGCGCCCTAACACGCATTAGACTTTCATACGATCATGCATGAGAAAGACAGGGATGAGCATCGCACATTTCAACAAAAGGCAGTCGCCACTGCCACAGACAAAAAAGACGGATGCCCTCATGCAAAAAGAAAGTCTCTCCGCTTGCGGGCTTTTTCTCGACCGCATCACAGTCTCACTGGCAGAAAAGCAGCTCTTGTCTGTGTCTCTGACAATCAATCCCGGAGAGATTGCCACCGTCATGGGACCATCGGGATCTGGCAAATCCACATTGCTGGCCTATATCGGTGGCTTTCTGGCACCAGAATTCACAGCCACAGGCCAAGTGCTTTTGGATGGTGAGGATATATGCACCCGCCCAGCCCATGAGCGCAAAATCGGCATTCTCTTTCAAGACCCTTTGCTCTTTCCTCATCTATCCGTTGGGCAAAATTTGCTCTTTGGTCTGGATAAGGACATCAAAGGTAAACAGATGCGAAAAGAGCGCGTCTGTGATGCCTTGCAGGATATCAATTTAGGCGACTTTTTTGACCGCGACCCCGCCACGCTATCCGGCGGACAAAAGGCACGGGTGGCTCTGGCGCGGATTCTATTATCTCAGCCAAAAGCCCTGTTGCTGGATGAGCCTTTTTCAAAACTGGATGCCTCCTTGCGCGCCCAAATGCGCCAATGGGTGTTTGACAAGGCAAAGGCGCAAGGCATCCCCATCCTGCTGGTCACCCATGATCAGGATGATGCCAAAACCGCCAATGGGCCGCTCATTGATCTGGGCCAACAGAGCTGAGAAAGCTGCTTGACACAAGAAAGCCCCAAGGGTAGGCCCGCATATGGCCGAAATAAACTTACCAAACCTGCCGATTCTTGACGCCTTGCCTGATTTGAAGGCTGCCTTGAGCAAGGATAACAAAGCGGTGCTGATTGCCCCGCCCGGCGCGGGCAAAACCACCTGTGTGCCTCTCTCTTTGCTGTCCCAGCCATGGCGAGAAAAGGAGGATGGCAAGATCATCATGCTGGAGCCACGCAGACTGGCCGCCAAGGCCTCTGCCCGCCGCATGGCATGTATGCTGGGCGAAAAGACCGGCGAGCGGGTCGGCTATCGCGTGCGCATGGAAAGCCGGATTTCCAGCAAAACCCGCATTGAAGTGGTGACGGAGGGCGTCTTTGCCCGCATGATTTTGGAAGATCCATCGCTACAAGGCATTGCGGC
>JAOXSG010001214.1 GCA_025800105.1 Cohaesibacter sp. | reverse complement strand
GCCGATTTTGCCCTTTTATCGGCAAATCTTGATTCAGCAACTGAACCTCTTCACCCTGAATCAAAAAGCCAACAGAACCGGATAAGTGGCAGAATAGCCAAGACAAAACATCAGAGATACACACAAAAGGCGTCGAAAGATGGAAACTTGCAGCTGACGCGATGAAACATCTTGAGAACATGAAATGGTAAAATGTGGACCACGGACAAAAATTCATGGTCCACATTGATTATAAATCATTGATTTTTAATGGAAAATAAAATTGAATGGTAGGCCCGAAGGGACTTGAACCCTATGATTTAGAACCCGAACCCGTTGAAAGGTCTGAGATCGGTTATTAATCGCGCCTATCCAGCTTCCTTTCAATCCTCGTAGTTGCAGATACAACGGCCTTCATATTGACCTCAAGTCGCGTGAGGCGTTCTGATTGATCAGAACGTTCCTGCATCTGCCTCTCAAGGAAATTGACCCTCTCACTCATGGAGGCCGCCCACCAGATCACCCCAAAGGTCTGAATCATAAGTGTGACGATCAGGGCGACTGGGACGCGTTTGTCCAAGTGCCAAGGCTCTCTATTATTATTTGGCATTGCTTCTCTTCCAGGCGCATTGTTTAGCGCCATATTCATTCTGTTCCAATATCTGACGAACCAGACTGTCAGATATAATTCGCGCATCATTCACCGTAGGCCTGATTGGCTTAACCCCATCGCAATCAATTGGCCCAGTCGTCTGACAGGCGCTTACGGCGCTCATCAGCAGGAAGGCGAGAAATAGCCTCATCTGTCTTGATCCTTGTTCTAAGGCGCGTCAGGGCCTGTTGGGTTTGTTTGGCCTGTTCTGCCTGTCTGCCCCGCGAAAACATGCGCACAGCGAATAGGGAGAGGCTTGCCATGATAAGCAGGGCCAGCGCTAACCACCGGCCCGCTTTACTGCCTGCAAAAAAGGCAAGAATGCTCATCATAAGAAAATTTCTTTCAAGTTTGGTCGCCCGGCATCATCCCAGCGGGCATAAAGAGCAAGCCCTGCACCAATGACCACGGCAAGGCCAATGGCAACCGACACACAAGTCCCCACACTGATCTGATCAAGTCCATGCTGAATCTCGCCAGCCGCCTCAATGGCCGCATCAACAGTCATCCCAGCCCCGACAGTACCAGCCGTCCCGGCACCGGCTACAGTGCGTGAGCGTTTCAAATCGCTCTTTGGAACCGATGCAGGATTGCCCTTCAAAGCATCATGAAT
>JAOXSG010001208.1 GCA_025800105.1 Cohaesibacter sp. | reverse complement strand
AATCTCTTTGACTTGGAAAAGATTGCAGTTGGCACCGCCGTTGGCATTTCCTCACCTGATCCAGATGCACCATTTGAGGATGTTTGGGGCAATAATGCAATTCTGGCTTATACCCCACAAGCATCCCTTGGTATGGAAGAGCCATCTTTTGGCTATACCTACACACTCAACGGCCATCCCTTTGTTGAAAAGCCGGAATGGGTCCGTTCTATTCGCTCTCATGTCTATGGCATGACCTATGAGCGGGTTCCGGTGGTTACGGGCAACATGTCCGGTTTCCTGATCCAAAATGTCATTGCAACTGGCGATTAAAGGAGGCTGAGATGTCCGGTTCTGAGCCAATCGAGATTTTCCGCGCAGGCACCCATACTCCAATGGGTGGCTCTGCTACTGAGTTTTCTACTGGTTTCCTTGATGAAATCATCGAAAACTATGACCCAAAACTGTTTGAAGCACCTGTCGTCAAGGGCCATCCCAAAACCGATGATCCGGCCTTTGGTTGGGTCAAGGAACTTTTCCGCAAGGGCGATAGACTATTTGCAACCATCCGGGATGTTGAGCCGCAATTTGCCGAGGCTGTCACTGCGGGCCGCTATCGAAAGGTCTCTTCTTCCTTCTGGATGGCTGGTTCCAACAGCCCTTTAAAAGGCAAGCCGTATTTGCGCCATGTCGGTGTACTCGGCGCGGCTAGTCCCGCGTGAAAGGCATGCGAGACCTGCAATTTGCGGATGGGCAA
>JAOXSG010001199.1 GCA_025800105.1 Cohaesibacter sp. | reverse complement strand
TTGCCCCAATTGCAACGTCACTTGCATCTGTCGTGATAATGAACTGGCGTTCAAAATCTGGCAGACGCAGTATAGGAGCTGTAGCTATTGCAACCTTCAAAGCCGTAAAACTGTGTTCCTGAGCATTTCCCCAGCTCCATGCAACTTTATCCCTAGTTAAGTCCGTCATCGGTTTTGCTAGCTGACTGAAACCCTTAATAAATTTCCGATAATAAGAGGCTAACCCCAAAAATGATCTGACATCATGCACTGACTGCGGCCGAGGCCAATCCAAAATGGCTCTCACCTTTTCAGGTGAGGTGCGAATCCCATCGCGGCCTACCTCGAACCCAAGGTAGTCCACTTTATCCTTTAGGAACTCGCACTTATGGAGACGCCCATAAAGCCTAGCCCGGCGCAGCTTGTCAAGTGCATGCTGCAAATGTTCCCAGTGCTCCTCTATTGAACGACTATATATCAAAATGTCGTCCAAATATACTAATACAAATGAATTGATCTCCTGTTTAAATACTTCATTCATTAGCCGCTGGAATGTACTTGGTGCATTGCATAGCCCAAAGGGCATCACCAAGTACTCCCATTGGCCTAGATTCGTACAAAACGCGGTCTTCTCCACTGAATCCTTCGCCATGGCTATCTGATGATAGCCTTGAGCCACGTCTAACTTTGAAAAGACTCTGGCTTGGCCCAATCGATCAAGGAGTAAGTCTATCCGCGGCAGCGAAGAGCGATCCTTAACCGTTTGTTTATTAAGTGCCCTATAGTCTACGCACATTCGC
>JAOXSG010001181.1 GCA_025800105.1 Cohaesibacter sp. | reverse complement strand
ACCGCACAGAGCCTTCTTTTCGCACTCGCCAGGAGCAGATTCTATTGAAAATTACAACGTTTCCCACTCCGGCTATCATTCGAAATTTCACCAAATGCTGCGCCTGCCACGAAAAGTGCCACATGAACCTCACCAAATACTGCGCCTGCCACGAAAAGTGAAAAATGAACTTCACCAAATGCTGCGCCTGCCACACAAATGTGGATCATGATTGATCCGCATCCCATATGCAACGTCATTTCCAAGGCGTGGGGCAACAGTCAACACCCTCCAACCTCACCAAATACTGCGCCTGCCACGCAAAATGAATCTCATGATTGATCCGCATCGCATATGAAAGTCATTTACAATGCGCGGAGCAACAAGAGGCATCCTCTAACTTCACCAAAAACTGCGCCTGCCACGCAAAAACCATCTCACGATTGATCCGCATCACTTATGAAACGTTATTTACAATGCGCGGAGCAACAGTCTACACCCTCCAACCTCACCAAATACTGCGCCTGCCGCGCAAAATGACCACCCAACATCTGACAGAAATTTGCTGAAAAC
>JAOXSG010000560.1 GCA_025800105.1 Cohaesibacter sp. | reverse complement strand
CGTTTATTTCACTTTAACCGTAACAACGTCAACTAAACCAACAAGACCGTAGTTTGCTCGCGGAGTAAGATCATAACAGAGTTTGTGAGCACTAAATCTAATCTGCGCTAATGCAAGCCCACAGATGTCGTTTATAGTTCTATATCGAAGTCTGGCCCCGATCCCACGGGATTGCTCTGGCAATGCGTGCAACTGCCCCACAGTTGAGGATTTTGAACAGGATGCAATTCGCAAGTTATTGTGAACCAAGCAAGAAATAAACTAAATAAATTGCGTGATTTTACTCTCAAGCATTTCCCTGGTTTTTGAGGCTATTCTTGAGTGGGCGTGTATTAGACACGGGGCGTTTATCAGAGGGGAGACGGTAATGCAAAGTTTACACCTCGGAGGGGGGGCGTTTATTGGATACGAGGCGTTTATTCGAGAGTGGGCGTTTATGAGAGTGATTTACGGTAAGCATGTTGCGCCCGGCAAACAACTGAACTGGAAAAATGACGCCATTATGTAAATCGAGGCGAACTTGATCGACAATGTGTGAAAAACACGAAAAAAAAA
>JAOXSG010000559.1 GCA_025800105.1 Cohaesibacter sp. | reverse complement strand
GAAGCGTTTGACCCACCATTGGTCTTCCAAGGAAGAAACCATTTGTGCAAGTAATGTAAGACCATGTGTTGACGCCGGCATTTGCAACAAAACTCCGAACCCGTGCAACACACATAAAGAATCTCGTGCTGGGCCGCATTCCAATCACTCTCCGATGGCGGTCCAACGATGGATCTGCATAATTTGCGAAAATGAACATCCATAGTATCCAGCTGTGAGTTGTAGATTGCCCTGTGCCCGCTACCAAAACATGCGACAGATGAGACCACGGCATTGAAATATTTCAAGCGTTTGGAAATGGAAACGCTTCGGTCCAATAAAATCCAACGGTTTGCGTAAAAAGATTTCGCTGCTTGCTGCAGATGATATTCCAGATCGATGTGTTGTGATTGTGAACCTCCGGCTGCCAACATGCAACCCAACCACTTTTGACCAACATTCCGCTGCAAGATCGTAAGTTCCAGTCCGCCATCCGTTGCAAGAATTCGAGGCGGTTGCGCCTCATTGGTTAGCACCACAGTTTTTTCAGCATTCAACAGCAACCCTACCTGTTCCAAGTGTATCGTCAATGAATCGACCAATTGCCCCAATTCATGACGTGAGCGGGCACAAATTACAATGTCATCCGCGAAACGTAAATCAAGCAAATTAGGGCCACCATCCATCAGATCAATGCCAGCTTGTCCAACGGCATGCCTCCATTTTCGCATGGCAAATTCCAAAACAGCACAAAATAACCGTGGACTGAGAACGCAGCCTTGTCGCACACCGCCTGTGATCGGGAATTGGTCACTCTGACCAAAGTCACCAACAATTTCACCATGTTGTCCATAATACACCCGTTGTAAAATCCAAATCAAATGTTCTGAAACTCCTTGCTCAAAGAGGGCTGCCCACAGTGCGGGCCAGTG
>JAOXSG010001156.1 GCA_025800105.1 Cohaesibacter sp. | reverse complement strand
CGGCTGTCTTTATTCAGAAAATCAAGAGCCTGCTGGAATATCCGGCAACACTCTTTATCGATTAAAAAGGGATCTGATCATGAATGTGACACGGGGTGGCCTGTCTTGTGATATTTTGATTTTGGGTGCCGGGCCGGGCGGATATGCAGCGGCTATTCGTGCAGGACAATTGGGTTTGAACGTTGTGTTGGTTGAAGGGGATAAGCCCGGAGGGACTTGTCTCAATGTTGGCTGTATACCCTCTAAAGCGATGATCCATGTGGCGGACGAATTTTACAAAGCTACAGGCTTTGCCACATCGGGTAAAAGTGTGTTGGGCATTTCTCATTCCATGCCGCAGCTGGATTTGAAGCAATCTGTCAGCTGGAAGGATGGCATTGTTAAAAAGCTCAATATGGGTGTTGCCGGGCTTGTGAAAAAAGCGGGTGTTCACTTGCTTGCCGGTTGGGGCAAAATGCTGGATGGCAAGACATGTGAAGTGCAAACTGAACACGGCACCAAACTGATCCATGCCGAGCATGTGATTTTGGCCCCGGGGGCGGTGGCGGCCAGTCTGCCGTCTTTGCCGTTTGGCGGCTCTGTCTTGTCGTCAAGCGACGCTTTGGCCTTGGAAGAGGTGCCGGACACATTGGTTGTGGTGGGGGCTGGTTATATTGGTCTGGAATTGGGTAGCGCTTTTGCCAAAATGGGATCGGACGTTTGCATCGTTGAATTTGCTGATCAGATCTTGCCCCAATATGACAAGGATATTGCCAAAGTGGTGGCGGATTCCCTGTCTGATTTGGGTGTTGAAATGGTGTTGCAGGCAACGGCGCAAGGCCTGTCTGAAGATGGCAAGGCTTTGTTGATTGAAACAATCGATGGCGAGGTCATTCAACGGGCCGCCGATAAAATATTAGTCACGGTTGGGCGCAAGCCGCGGATGGATGGTTGGGGTGCCAGCAATCTATATTTGGAGATGAACGGGCCTTATATTCAGATTGATGATCAATGCCGCACATCCATGAGCGATGTCTTTGCCATTGGCGATGTGACGGGTGATCCGATGCTTGCCCATCGGGCCATT
>JAOXSG010001132.1 GCA_025800105.1 Cohaesibacter sp. | reverse complement strand
GGCGGAACTGGACGAACTTTTTAACAGCAAAGTGTGCAAGTTTGGGACCTGAAAAAAGCAGGTCAACATTTTGACCGGCACAACGCCAATTTCGTATGGACTCGTGTAAACACCCGAACCGTGCAAGTTTTTGCACAGTTTGCTTCTCTCAAGCATAAATATCCAATAGCTGGTTGTCAGTCGACAGTTTCTGTGTGAATTTACTGGCTCGTTTTTCTTTAAGTTATATTTGCAGCTACAGTTGCCTTCGTTCTGCTGCTTTGCCATTCACTTGAGCCTTTTTAAGCTGAATTTGTTTTGAATGCGCTCTTCGTTGAAGCTTCGTGCGTCGGAACCTCGGGGGAATTTTTCCTTTTTGTTGTACTTCTCAGAAAACTTTTTCGCACTTGCTTTTCATTGTGATCTAGTCAACGCCTTCGCCTGCTTTTTTTAATGTAGACCAAAACTACATGTAACAACAAATTTATATCTCTATCAGTCCAAGAAAATTTTTTGTCGAAGTCACCATTTTGGATTTTCCGCAGGCCATCAACAGCAACGT
>JAOXSG010001131.1 GCA_025800105.1 Cohaesibacter sp. | reverse complement strand
GGTACATACTTTACACATGTCCAAACCTAATGTATAACTCGTGTTCAAAGTGCTACGGAATGGACTGCTTCGGTGCATACTTTACACATGTCCAAACCTAATGTAACTCGTGTTCAAAGTGCTACGGAATGGACTGCTTCGGTACATACTTTGGGTCAAGCCTGTTTAAAGAGTTGCGCAGATAGCCTTCGAAACTTTTGCCCCGAAAAAGCGCTGTCCCAAAAATGCTTGCCGCTGTGGCGAAACGTACAAAACTGACACTTTTCGATGAGCCTTACATAAGTTTAGCGTCTAGTTCGAACAAGTCAAAGAATAAAAAAAAACAAAAAACACACAGTTTTTTCAAGTGTGCATTCGCAACTCTGGATGAAAATGTCTTGAAACACACGGCCCCTTGGGGACCATGTCACCATGTTTTTGGAAATGGTTCAGGTAACCCTATAACCCGGACCTCTATGTGCAGCTAAGTAGTGAGTTCCGTTTAATTTGGACATTTTTTGGTCCGTTGAGTTGGTCGGTTGATGAGGGCGTCACTTCAGAGCGAGCAGGTGTCGGCGAGCTTCCAAGAGGCGGGGATTGAGTTATGGAGCAGGTAAAGAGAGGCTTGGTCGTCTCGCCTATGATGAAACATCCTCAAGTATGTCAATGGTCAATGG
>JAOXSG010001118.1 GCA_025800105.1 Cohaesibacter sp. | reverse complement strand
TGAAGTGCGGCCGTTTTCTTGCTCTGGCCAGTGCGGCAATGATCACTACAAAACACATTGATTTCAATCAGCATTTGAATAGTAAGAACGAAACAAAATCGGAAGAAATTCCTGAGCAATACTCACCAACTGTTGAATAATTACTGACAAATTACTGACAGATTGCTTAATATTTTATATTTTGCTTACATACAATTTGCAAAATGTCGACCGGACAACCTGAGAGCGCACATTCGCAGGGCGAGAACCAGGCAGCACCACTGTTACAAAGCAACAATTTGTAGGGCGAGATCACGCAGCAAGCAACTTCACCAACTCCAACCACAAAGCCTGCAAAAAATCCCAAGCGAGTGGCTGCTGGCAAATTGGTTGCTGAGAGAACGCGACAGGCCTGCGAAGCACAGAAAAAAGCCGCAGCTGAGGCTGCTGCCATGATCACAAAAAACAAGGCCCCCGTGGCCCTGGCGGCCCCTGCAGCAGCATTGGCTACCGAAGACGAAAGCCCAAGAAGCATTCGCAGCACCACCCAATGGCTTGCTGTGGGCAGTTTTGTCATTTCGTTGATCGGGCTTTATTACAAACGTGAAGAGCTGAAGGCCGTATTCAGCAAGAAAACTGCTCCGCCAGTGCCGCCACAAACCGCGCCTGCGCCTAGCAACAATTTGCCACCGCCCCCACAGCCAAAAGGCATCCGTCACATGGATTAAACATTTGCTTTTGCCAACATTTGAATTTACATTATGAAAGTTGACATTCTCCAGTGTTTTATCTCCACCGCGGCCATTATTGGAATCGGGCTTATATGGATCAACTTTAATGAAAAGGTTTTCCAAACAGTCCGCGATCTTATGAAAGCCCCCTTCACTAATACCGACTCAGATGAGGAGGAGTCCGATTAATTTTTCTCTTGTTTTGAACTTTTGCATACATTGCCATAACGTGTCTGACGACAAGCTTGTTAAAACGATTGTGCTGAATGAAATGATGTGAACTGCGGG
>JAOXSG010001110.1 GCA_025800105.1 Cohaesibacter sp. | reverse complement strand
CCCGCATAACAACAGACTATTCTTTTCAGGAAGATCGAATACAGTTGGTGGGGCATGATGAGGCGGGGCAGGTTTATCAGCTTTGGCTCACCCGACGCCTGAGCGATCGATTGTTGGCGTTGCTGATTGAAGGATTGGATCCTCAGGACAAGGCGACATATTCGCTTGATATGATGCAATCCTTTGAACAGGAAAAAGCCGTTCACCAAATTGAAGCCACGGCACCGGTCACCCTGTCAAATGAACAGGCTCCGCTTTGTTGGCTGGTCAATAATGTCGATATCACCCGCAGCCCTGAAGGGGTTGTTCTGGTTTTCAAAGATGATGGGGACCTTGAGGCCACCCTGCCTTTGCAAGTGATCGAATTGCGGCAATGGCTCTCTATCTGTTACAAAATATACAAAACAGCCGAATGGCCAATGCGCTTATGGCCCGCCTGGATCACGCCGGACTATGGTGTATCAGCCCAAAGCGATAGTGTCCCTTTGCATTAGAACAAAAAGCTGGAAAATCTG
>JAOXSG010001090.1 GCA_025800105.1 Cohaesibacter sp. | reverse complement strand
ACCCGATTGATATCGCCAGAGCTTTCCTTGATCGCCACAACATTTTTCGAGCGGCCAACCCGGTCCAGATATTCCTCGCCCATGCAAACGCCCATCCGGCCCGGATAATTATACAACATGATCGGCATGTTAGCTGCCCGATCAATTGCCAAGGCATGAAGGGCATTTTCGCGCTCGGTTGGCACCGCATAAGGCGGGGTGGCAACCAATAAAGAATCCGCTCCGGCCTCTTTTGCGGCCTGTGCGTAAGTAATGGATTCTTCTGTTCTGATTGCCCCTGTCCCAATAATGAGCGGCAAGCGATCTCTAAGAATATCCTTTGCCAAATGCATCAATTCGATACGCTCTTGACTTGTCTGGGCGTAATATTCGCCTGTGGATCCGCCAACAATGACACCATGGACACCACTGGCAACCAAATGCTCAATCATGGCGGCAAACCCGTCACGATTAATCGCTCCGTCTTCCCCATATGGTGTGATCACCCGGGTATAAATACCATCATAAATCATGTGCACTCTCTGTATACATTTTTTATACTCATAACAGAGGGTATGCGTATTCGCAAGCTGGGCGTTAAAATTTCTCCAGCAGGCAAAGCTGATCGATCCATTGATATGTGAGACAAAAGCTTTTGAAATTCAGAGTTTTTCGAAAGCGTTTGATGTTAGAGCCTGTTTTAAAAGTCCTGAGCCAGCCCTCTGCCATAAAAGTCTCTGACAGAGACTTTTATGGCAGAGGCTTGATATCAACCGACAAGGATTGCGGTGTGATAAACAGCTCGATCTGGTTTCGCGACAAAGCCCAGTGTTTTTCGACCAGATTTGCCACCCCATCTTCATCGCCTTTTTCAATCAGATCGATGAATTGATCATGCTGATCTGCGGCAATTTCCAGCCGTGC
>JAOXSG010001064.1 GCA_025800105.1 Cohaesibacter sp. | reverse complement strand
CCCGCATGAGCCAAAATAAACACGTCGACGACACCCGGCGAAACCTGCTTGGCCACCGCGTCTTTAGTCTGCCCCGCAAATGGATGTTTTTTGTAAGCGTACTCCACAACGACCTTGCCCGCCTCTGGGCTTGTCACGGTTATTTCCGGTTTACCGCCAAGGGTCAAAGCGTGATATCGGTATCCCAATTTCGTGCCGGTGCTTGCAAGCGAATGGACCGCCAAAAAAAAGCGCGTCAGCAAGTCATCATTCTTTTCCATAACCGCTTCAACTGGGGGATTAGCGTCCGGTTGCGCGAGTGTGATCACCTGGCGCTTTAATCCAAGTGATGAAACAATCACATCAATCAGCTTGTCATCACGGGCGTACATGCCAAACATTTGCAACGCCAAATCGTTAAATTCGCGCGTTTGATTCTGCAAAATAACCGTGATGGCCTCGGTCCATTTCGTCATCACTTCAGCCGGATTTTCCAGCGTCTTTTCTACCTCAGTGGCCATCGCCGGATCGGACTTTTTCAAATGCCCGATAATGGTAGTTTTCACTCTGGCCAACAGCTCATTAAAAGCCGGGGTTTTCAAAAGCTCAGGCTTTGGCAGTGGGTGCTTATGTGGCAGTAGATGTTCCATTCAGATTTACCTCAAATTCAACGGCTTTATTCCGCCACCTGCCGCTGATAGCCGCAAAAGCCGAACCGCTTTGATTAACTGTGATCTTGCACTGAGAGATAGAAAAATCAGATAGGCCGTTGTCGGGGCTGCCCACCGCATCCAGCACGTCATTTTGCATCTGATTGATCACAATTTGATTTAAGTTTTTGCCCTGCCTGGAAGGTGCAAGACAACCGAAATTAGGCTTTTTTTGTCGGGTGCCTATCATCGTCGTGACGACTTGCTGAAAGCGGCTTTTAAACTGAGCAAAGCCGTCCAACGTCTTACCCGTGAATGGGTCAATTCCGATCATTTCATTTTCTTTTTCGGCGGGGGTACGCTCTTGTTGTGGTCATGGCCATGATAAACATCACGCATGCTGTC
>JAOXSG010001053.1 GCA_025800105.1 Cohaesibacter sp. | reverse complement strand
GGGTCAGATATTTTGACATTTCCAACCTAAGGCTTTTTCCCCAGCAATCGTTCAGGCCAAGGACCTTGTTTCCCATGTTTAGTCGACTGGTGCCTGGGCACGAGCACCAGTCTGAACAAAATTTGTCTGAACATAGCCTTTAGTTGGTACCCAGTACTAATTTGGGCACCGTGCCCGGGCAAGGGCACTAATCTTTGCAGGTTTTCGTTAGTGCCTGCTGTATTTACTATCTCATAAGCTGTTGAAGCACTAACTCGTAATTTGTCGCCGATTTCTCGATAGTTAATACCTTTTCCTAGTTGTTTATGAACACTTTTAGTTCAGGCCACTGAAGCGTCTGAACAATGTCTATGTCAGTGCCCGAGCAGGGGCACCAAGTCTCAGCGGAGCTTTATACAGTAGCATATTTGCAAATTTTGCTGGCCTATTTCAGACCATGAAGACTACAGACCGCTCTTCATAGCAATCCGTGCTCTATGCGAATAGGCAACTACATAGTGTTAGGCTGTAAGGATCGTTCCTCAGCACTCGCTTGTAACGAGCAGGTACCGTGGAATCTTCAGCTTAAGTTTATTGATCTGTCTGGCTACACCTCACACTTCGACTAACTCAAACTACTATCGCACACTACTATATACTTCCAGTGTAGACATGTTTGGGTTTGCTGACCATGCGAGCATGACAAAGTTAGACAGGGCAC
>JAOXSG010001029.1 GCA_025800105.1 Cohaesibacter sp. | reverse complement strand
GTTTTACCTGCTCCAAAAACCTTCTAACAGTGAGAGCAATAACGCGGACACAGCAGCAAGTAAGCGACCGTCACCACTTCTAGCCAATGGCTCCAGGATGGTCTGAAGGTACCTCTCTTCGTCCGTCAATTGCAGCTTCCGGTCATTGAGAAGGAGACGGAGCAACCTGCAGGCAGCATTGAAGAGGTTAGCCCGCTCACTTGGCAGTATTGGGCAGAAGACTTCATTCGTCCGTATTCCACATCCAAGGCAAAGTCGTTCAGCCGGCATACGCGTAAGCACTGTCAGGTCTTCTATGCTCCTAGTTTCTCCAAGATAGAAGATATCATCTACATGAATCTGGGCAGAGAAGTCCCGCTCAAGTCCCAGATGAGGTGTGTAAAAGTTACCATATTCCCTTTCTCCATCTCTAGCCAGTGCTTCCCAATTGAACGCCTCCGCAATGCTCTGTGACAGCCATGCAAATGTGGTGAATCTTGGTTGCACGTGTTTCCACATGGCATTATCCTGTTTGGCCTT
>JAOXSG010001026.1 GCA_025800105.1 Cohaesibacter sp. | reverse complement strand
GTTCTGTATCGATTTCCGCCAGCTAAATAGCCAGACTAAAAAAGATGCTTACCCCCTTCCCCGTATGCAAGAGACCATGGAGTCCATGGTAGGTGCCCAGTTCTTCTCTACAATGGACCTGAAATCGGGCTTCTGGCAAGTCAAGATGGCTAAGGACTCTCAACAATACACCGCCTTCACGGTGGGTAGTATGGGAGTGTATGAGTTTCTGAGAATGCCGTACGGGCTCTGTAATGTCCCGGCAACATTCCAGAGGCTCATGCAGAACTGCCTCGGAGAACTTAACTTGACGTATGCCTTGATCTACCTGGACGACGTGATAGTCTTTTCCCGTACCGAGGAAGAGCATCTTCACCATCTACGAGTGGTCTTTGGTTGGTTCCTAGAGCATGGGCTCAAACTGAAGCCGTCCAAATGCCACTTCCTACAGGACCAAATAACATTCTTAGGCCATGAAATATCGGCCGATGGCATGAAGCCCGGTACGGCCAACCTGAGAGCGATAGCGGAGATGGCTCCGCC
>JAOXSG010001010.1 GCA_025800105.1 Cohaesibacter sp. | reverse complement strand
GTGACGTTTTCGTTCAGTATGGTCGATATAGATTCCTTGAAGTTAATATTTCCGTGTGACGTTTTCGTCGGCGTTTCTGAAAGGATCCAATGCCTTTTTTTTTTGGCCGGGATAACGACGGAGATTAATGAGTCTACTCATTAGCATTTACAAAACCGCTGGCTATTGCCTCGATGATTGCTTTGCAAGTTGTGAGAACATCGTTTGGATTTCATTTAAGAGAATGTATGGGCAATTGCTTCCCCCATCCCTGGTTTTGTGCTAAAATCTATTTTTATGATTGACATGGTCACGATATGGTCTCGTGACCCAGTCCTGCAAAAATCCCATTCATGAGCGGGAGTAACCGATCCGTTCAGCACACGGTCATTGGGGAGGGACGCATGAGGAACGTTTGTACACGGGGGCTATTGAGGGGTAAGTTCAACGAGACTTTGAACTCCCATCGATTTTAACAAGCTCTATGCAGATGCATACTCGTTAACCCTATTTAGATGGGACTTTTCTTGGCCTTCTACGACAGGGGAGTATACCCCCCCCCCCTTTCCCCTCCGTAACTTCGAGAATAGGGAGCTTAAAGGAACAGTGTCC
>JAOXSG010001004.1 GCA_025800105.1 Cohaesibacter sp. | reverse complement strand
TATCGTGGTCACACAGTTCTTTTCAAAATAGTTTTTGAGATTCGGTCGCAACGCAAATACAACACTCGGTGGCGCGCAATGGTAAGGTTTTTTTTAAGGATTCCGAAGGGTTCCTCGGTCTTAGTTATTTACATCACGCCGCGAGGGGTCCTAAATCTTTTGAGTTTTCGAGGGGGTGTTAGATCTTTATAGTAGATCTTAGATTTTTAGACCCAAATGGGGCGGAATATTCGCTTGGCCGACACTGACTTTAATTTATTCTAATCGTGAAATTTTCGCTAAAGAAAAAATCCTTTCAAGCGGTATTTTTTTTTTCTTGGTCTACTGAGAAGTCATTCCAGGTTTTAGGATTTCAGGTCTAAGATTCTGGATTCCGGGTTCCTGGTTTTTTGTAAACCCTTCGAGGTTACGGAAACGTGGATGTCAATTCCAGTTGTCGAGTTGAAAATGAAAGCCGTCGAGTTTGTAATGTGAAACTCGAAGGACAAATACACGGCGCGCGTGGAGTTTAGAATGAAT
>JAOXSG010000985.1 GCA_025800105.1 Cohaesibacter sp. | reverse complement strand
TATCCTTTGTCACCTTGTAGTCAGGAGTTCCAGTCACACGAAGGTCATGTGAAGTAATCAGATGGTTCCTGAAGTAGATCTCTGCCATCTTGTCGAAAGTAAAGTCGAGACCGAAGTCCATCTACAACAAGTATATCTACAATGCTTTTCACGAGAAGTTGCTAACTTCAAAAAATAGTCAGGCTCTTGTTCTGAAGAGAACAAAAATCGAAGTGGCAATCTCAGCAATTTCCTCACCAATGTTCCGAAGTGTAAAGCGAGTACACCACAAATCCACGAAGCGATAAGCCCACGGTTCCCAATCAGAAGTGGCCTGTTGGGGTCCACGTAGGAAAATTGGTAACCTATTGCCGATTGCCAAGTTGCAAGTTCTCTTCAATCAACCTCAAACGAAGTTCAGATGCTTGAAGCAAAGTCTGAAGTTCCTCAATCTGAAGTTGATATCTTTCACTCAAACGACGAAGTTGTTCTTCAAGAAGCCTGATCCTCTCGTCAGGAAGTCCAAATGAAAAAAAAGATCCCATCTGCAGAAACGAGATTTGCCAGTTAAGGCGTCCAGTGAAAAATTCAAAGTTCCAAACCAAAGTGTGAAGTGCACGTTCACCACATTTGCCGGACGGCATCCGGTTTGAAGTTCCAAAACCAGTCAGTTCGATGTCCATGCATCCATGGCAATGAAG
>JAOXSG010000984.1 GCA_025800105.1 Cohaesibacter sp. | reverse complement strand
CCACGGTTTTGGAGTTAAAAGTTCAGCTTCATCCTTTAGTAATAACAGTATGGCAGAACGCTATTTCCAACCAAATCGGCTTCGTAAAATCCAACACAGCATCCCAGAGAGTTAGAAAATTCACCGGTATCAATCGAAATCATTATCCCAAAACAACGTTTTCTATGTTTGTTTAACTGATTTTCCATCAAAGTCTGGATCAAAAACGGTAACCCGCATTGAAGTTCGACTATTTTTTAGCTCACATCGTCAAGAATAAGTGTGCAAAGAGGCGCTTATGTATCACTGAAAAGCTTCGCTTCTCCCACAGTTTGAGTCAAAACATTCGCCATTTTGTTTTTCCCTCCATCTCGTCCCCAGTCTCTTTCGTTTTTTTTCTTCCTTGAAAGAATGAGAATGGGAGCAAAACTGAAAGCAAACGCATCCCACTTTTCTCTCACTTGTGGACGCCATTTTTTTTTCCAGTGCAGTTCGCCTGCAAATTTCCATAGCAACGATTG
>JAOXSG010000959.1 GCA_025800105.1 Cohaesibacter sp. | reverse complement strand
CGACAGAAGAACAAGAGAAGAGACAAGGCGTGCAGCTTTTACAGCCCACCGAGCCAAACGCCTCCTGGATTCTGCCCATTTTATCCCACTTCCACGCGTCCGTCGCCATTCAGCCTGAGGTAAATGAAAGCCACATAATGTTCGAAGATCGGTGCCAAACATCGTTGAATTTGCTTGGTTCTAACGACCTGAAGTGCCGCCGCGGATTTTCACATTCGATGCCAGAGAGGCATCGCCATAGGACAGTGTTGGAAGAAGTGGTTGATCATATTAAACGGCCGTGATCAAATTCAAATTAATGACAAAGCGACAAATTTGACATTTGCCATCTCCCCCAGCGCACCGTTCCGGCCTCGCCTCATACAAAGAAATTATTTCCTGCATCGGCAGCCCAAAGGCAGAATTCTTGCTCTTGTGTAAGTTTCTTTTCCTTTGACATCTGAAAGTTTAAAAATTTTCTGAGATCAGTGCAAAATGACCGGAAAATATTTCTGCGCTGGGGGAGATAGCAAGGGTCAATTTTGTCGCTTTGTCATTAATTCGATTTGATCACGGCTGTTATGATCGACCCAGGGACCACTTTTTCGACATCCTGTGACAATGCCGCTTTGGCATCGAATGTGAAAATTCGCGGCGGCACTTCAGGTCGTTAGAACCAAGCAAATTCAACGAGTTTTGGCACCGATCTTCGGACATTATGTGGCTTTCATTTGCCCGAGGCAGGATGGCGAGGGACGCGTGGAAGTGGGATAAAATGGGCAAAATCCAGGAGGCGTTCGGCTTGGTCGGCTGACAGAGCGCATCCCTTGTTGCTTCTTTCCTTCTTCTGTCGG
>JAOXSG010000539.1 GCA_025800105.1 Cohaesibacter sp. | reverse complement strand
CAAATCCACCCTATAAGCCACTGGCGAGACTTTTTGTGTAATGGTGAAGGGTCCAACCCACCGTGCCTTGAGCTTGGCTGGTAGGTGGGGACAATAATTTTTGATATGTTTTGTAGTTAGGACCACTTCATCACCCACATTATATTCCACAGACCGGCGCGAGCGATTTACTGCCGTAGCCATTCACTTTTGGGCAAGCGCCAAATTGGTTTGGGCCTCTGCCAGGGCCATCTTCATCCGTTCCAAAGTGACCTGCACAGCTTCATTCATTGTCTTGGGCATCCCACCCGTCATCAGAGACGTAGGCAAAATTGGGTGGATGCCCGCATTCAAATAGAAGGGAGAGAATCCAGTACTGACCGAGAGCGCATTGTTGGCGGCAAATTCTGCAAGGGGCAATTGTTGAACCCACGTATGAGGGGTTCGCTCCACATAGGGCCTTAAGAAATTCTCCATAATCCGGTTAGTGACCTTTGACAGACCATCCGTTTGAGGATGGAAAGCCGTGCTGAACCGCAAATCTGTTCCAAGATGAGCGAAGAGTTCCGCCCAGAATTTGCTTAAAAACCTGGGATCGCGGTCAGAGATAATCACTTCCGGGAGCCCGTGGAGCTTGAAAACATGGTCAACGAAC
>JAOXSG010000942.1 GCA_025800105.1 Cohaesibacter sp. | reverse complement strand
CTTTCCCACTGTGTTGTCACCCGCTTCCACTCTTGTTGCAATTGCACACTCCATGTTGCTTCCATAAATTTTACTGATCTGTGTGTCCCATCCAACAACGTTGCTATCCCCAACATATACACATACTCAGGGTCATCTATTGAGTCCAATAATTTCTTTCGAAATCCACTGCAAAATTCACGTGCATAAACATAACGATTGCTCATGACCCTATCTACTCTAAGACCTGATTTAGTCTCGTACAACAACTTCCAAAGGAAATATAAGACATGGCTTATGGTAACATGCTTGTTGGACTCTAACTTTATGCTCACTGTTTTCAACACTTTCATCTTCCTCCTTAATTGCTCATAGCATGCCCAATGGTCAGCGGTGAAAATATGGCCATACTCCGGCGATGTGTAGGACTGCAAACACCACAAATACACAGACTTTAGCAATATATATATATGAATGAATGAATGAATGAATGATTAAATTACAGTGGTGTAACCGACAAGGTCATTTCACTGTCACTATATATATCTTTTTCCTCCTTGCCGCC
>JAOXSG010000921.1 GCA_025800105.1 Cohaesibacter sp. | reverse complement strand
AAAGAAAATAAAACATTCACGAAAATCTAACATATTTACACTCGCTACAGACGAAAGATCCTCTCGAAAAATGGCCAACTCCAAATACGATCCGATAGGTAGTGAAATGAATGAATGTTTGGGAGAACTGAAAGCTGCCATAGTGGGTAAATCTCTGCAAAATCGGAAAAGTCCTCATGAATGCATTCCAGCGTATGCCCGGACAGCGTGTGGTTTTGACTATTTAATTAGCTTGCTGAGATATTACGTACGATGAGATATTTTCCGAAATCGACGAAACTGACACTAAAAATAAAGAGAATTCGTCTCGAAGATTCAAAGTTGGCGAAATAGGTGAACACGGTGTCTCAAATTTTCCGAGAACTGGCAGAATTGGTGGGCCGGAAGTGTGAGATGGTGCAAACCGGATGTTCCAACAACTGACCGACAAAACGAAAAAAAACAAGAAATTTTCAAAAATTTTTAAGCGACGACGGTAACGAATCGCTTCAATATAATCCTCCTCTC
>JAOXSG010000915.1 GCA_025800105.1 Cohaesibacter sp. | reverse complement strand
CCACCACCACCAGCACGACCATCATCATCATCATCATTATCAGTGTGAGCATGGTACGAAATGCTTACATTTATTTGGTTATAGTTCTTCTCACCTAGTCTCTGTGATATCTTGATTGCTTTTTCCAATTTTCTCTGCTGTTTTCTGCAGACACCTTTCAGAAAAGAAAATAATGACAACAGATCATTGAGATAAAGCAGAATTATAATAACAAGGCTGCTGCCTAAGAAAAAAAATTGGGAGCCCTTCGGGCTCCTAATATGACAAGTTGGGAGCCCGAGCCATAGCGTTGGGAGCCCCCACAAAAAAATACATTATAATATAAATTTTAAAATAATGACATTGGATGCCCAGGTGATGACGTCACACACCAACTTAAATATTATGCTGATGTACAGTTTGAAACACAAGGCTGCAAATAAATTTTTGTCTTCAAGCAGTCATTTCTCAGGCCACAAGTTTTTACCTGACAAAAAGGCAGTCTAGTCGGACGGTGATCCATTTGACATATTTCCTTATTAG
>JAOXSG010000885.1 GCA_025800105.1 Cohaesibacter sp. | reverse complement strand
AGCGCTTTGGAAGAGGCGGACAGCGTCATCATTGTGCCCGGTTATGGCATGGCTGTGGCTCAGGCCCAGCAAAATGTCGCCGAACTGACCCGCCGCCTGCGCGCCAAAGGCAAAGAGGTACGCTTTGCCATTCACCCGGTGGCAGGGCGTCTGCCCGGTCATATGAATGTGCTGTTGGCAGAGGCCAAGGTGCCGTATGACATTGTGATGGAAATGGACGAGATCAACGAAGATTTCCCCCAAACCGATGTCGCCATCGTCATCGGCTCCAATGACATCGTCAATCCCGCAGCCCAAGAGGATCCCAATTCCCCAATTGCAGGGATGCCGGTGCTCGAAGTCTGGAAAGCCAAACAGGTCTTTGTCTCAAAACGCGGACAGGGAACAGGCTATTCCGGCATCGAAAACCCCCTCTTCTACAAAGACAATACTCGCATGTTCTACGGAGACGCAAAAGCATCCCTCGATACCTTGCTGACGCTTGTCTCCTGATATTTGTCCAGAGGAAAAAACAACCAAAAGAGAACCAAATGGTCAAAAAATATACAAAGACTATCAAAATTTTTGACGCATTCTTTTTGTGTTTCATTCTGGATGCTTTCTAAAACAGGATCTAACAGATTGACTGAAAAGGCAAGAAATCCCTTAAAACAGCCAATTTTGCCTTGCGGACCTGAGAATTTCGACAATTGAACAAAAATAAATTCAAGATTGACTGTCTGATTAAAATATTCTTAAATTTTATCAAATGGTCAAAATTGAGATGGAGATCACAATGAATATCGCTAGCTCAGCAGTGCCAAATGACCTCAGCGCTTTCTGGATGCCTTTCACATCCAACCGACAGTTTAAAAAATCGCCACGCATGTTTGTTGCCGCAGATGGCATGTATTACACAACATCGGATGGTCGTCAGGTTTTGGATGGGACGGCGGGGCTTTGGTGTGTCAATGCCGGTCACAAGCAGCCAAAAATTGTTGAAGCGGTCAAGACCCAGATTGAAGAACTGGACTATGCGCCCGCTTTTCAAATGGGGCATCCCAAGGCATTTGAGCTGGCCACGCGTCTGGCAGATCTGGCGCCGGGCAATCTCAATCATGTTTTCTATACCAATTCCGGCTCAGAATCTGTTGAAACGGCGCTGAAACTGGCCATTGCCTATCATCGTGCCAAGGGGCAGGGCACCCGCACCCGTCTGGTGGGGCGTGAGCGGGGCTATCATGGGGTGAATTTTGGCGGCATTTCCGTTGGCGGCATCGTCAATAACCGCCGTCACTTTGGCAGTCTGCTGACCGGGGTTGACCATTTGCCCCATACGCATCTGCCCGAGAAAAATGCCTATAGCAAAGGCCTGCCTGAGCATGGGGCCGATTTGGCAGATGATTTGGAGCGCATTGTCGCCCTGCATGGCCCAGAGACGGTTGCTGCGGTGATTGTCGAGCCAATGGCGGGATCGACCGGTGTTTTGTTGCCGCCAAAGGGCTATCTGCAACGCTTGCGTGATATCACCAAAAAGCATGGTATTTTGCTGATCTTTGATGAAGTCATCACTGCATTTGGCCGCCTCGGCGCGCCCTTTGGGGCTGATTATTTTGGGGTGATCCCGGATATGATCACCACTGCCAAGGGCCTGACCAACGGCATCATTCCGATGGGGGCTGTTCTGGTCAGCGATGAAATCCATGATGCCTTCATGGATGGCCCTGATTATATGATCGAGCTGTTCCATGGCTATACCTATTCCGGCAATCCAATGGCCGCAGCTGCCGGTCTTGCCTCTTTGGATGTCTATAAAGAACAGAATTTGTTCGAGCGCGCCGCTGATCTGGCCCCTTATTGGCAAGACGCCCTGTTCAGCCTGAAAGGCCTGCCCCATGTCACCGATATTCGCTGTGCCGGTCTGATTGGGGCTGTGGAGCTGGAGCCAATTGCCAATGAGCCAACCCGCCGGGCTTTCAACACCTTCCTCAAAGCCTATGACAAAGGCTGCCTGATCCGCACGACAGGCGACATCATCGCCATGTCCCCGCCCCTGATCATTGAAAAGCACGAAATTGATCAATTGATCGGCACCCTTGGCGATGTGCTCAAGGAGATTGATTGACCAGTGCGCAGATGAGGGCGGCGGAGAGCTGGACAGCTTAACGCCCCGCTCTGTTTTCATTTGATGTGCATCCAGATCTTGAGCAATCGCCACAATCGGATGCGCTTTACCCTTAAAGACCACACAAACCCGGTCACGCATTCGCAGGTCCAGCCGGGACCTTTTGGAGGAATATCATGAGCAAATTGGGCTCAAATCACCGTATCAATCCCGACCGTCTTTGGGACAGTCTGATGGAAATGGCCAAAATCGGCCCCGGCGTGCGCGGCGGAAACAATCGCCAAACCCTGACCGATGAAGATGCACAAGGCCGCCATCTCTTCACCCGCTGGTGTGAAGAAGCGGGCATGACGATGGGCATTGACAGCATGGGCAATATGTTTGCGCGCATGGACGGCCAAGACAATGATCTGGATCCGGTCATGATCGGCTCTCACCTCGATACCCAGCCGACAGGGGGCAAATATGATGGCGTGTTGGGCGTGTTGGCCGGGCTGGAAGTGGTCAGAGCCATTCGTGATCAGGGCATCAAGACCCGTCGTCCGATTGAGGTGGTGAACTGGACCAATGAAGAGGGCACCCGCTTTGCCCCGGCCATGCTGGCATCTGGTGTCTTTGCCGGTATGCATAGTCAGGACTGGGCTTATGATCGTCAGGATGCAGAGGGCAAACGCTTTGGTGATGAATTGGAACGCATCGGCTTTGTCGGTGAGGAGCCGGTGGGGCAGCGCAAATTGCATTCCATGTTCGAATTGCATATTGAGCAAGGCCCGATTCTGGAAGCGGAAGAGAAAGATATTGGCGTTGTCACCCATGGTCAGGGTCTGTGGTGGCTTGAGGTAACATTGAGCGGCAAAGACAGCCATACCGGATCGACGCCCATGCCAATGCGCAAAAATGCCGGTCTTGGCATGGCCCGCATCACCGAGCTGGTGCATCAGATCGCCATGGAAAACCAGCCCGAAGCGGTCGGCGCGATTGGGCACTGCGATGTCTATCCCAATTCGCGCAATGTGATTGCGGGCAAAGTCGTCTTCACCATCGATTTCCGCTCGCCCCATCAAGAGGTTCTGGATGGCATGAAAGCCAAGCTGGAAGCGCAGGCGCCCAAAATTGCAGCGGATCTGGATTTGGGCATCGAAATTGCGGCGGTCGGGCATTTTGATCCGGTCACATTTGACGCGCGCTGTGTGACATCCGTGCGCAATGCGGCAGAGCGCCTTGGCTATTCCCATCGCAACATCATTTCCGGCGCTGGCCATGATGCCTGTTGGGTGAACCGCATTGCGCCAACCGCGATGATCATGTGTCCGTGCGTTGATGGCCTGAGCCATAATGAAGATGAGGAAATTTCCAAAGACTGGGCCATGGCCGGAGCGGATGTGCTGTTCCATGCCGTGCTGGAAACCGCTGAAATTGTTGAATGAGACATGGGGGCGCGCCTTGTAACGTCAGGCAGCGCCCCGCCACTTTTCAAGGGAGGTTCAAATGAGCAAGGTTATCAAGGGTGGCACGATTGTCACGGCAGATTTGACCTATGAAGCCGATCTGCTGATCGAGGGAGACAAGATTGTCGAGATTGGCAAAAATCTGTCTGGCGATGACGTGCTGGATGCCAGTGGATGTTATGTAATGCCCGGCGGCATTGATCCCCATGTGCATCTGGAAATGCCTTTCATGGGCGCCCATTCCGCCGATGGCTTTGAAAGCGGCACCCGTGCCGGGCTTGCCGGTGGCACCACCATGGTGGTGGATTTCTGTCTGCCCAATCCGGGCCAGTCCCTGCTGGAGGCCCTGGCCATCTGGCAGCAAAAATCCGGGCTTGCCTGCTCGGATTATTCCTATCATATGGCCATCACATCCTGGAATGAGCAAGTCTTTGATGAAATGAGCGAAGTGGTGGATCGTGGCATCAACACATTCAAGCATTTCATGGCTTATAAAGGTGCCTTGATGGTGGATGATGATGAAATGTTCGCCTCGTTCCAGCGCTGTGCCGCCCTTGGGGCCATGCCGTTGGTCCATGCCGAAAATGGTGATGTGGTGGCCACCATGCAGCAAAAGCTGTTGGCCGAAGGCAATAATGGCCCGGAAGCCCATGCCTATTCCCGCCCGCCGGAAGTGGAAGGGGAAGCGGCCAATCGCGCCATTATGATTGCGGATATGGCAGGGGTGCCCCTTTATATTGTTCATGCGTCTTGTGAACAGGCCCATGAGGCCATCCGCCGGGCCCGCCAAAAGGGCATGCGCGTCTATGGCGAGCCGTTGATTCAGCATCTCACCCTTGATGACAGTGAATATCGCAATCCTGACTGGGATCACGCCGCCCAGCGGGTGATGTCTCCGCCCTTTCGCAACAAGCAGCATCAGGACAGCCTCTGGGCGGGGTTGCAATCCGGCTCGCTTCAGGTGGTTGCGACCGATCATTGCGCGTTCACCATTGAGCAAAAACGCTTTGGCTTTGGCGATTTTACCAAAATTCCAAATGGCACGGGCGGTCTGGAAGATCGTATGCCGATGCTCTGGAGCTATGGTGTGCGCACCGGTCGCCTGACCATGAATGAATTTGTCGCTGTGACATCCACCAATATTGCCAAAATCCTCAATATGTATCCGCGCAAAGGAGCCATTTTGGAAGGGGCGGATGCCGATCTGGTGGTTTGGGATCCGAACCGCTCCAAGACCATCAGCTCCAAATCCCAGCAATCTGTCATCGAATATAACGTCTTTGAGGGCAAGGACGTGATTGGCCTGCCACGCTTTACCCTGACCCGTGGGCGGGTGGCGATTGAAGAAAGCACGGTCAAGACAGAGCCGGGCGTTGGCGAATTTATTGGGCGTGAGGCCTATCCGGCGGTCAACAAAGCCCTGTCTCAATGGAAAGAAATCACTGCCCCGCGCAAGGTCGAGCGCAAGGCAGAGAATATGCCTGCGGGGGTTTGACCCGACAGACGACCACAAACCCGGTGTGCCAAAGCAAAGGCACATCGGATTCTATCCTGTGTGCGGTGAAGAAAATCACAAAATAATCAGAGGGCTTTGCCGACACAAATTTGTAAATGGGAGCTATTCCAATGTCCGAGACAGCCACCTCTCCAGGTGAGAATCTCACTGCCGATGAATTTGGCATCATCCATCAGAAAATTGATGGCATTGATGCAGAGCTTTATAACGAAGACCAGTTGCCAACCTCCACTCAAGCCCGCACCTGGGATTGGGTCTCTATTGCCGCTCTTTGGGTTGGAATGGTTGTCTGTATTCCAACCTATCTTTTGGCTTCCTATCTGATCGGGGCGGGCATGTCCTGGGATCAGGCCGTGACAACCATTTTGCTGGCCAATGCCATCGTCCTGATCCCGATGGTTCTGGTAGGACATGCTGGGACAAAATATGGCATTCCGTTCCCGGTTCTGTTGCGCTCTTCCTTTGGTCCGGTGGGGGCCAAAATTCCGGCAGTGGCCCGTGGCATTGTAGCCTGTGGCTGGTTTGGCATTCAAACATGGGTGGGTGGATCGGCCATTTATGTGATCCTCAACACCTTGATGGATGGGGCATTGGCCAGTGACGCCTTGCCCGTTCTGGGCATCAATCTGGCCGAATTTGTCTGTTTCATTGCCTTTTGGGTTTTGCATTTGTGGTTCATCAAAAATGGCACAGAATCCATTCGTTGGCTGGAAACCTACGCCGCGCCCTTCCTGTTGCTGATGGGGGTTGCCCTGCTAGTCTGGGCCTATGTGAAAGCAGGCGGGTTTGGGGAAATGCTCTCCACCCCAAGCGCCTTTGATGCCGGTCAGCCAAAAGAAGGGCAATTCTGGATCGTCTTCTGGCCAAGCCTGACAGGCATGGTTGGCTTCTGGGCCACGCTGGCACTGAATATTCCAGACTTTACCCGCTATGCCAAAAGCCAGAGAGATCAATTCCTTGGGCAATTGGTTGGCTTGCCAATTCCAATGGCTATGTTTGCCTTCATCGCCTCGGCGGTGACATCATCGACCGTTGTTATTTTTGGCGAACCCATCTGGGATCCAATTCAGCTTGCAGAGCGCATGGGAGGCTTTGGCATTATCATTGCGCTGGCAGCGCTTGTGGTTGCGACCCTGACCACCAATTTGGCGGCCAATGTGGTGGCACCTGCGCATGGCTTCTCCAATCTGGCACCAAAGCGCATTAACTTGCGTCTGGGTGGCTATATCACGGCTGGTATTGGTCTTGCCATGTTCCCGTGGATTTTGGTCAATCACATCATTGGTTGGTTGATTGCTTATTCCGCTTTGCTTGGCCCAATTGCAGGCATTATGCTGGCTGATTATTATTTGCTGCGCAAAACCAAGCTCAATGTCGCCGATCTGTTCCGCGCCAATGGCATCTATTCCGGCTCCAATGGCTGGAACTGGGCTGGCATCGGGGCTTTGATCATTGGTATTTTGCCAAATCTGCCGGGCTTTTTGGCCGGTGTGGGTCTTAGCTCTGGCGCATCGCCTTTCTTTGCAACGATCTATACCTATGCATGGTTTGTCGGTCTGTTCGTCGCGGGCATCGCCTATCTGGTATTGAGCAAAATGTTCAACAAATAAAGCCTGACAAGACAGGTGTTTATGCAATAATGGGCGGCGCACGCTTGCCGCCCCTTTCTCACGTCTCTCATGAAAGAAAAATCAATGCCAAAAGCTTATTGGATCGCCCATGTCACGGTTACCAATCCCGAGCCTTATGCCCTTTACGCAGCGGGGGCAACCGAAGCTTTCAAGCAATTTGGAGCCAAAGTTCTTGCCCGCGGTGGTGCAGTGGAACAATTGGAAGGTGAGGGACATCCACGCAATGTGGTGATTGAATTTGAGAGCATGGAACAAGCGCTGGCTTGCTATCACAGCGCAGACTATCAAACGGCAAAAGCCCATCGTCTGGATGCTGGCCTTGCCAATATCATGATTGTGGAAGGGGCATGAGACAAAATTGCTGCCATTGAAAATATTCGGTCAGTTTGAACGCTATGCAGACTGTGATCTATGCCACTGTAACCGCCAGCGCTAAAGTTCAAAAGACAATCATTCAGCATTGCCTCAAGGGGACAGAGTGAAAGAGCGTTACGGTCACACCGCCTAACACAGCCCATCAAGGCCGCTCCTGACAGAGTGGCCTTGATTGATCACTTACGCAAAAAATCGCGCCCGATGGCAGATTGTGCCATCGGGTATTTTGATATGAAGCGATTGGCTTTGTTGCTTTAGAAACTGGTTGTCTCTTGTTTGCTTTTGTCGTCTACTCCTCTCAAAACAAGAGGCATACTGAAATGGATTATTCTGTCGGCTCAAAAGCGCAAAGTGCAGAGATTATCGAGCTTTTTATCGAGACATTCACCGCATCAGAGGGTAAGGAAGAAGGCCTTCTGATTGGTGAGCTGGTGCGCAAGATGCTTGCCACGACACCAGAAAAGGATCTCTATCTCTTCACCGCTCAAGAACAAGGCAACCTGACGGGATGCATTATCTTCTCACCTTTGACCTTCGAGCAAGATAGCCGGACGGTCTTCATTCTCTCTCCGGTTGCTGTCCATCCCAACCATCAGGGACAAGGCGTTGGGCAAGCGCTTATCTCATATGGGCTCGACACACTGAGAAATGCCGGCATTGATGTTGCCATCACTTATGGCGATCCTGCTTTTTATTCAAAGGTCGGTTTTTATCCAATCTCGGAAACCATCGCTCAAGCACCTCTTGCCTTGCAACATCCAGAAGGCTGGTTAGGGCAGTCGCTGAATGAGACAGAATTGCGCCCCTTGCAAGGCCCTTCCCAATGCGTGGACGCCTTGAATGATCCAACCTATTGGTGATGTTCCTTTCTCACAGCCAAAACAGCGCTTTTAAAGCGGCCAAAATATAGGCCAGATATTTCTTTTTTGATCCATAAGTATATGTTTTATAATAGGATTAAAGAAATATAATTTGATCTCTTATACGGCCATATATGAGGATTTGGCCTTGAAATCCACACAACAGTTCACCACTTTCTCATCTTTATAGACAGCCCTCGCACTTCCCTTCAATGTGGCTTCCCCACCAAGCCTGACGGATGCTGGATGTAATTGTTTTAGAGAAGTTGTTTGATGATGAATGTGCCGATCTAGACGTTCAGTGACATAGTTTTAGATGGCAGTAATGCAGATGGAGGTGTCTTTCGCTTATTTCACACGATAAGCCATGCCAATTGACCGAGGGGCGGTTTCTAAAAAACCAAATTTTTCATAGAGTTTGTTCGCTGGCACATCAGCGATCAGGCTAATATAAGCGGAAGAGGGTAATTCCTTGTCAATGAATGCCATCAGGGTTTTCATGATTGTCTTACCCAGACCCTTCCCTTGATGGCTTGGATCTACCGCAATATCGACAATCTGAAAAAAGCATCCACCATCACCAATTATTCTGCCCATGCCAATGACTTGCTCTTTATACAGAACAACAACTGAGTGAACCGTTCCCTTCAATCCCATCTTTGCGGCAGCCTCGGAGAAATCACTCAGGCCAGTCTGAGAGCGAAGTCTCATATAGTCCTGAACGGATGGCGTACGGTGAATGATTTCAAATTCTGATTGGGGCATATTTATCACTCCTGATCGGTAACCCGATTTAGCTCTTGCCCAGTATGAAGGCAACAATATTAAAGGGTGAGACGCACTCTTCCGTTGAATTCGTTGCCGTCTTTTTGAATGACAGCTACAGCGCAATGTGGTCCGCTTTCTGTTCATCGCTCACAACCATATCACCTCTATCAAATCTTCAAAAGAATTGCCGCCAGCCTGCATATGCCGGCTATGATCTCGACAAAGTGATGAATAGGTGAGGGAGCGAATGGTCTATAGTGGACATGAATGGGTGTAAGCATCGATCGAGGAGGGGCAGAGTGGCTTTGATTGGCTTTGGTGGCGGGTGCCACTGGTGCACAGAAGCGGTTTTCCAGCCATTGATGGGGGTGCGCACGGTATCTCAGGGCTTCATTCAGTCAGATAGCCCTTTTGATAGTTGGTCCGAAGCGGTGGAGCTGGATTTTGACCCCGATGTGATTTCTATGCGTGATCTGATCATGGTGCATTTGACCACCCATGCCAGTGCATCTTCGCATAAAATGCGGGGCAAATATCGCAGCGCTGTCTATGTGCTGGATAGGGACCAGCAAAAAGACTGCGAAAAGATTGTCGCTGACATCAGCAAGGAGACGCAAATCCGCTTCATCACCCAGATTTTGATGCATCGTGGCTTCAAACCATCTGATGAGCGCTTTCACAATTATTATCAATCAAAGCCCGAAAAGCCTTTCTGCAAAACCTATATCGAACCAAAATTGGCCAAGCTCCGAAAGCAATATAAACATCTCTTGCCGGACCAAGCCTTACCTGATCAAGTCTTACCAGCGCAGGAGGATCGTCAATGACATGGATTTTTCTGATCATTCTTTCGATCTTTGCTGGCTATTCATTATTCAGCAAAGTGATTATGCGCAGTCCTTTGACCTTGCCAATCATCTTTACCGGTCTTGGATTTGCGCTGTCAGAGCCTCTTCATA
>JAOXSG010000877.1 GCA_025800105.1 Cohaesibacter sp. | reverse complement strand
TTATTTTCGTCTGGCATTTCAAAAAAATGCTTCTATAAAGATGACACTTCAATGACGCGGGGTGGAGCAGCCCGGTAGCTCGTCAGGCTCATAACCTGAAGGTCGCAGGTTCAAATCCTGCCCCCGCAACCAATTTCAAGACAATTTCTTGAAACGCTTCTGCCGGGAAGCAAAAATGGTTTGTTGTTGATGTTTGGCGCATTCGCGCATGGTGACGCGGGGTGGAGCAGCCCGGTAGCTCGTCAGGCTCATAACCTGAAGGTCGCAGGTTCAAATCCTGCCCCCGCAACCAATCTTTTCAATGACTTAGCTCACCGCGTCAGTTTGAAGGAACCCCTTTGGGTACAGTTTTGGTACAAATGGGTTCAACTTTTTTTCACAGATAACAACCAGTTTCAACAAAACTTGGACCCATTTTGTTGTACCCGCGTTGCACCTGATGCTGATTTTGGTTGAACGTATTCTCTCTCTTGATGCCCATCTTCTTAATCATTTTTATTGAAAAACTTATTGGGATAAGCACTGCATCCGGTGTTTCTGTGGTGAAATTTGCTCTCAATGCAGTCTAGCCGCTTTCAGTTCTATCTTCAGAATATCCTGATTTGACTAGGGAAGACGAGCTACTGTACCCAGATTTGTACCCAATGTCGGCTCAGGTACGGTTTGCTCTCTGGCTACACTGTAGCCAGAAAACGCATTTACTTTCTGTAGGATGATGGAATTCTACGATGGGAGTATCTGAAATTTCGTGAATTATTATTTCTGATTGTGGAACAAAATAACATATACTGTTCCAAGCTTGGAATCTCGTCAAGGTGGCCAGTAAAATATTTTCCACATAAGGTTTAATTGAGCTGGATAATTCAAAGACAAATTTGTTTGACGGGCAGGGAAATCGCAAATACCTGACTTATGCAGAGCGAGAAGCGTTCCTCATCAAAGCAGAGGTATTTCCTGATGAAATCACAATCTTTTGTCAGGTTCTTGCGTTTACGGGGTGCCGTATCTCAGAAGCCTTGGCTTTAACACCGTCGCGGCTAGATGCGGCTCAGGGCGTTCTTGTTTTTGAAAGCCTCAAAAAGCGGCGCAGAGGTGTTTATAGAGCCGTGCCGATTCCTGATGCACTTGTTTCCAGACTTCTAAAGATGGCCGAAGCCACCGAGACATCTCACCGCATCTGGCCTTGGGCAAGGAATACGGCTTGGCGGCATGTTTCTAAAGTAATGAAGCAGGCAGAGATTTCTGGTCCCCACGCAACGCCCAAAGGCTTGCGTCATGCATTTGGCGTCATCGCTGTTCAGAACAACATTCCCCTTAACTTGGTACAGCGTTGGCTTGGTCATGCGCATTTAGAAACTACCGCGATCTATGCCGATGTCACAGGTACAGAAGAGCGAACCATCGCCCAGAGAATGTGGGGTTTGAATAGCCACTAAAAGCCTATGGAACAGAATATGTTATTCCGTTCCACGTGGGGAGTCCCTCTCAGCGAAAAACACTGGAGATCGCTTGCTTATAGCGAGTGGTAGCATTCTGCGCGGATGTTTGTTCTGGCTAATCCTCGGCCAAGGCTGGGGAGGGAGACAGTTTTTTGAAAATGCATTTTGCGTGGGCCACTGTTTTGGTCGTGGCTTGTTCAGCATCGTCTTTTGCGCAAGCGAAAGATAAAATGAGTTCATCACTTGATGGTACGTATTGGAAATCTGAGGCCGTTGGCACGTTTGAAAATTTTGAAACCTGTATAGAGGCCAGCCATAGAGCGGCTCAGGCGACGCTCAAAAAAGCACCGAAAGGCTCCGAAGGGTACAAGTGGGGCATCAGTTCGTTTGTAAAAGAGCCTGCAAGCACAGAAAGCGGTGGACCCGTTTACACGATTTTGAGCTGTACAACTAAATCCGATGGCAAAGGCAAGATTGGCCTGCTGGCTGACGTTTTTACCTATGTGACGCCAAACCCAATCTTGGGCGTACAAAAGTTGTCATATCAGATGAAGGCGGTGAAAGAGGGCCTTGCCGATACGGATCTAGAAGTTTCTGACCTTCAAACCTATGGTAAGCAGATGCTTTCAGATGGTAAGGGCATGTTCTTTAGCTCGTATGCTGGCAGCAAGCTGATGAGCAAAGAGAGATGTGTAGGGTCTTTGGCCAAAGCGGTTAGTCATGCTGGTATGAGAGGCTCTGTAGGGTCAACTGAAGTTGCCATGTTGCTGCATGGGCGACGGGGCAAGCATTTGGTTGTGTCTTGTGTGCCTGTAGATGCTGAGAATGTGGTGCCTGTTTATCATGTTCTGAGCCTGACTGGTGGCAATCTTATTTTGGTGACGCGCATGCATCAAAACTTGGCAGGTAAGGCCTCTCTCGGATTTCGCAAATAACCCCTTCTAAATTTTCATAAAGCAAGTGATGTGTGCATTTTATGCATGCATTGCGCCCCCAAAACTATGCTTCAAGGAGTAAGGTCATGGATTCCTTATTTAATATCAGAAACTTATGTGTTGTAGCAGTGCTGTTTCCTATTGCAGCATGTCAAACGACTGGTGATAAAAAAGTCGCTTTAACGGCTGCGCAAGTTCGTGCAACTTTTGTGGATCGCGATTGGGGCTTTAGGCCAACTGACTCTCATTTTGCCTTTAAATCCAATGGCAAATATCAGTATCATGATAGCAAGTTCAAAGTGTTTGGTACGTATAAAATCGCGCCAAATGGGGTGCTGTGCGCAACCAATGCAAAGACCAGCAAGGCCGCAGGGCGCAAGACCTGTTACACTTTCTATACCCAAGGCGACACATACGTTTACTACCATGATCGTTCGAAAAAATTCCATTCAGTGTACTTGCGCTGATGAGCGGTCTTGTCGCGTCTCAATAATTCAATCGTGAGAAATCGAGAAATGATTACGTATCTTACGCGCACGGCCTCTGCAGTTGCGCTTTTGCTTTTGGCAGGTTGCTTTTCCGGCAGTGATGGCGGGTTGAAGTCCTTCGAGGAGGAAAACAAACTTCTTAATGGGAAATTTAATTGCCGCCTTCTGGTGTACAAAACTATTCATGAATGCTCAGGCCTAAGCATTGTCCATTGGTGGATTAAACGGTCTAGCGATGATCCGAACATGGTCCAGAAGGTCGAGCTTCAGTGGAAGAGAGATTCTGCGACACAGAGTATTCTTGATTATATGGAAACGCGCGGTCTGCCTGAAGATGAGTTCAAGAAGTTGCGTATGGCCATGGCTACGGGAAGTGAAATGAAAATCTTTACTGAGGATTCGTTGATCTGGTATACACAAGACCGCTCCTCAACCTTTCATTCTCGGATCAAGATCACACCATTTCACTAGATAAAATAAGGCAAAGAGGTCGCTATCAACGGCGATCTCTTTGCCTTTTAACGTGGCCAGCGCTTTGAGATTTTGCCATTGCTGGAAGATGTCACGAGCGCTTATTTGGTGTGATGATTGGCCTAAACGCTCTATTGCTTCGACTCACCGTATTGGAACTATGAGACTTATTATGTCAAAGGTATCTTTGGCTCAGAAGATTTCACATGCCTGTCGGATCAGCTTAAATTCATTAAAGGTTGTTTCTGTTTCCTCTTTTCTATCTATGAATTTCCTGAAATCTGGAAAATCTTCTCAGGCTTTAATTTCTAAGAAGTTAGCCTAAACTACCCGACCAACAATCAGCGCCAAAAGAAGATTCATGAGCTGGTGATTGGAAATTTGAGGATACTTAACTATTCAGGCTGGTACTTTGAGAATTTACCAAATGTCGCACTTTATGTCATTCTGGAACTTTATTAGCAATCACCTTCCACACAAATTAGGTGGTGGAAATAATTATTGCAATTTAAAAATTGAGCTCAATAATATGAAAATATTGTACTTATACTTTGGAGATATATATGGAAATTTTTACTTTCAAAAGAGCTTCTCTAGTTCTCTCTATTGGCATTGCAGCTCATCAGTTTTATTGACTACAAACCGGGAATGCACTTGCTAGTTTGTTTGTTGGAATGTTTTTGTTGATAGAAGAGGGCGTCAAATCTCCTCAAAAATTCTATTCATCATTCATTGTGAGATTGGGCTTCTTTTTTGCAAATGCCTCTAAGATCGCAAGACGATTGGTTGCGGCCATTGCTATTGGAGGATCGTTTCTTGTTGTTGACCAGATTTACACCATCAGTTTCATTTCATGGTTTGAGCCTCTAGATGATATCGTAAAGCGATCAGCTACTGTTTTAGTTATCATAACAATGATGATCTACTATGCGACTATGATGGGTTCGCGAATTGCAAGGGTCGTTATACCAAAAAGAGATAGCGAGCTTCGGAGAATTGAACTGCATTTTTACTTTTCGATTCTGGCTCTCTTATTTTCTTCAAGTCTTTTGACTATTGGACTTCCTGTAGAGGGCATTATAAATTCCAGCGGCAAAGATGTAGGTAACATTACGCTCCCTACTTGGCCGCTTCCATTTTTAAAATTCTTTGGAATGATGTCCTTGGTATCATTGGTTTGGATAATCGCCACACTTATGTTTGTGCTGTCAAGAATAGCCGAATTGCGAGCAGTAAATCTTTTACCCGCTTGGCTAACGGTTCAGCCCGAGTTCAATTCGAGTAATTCCCAAAGGGAAGAAGAGGTTAATGCTACGCTGTAACTGACATGTGATGACTTCCGGAGGTGGAGTTCGCGTCGATGTGTACATATTTAAAACTAATCGATAGAAGGGCCGTTAAACTTATATAAAAATGTTCACCTAAAACGTGTTGTTTAACTGTTTGTTTTGCTGGGTAAATTTTCCAATCATCCCGCGCAATTCATTGGTTTGTGGAAATGTAAAAGGGGGAGAGGCTAGTAGCGACTGCGATCTCTTTCCCTTTTGCGTTTTCGTTCTAGATGACGAAGCCAAGTTTTATGCAGTTGTTCACGCCGTTCTTCAGTAAGGTTAGCGTCTTTAAGCATCTTTGCTGTGATGCGAGAAAGTGCCATTGCGCGAATCCTGATTTTCTCCCTGACGCTGGTTTTGATTTGCTCAAGTGAGCCAACGCTGTTGCAAAGCATCTCATAGTCATACTTCGCTTTGTCCAGCTTCCGTCGCTCCGTGGTAATTCGCGCATACGCATCATCAAGTCGATTTTTTGCCGTGTGATATTTGCGCCGTAATGTAGCCAATTTTCGGAAGTCTTTTTGGGCCTGTTTATTCGTCAATTTTGGATTGGGGGCAGGGAGTAAGTCACCAAGCAATGCAGGATCGGACTTGATCATCTCGATTGTGGTTTCCAGCCCGTTCTTTTTCTCAATAGCATCCCATTGGTATCTGGCTCGATCAGCGTTCGTATATAGCTTGGCGAGGCTGTCGAGCAGGCTGACGTTTCGTTTGTGCGTCCATGAGAATTGCCTGTCACGATTGTTTTCTGCCAGCTTATGTTGGCGCTCTGATTTTGTGATTGAGGATTTTCGTGAGAGGTATTCTTGCTCAATCATCGACCAATATCGGTAATCTTGATCAGCTGCATCCAACTCTTTGACTGCATAGTCTGCATAACGGGCAGAATGCGTTTTATCATCTGATGGTGTTTTTGAGGATGTCTTCTCTTGGATTTGCTGCTGGCGATGGGCTTCAAATTTTTGGCCGAAGCGCTCTTCCAATGCAGATAGCCTGATGCCTTTTCCCATCTCAGAAAGTTTGGCAAATTGCTTCCCGTTTGTGAGGATTAGACCCTGACCTTTACTGCGAAGATGCAGTCCCTGTTCAATAAGCTGTTGTTCCAGTTCTGACCATGATTGAGTCTCATAAAATGCTGGTCTTAGAAGTTGACGTAGATCTTTGATTTTCTGTTTGGAGAATGGGGCCTCCTGACCATCCATCTCCTTCATTGCCTGTCGGTATTGCCCATCTGACAGATGACCAGCTTGATCGTCCATCAAGTCTCGGTCGCGGGTTTGATCTTTGCTTTTGAGTATGTTTAGCCCGTGTGCTGTTGCAAGATCACGCACGATGTCTTTAAGGCGGGTGCCATCTCTATGACGGTCGTATGCTTTGCCGGTTTCTGGATGAACGCGGTTTATCAAAAAATGAATATGCGGATGGTCTGTATCCTTATGGGCATAGGTGAGGGATTGATATTCTTGCAGGCCCATGCGCTCCAGAGTTTGCTTTGCAATAGTCTGCATCAGTTCATCAGATGTTTTGCCAGCATCAGCATCTTTGGGATCAAAAGTCAGAATGAAGTGATAGACGGGTTGTTTGCAGCGTTTGGATTGCAAGGCTGTGGCTTCCATGACTGCTGCTGCTGAATCTGGGTGCGTGACTTCAAGGTTGTTGGCGACCATCCAAGCAACACGGTCGGGGCTTTTGCCGTGGCTGAGGCCAGCAAGATAACGTGCCGAATTTTTAAAGCTTGATGGTTGTTGTTTGGGAATTTTGAAGCGCATGCATTACTCTTCCGGTGCCGGATCTTTAAGTGCCTCATGCAGTGGAGATAGGGCGGCCTTCAATTGATCAAAGGCCATAGATACTAAATCGTAATTGAGGGGTTCACCACTGTTTGCAGTATGCGCTAGGGCATTTACGCTTTGGCCTGCTATATTGATGTCTGGCAGGCTGTCAATAATCTGCGGCAGTGCATCGGGCCTCTCAAGAGCGCGCTCGACCGTATCCTTACCAACATACCTTGCCCATTTGCCGTAGGTGTTCTGGCCTGTCGCGGCTTCAAGCTGGCGGCAATTCGTAGCAATTTTTTGAAGTGCAAAAAGTAGATCCGATAGTGCTGCTTTGCGTTCTGGTATAGGGCGTGGACGTCGTGTGGTGAGCGTACGGCGCATATATTCAGCAGCGGTCAAATTTTCTGCTGATGCCATTTCCTGAATGCGTTGCCATTCTTTTTACGTAAAGCGTAGGGGGCGACCTTGTTTCGCACCTTGCCCGGGTCTTTGGGTGGTCTTCCGATTTCTCACCTCCAGTGATTGAAATATATAATCTCATAGAGCAAGATAGAGAAACTTGAGCCCCCGAACACATCGTGTTGGTGGGGCAAATGCTTCGGTCTGTTTGTAGGTGAATAATCTCTATGGGAGAGTTTTCGTATACAAACATCCATCTTGCCTTCACTCAATAGACATAGGTAGATATTTGAAGAATTTAAATTATTTGGAAGTCTAGGTATTCTGCCATTTTGGCCAATTTACAATGGCTGTCAATAGGCTTCAATCATTTTCAATACGATCCAAAATCAAGCAAGGAATTTCAATAATGAAAGACTTTTTGGTGGTGGCGCAAAGAAGGTTTTGGGGCAGTCAAGCAGAAGGCTGCTACAATGCAGCAGGCAAGAATGGAGCGCCGCAGGGAAGCAGAGGCGGCCGAAGCCAGACGCGATAAGCGTTCCCACAATCAGTGATATTTTGACAATATCAAGGAGGGGCTGCCACCCATCAAAGCGGAGCTACTTGCGCTTGCAGCCAATCTGGAAAGTGGCAGAGGACGCGGCATCGATCATGCGATCCAACTGGGTGATGATCAGATGCTCAAACAGAAATATATGGAAGCGCTGGGTATGGCCACCCCGAAGATAACAGGCGGCTTCTGAATGTCGGTAAGCAGTCGTGTTGGGCTGATGTTTTTCAGCTTTTGGATAATGGCTATGTGCCGGGTGACTTCATTCCTGACCAGCTTGTTGTCGGGAAATTCCCCTACTATGACTCATATAATAACGAGACCCGGACGACTTCAGTGCGGCTAGAAGGTGAGGGGCATTTGCTGACCGTCGCACCGACGCGTGCCGGTAAAGGGCAGGGGCAAATTATCCCTGCCTTGATTGATTATATTTCCATGGTTATCGTCCTTGATCCCAAGGGTGAGAACTACGAAAAGACAGGATTGATACGCCGACAATTTGGGCCTGTCTGCAAATGGGCTCCGTTTGATGAAGATGGTATCTCTGATTGCTTCAATCCGCTGGACTTTGTGCAAAGCTATGAGGATGCGGCAGAGTTCGCAACAATGGCGATTGTGCCGAGCAATGCAAATGATCCATTTTGGGAAGCCAGCGCTCGTGAGATCCTTGCCGGATTTGTGCACTATGTGAAGACCTATTTGCCTAAAGAGCAGCAAACCATGTTTCAGGTGATGCGCTTTACTACGGCTCGTGCAGCAGCAAAACTTGTACCTGAATTGTTAGTGTCAGATAATTTGCATCTGCTGCAACTGGGTGAAAATCTGGATGGCCAGTCTGAGAATTTGCGAGCCAGCATATTTCAAACACTGCGTAGCCAATTGCAGATCTGGAACAGCGAGCAGATCGCCCGGTTACCAGCTTTACGACGCCAGAGCTATCTCCAAACACACAGTTTTTAGAGTTGTTTTTTCGTGATTTTGTGCTCAATGGCGACGGTGAGGGGCGAGTTGGCTCTAGCGTTTCGGTCTGCCCAGATAAGATCATTAAACGCAGAGAAGGTTTCAGCAGCTCTTATTTCATCATTCCGCCTGAGAAAATTGCCACTTATGCACCAGTGTTGCGGGTGATCTTCGGGATGTTCATCCGTGAAATGCAAAGCATGAAAAGGGGAACGTTGAGAGTGCCAGAAGCGGAGGCTTGTGCACCTGAATATTTCGAGCGAAAGGCTTTGTTTGTCTTGGATGAAGTTGCCCAGCTTGGGTACATGAAGGTGATTGAGGATGCCATGTCTATCGCGGCATCTGCTGACATGCGCTTTTGGCTGATCTTTCAAGATTTGAATCAGCTATATAACCTCTATCCGAAAGCCCAAAGCATGATCTCCAACTGCAAGATGGAATGCTACTTCGCGCCGGGTGATCTGGAAACTGCGACCAAAATCTCGGACCGCTTAGGGGATGTGGAGAGTGTTTTAGGGCAAAAGCAAAAGCTCGTCACGCCTCAAGAGCTGCTGGATGATACCTTTAAAGATGAGCAGATCATTTTCGCCAAAGGCGTACCGCCCATTCGGGCCAAGCTTAGATATGCTTATGAAGATGAGTACATTCTGGGTGAAATTGAGAATGCAGAAAAATACTGGAAGATGGAGCCGGACCGCCTCTACATGGCAGGTCGTCTCATTGGCGATAGCATCGTAGAAGAAGATGGCAGCATCAGCCCTTGGCCACCTAAAAAGGAGATGAAAAACGACACTGAAACAGCACAGCGGTCTGATGAAACGGTCACTTCAAAATCAGAAGAAATTGCATCTAAATCACCTGATGATGAGGACGCAATTAAGGATACTGTACCACCTCCGCCTGACTTCTGAGGAGGGCTATTTTTCAACTAGGTGCCCAAGTGAGCTACCAATCAGCCTAATGTTGGTATCGCTTACGCCATATTGCTGTGCAAGTGCCGACCATTTGGTGAGGCTTGATTTCGTGACTTCAATAATTTCTGTCGCTCTGTGGCTGGTGATGTTTGCTTCCTTAGCCAGTTTAAGTAGATGATCAGTATTTGGAGCGCGCCCTTCGCCCATGACCAAGGTGCTCTGCTCACCACGCGGACCTGACGAGAATGTCAGATCATAAGCTGGAGAGAGCTTCCATTGTCCGCCCTGATCCATCAGGAAGCTAAAGTTTTTGGAATGGTCGTCGCGGTTGTGTGCAAGCACATTGAACACAGCCAACTGATACAGTTTTTCGATTTCTCGTACATCGCGCGTAAGCATGCCAGTTAGGGCGATCAGGTCTTCATAATCAAGTGATGGAGTTCGAAAGTCAGAATGCAGTAGGCCGCAAGCGGTATGCATGTGATAGCGTTTGTTGCCATCTCGATCAAAACGTTTGATAGCAAAATAACCCGGTCCTTTTTGTGCTGGAAATAAGTGCACATCTGGCATGTTGATGCCTGCTTCTTTGGCCATCAAAGCATAAACATACTCAATAGCGCCCGCATCTAATCCATCTTGGCTGTTGGGGAATTTGACCATCCACGGCGTATAATTTTCAGGAAGGTCTGGAATGCCGTGAATGATATGATCCTTCGTTCGGCTTACGCCAATAAGCGCCTTTGGTCTGGCACCAGCAGATGATCCATTGAGGGCAATGAGTTCTGCCAGTACATCATCTGATGCACCGTCTAAAACGTCCTGTGCCTGAATAGCTAAGTGATCTAAGCTGATATCTTGGTGCTGTTTTTCAAGGCTGTGGTCTGGTTCAAAAACCAATGCACCCAAACCGTGCTGTCCGATATGAGCCAGTCGGTCCAGCGGTGTTATGTCCGCTGGAAATCTGCCTTGTGAACGAGCAAAACGGTCAAATAGCAATCGCCCCCAACCATCGGGTAGGCTGTCGTTAAACACACCGGGCAAGCCTTCAAATAGATTGCGTTCAAAGCTGTCTAACCCTGCTTTGAGAGGCAAGCGCAACGGCGATATCTCTAGGCCTCGCTGAATGAAGCTGCTGTCATACTCAAAATAGATTTTTCGATCACGAACGGCCAAGCGCCCGACGGGTGAGGCACCGCTGCCAAAATCGATACCAACTTTTACTTCTTTGACAGATTGAATAGGGCTCATTTGCGCTTACCTCTTTTGCGGGTAGGCGCTTCATCTGCTTCTAAAACCTCGTCTATAGATGAGAATGGCGTATCTTTAACCTGTGTCGCCTTGAGGATATCGTCAAGTCCACCTAGCACCATTTGAATCTTCAGGAAAGCTTCGAGAGATATTACGCCTTTTTGCTCAAACTTACGAAGTGTGGGCAGGGGAACGCCTGAGCGTTCGGCAACACCTGCTTGGGTTAACTCCATTTGTAACCGACGCGCGCGCGTATTTTCTGCGAGCTTTCTCTGTGCTTTTGATGGCGTTATAAGTGATATCATAATGTTTCTAATTTAATTTTTTCTCCTGCTTATTAATATAATAGTATTAGTTGATAATTCTTTCAAGTTGAATATTTGGCAGTGCGCTTATGTGAGATAGAGTGCGTAATTTTTAAGAATTCAGCTTTGAATTCAGCGAGATATCAGGTGCAAAAGCTCACCAACAATAGAGCCCATTATTGAGATAAACGGGGGTATGTCAGGTTTGCTAGATTGTTCTGGGGGGCTTAAAACTTGCCTATGTCGTTCCTATACCAATAGATGAATTACAACTATAAGGTGCGACAAGGCATGGAAATGAATAATATGATGACGGTGGCTCAGATAGCCGAGTTAAACCCGGCTTTTTCTGAGGCAATACTGAGATGGTGGATATTCAACGCAGATATAAACGGCTTTGCCGCCTGCATTATCAAAATTGGCGGGCGTGTCTACATCGACCGCAAGGCCTTCGAACACTGGCTAGAAGGGCAGAGGGTGGAAACACTGCATTCACCTGATGACCAATGATATTAGGTTGGATAAGAGAGTACTCAGTTGCGCTCATAGTTTTATCAGCCTATCCCTTTGCTTTGGCCTTTCGGCGGAAATTGCTGAATAAGATCTCTGCCTAAATCAAACTGTGTTACCTAATTTCTATCACTCAATGTGATTTTTATCAAAAGGTGTATTCGTATTTCATTGATCCATTGATTGCATTTTGTGATCTCATATCGATAAAAGGCTTCTCTCTTGAGAGGCCTTTTTTTATTGCTGCGGAGCTGCAAAATTTGGGTGGGGTAGGGGTGCTAAATATGTCTGAGGCCTGCCTCAGTCTGTATTAATTAGAATGGAGCTTTGGCTCCATTCTCATCTTGCTATTTCTCAGTGGTTCCAGAAAATATGAACTTCCTGATATCCAGTTTCGACTGTGTAAACATCGCCGTTTAACTCCATGTCTCTGCCCATGGCTTCGTAATCGATGTAATATTCTAGATGTTTTGGAATGTCGGCGGTTTCGGTTGTGATCTGCTCGGCATAGTCTGCAAGGCTTTCGTATTGGCCAACGTAACCATCATCCAAGGCTTGCTTTGACCGTTCCATATCCAAGTCATTATGGTTCAAGATTTCCTCTCCCAACTTCCCATGCTCTTGAAGGAAGCATGCAATTTCCTGTACTTGCTTCAAGCTTGGGAACTCCCCAAAATTGAGGTCGCCGAAGTCGTCATAATCATGAATGGCCCATTCTTCAGCATTGGAGATGGGTGAGGTGTTCAGAATATTTGCAATGGCCTCATGAATGTCATCTAGCTCAATGGTCGCATCAATCCATTGTCCGTGAAGGATGCCTGAATTATAGGCTGCTAGATCTGCGATATATATTTGTGGTGTGTTCATTTCCTCTGTCTCCCCTTTGTTTTTCGGTTGCGCGATATGCAACCGCTGCCGCTACGGCGAGTGGTGGGGAGGCAAAGGCATAGGTCGGCTGAGGTGAGGGGGATCACCCGTTCTGCACTGAATGAATATGAAGGAAGAATGGGGACACGCCGATGGCCGCAGAATGGCAACCTTGACTGCGCTAGGGGCAAAGCCCCTTAGTACTCTTTAGATATAGAAGGTGATGTTTATTGGGCTGCCAAGATGTTGAAGCTGGCAATAACTGTCGAACACTTAAAGGTTGTATACAGTTTGTTGTATGCCCATGTTTTAGGAAGGTGATGGAAATCTCTCTTTGCGACAAGGACCTAGAGTGGTCTCGAGACTTCCATCACTCTCAATTATGAACAATTACGTATAATATTCAACAATAAAAATGTCAGTTTTACGCCAAATCTGACTGTTTTCTCCATCCATAAGTTATTGCGCCAAAACAATTTAAGGACTCGGAGCGATGGTCAATTTATTATTGAGTGTCGCAGGTGCGTTTGTACGTATCTGTGTTGGCACTATTCGAAATTTATCAGAAGAAAATATCAATTCATCACGACTGAAACCGTTATGGTTTCCCCTTTTTATGGGTGCTTTGGCTGCAATCTATAATTGGGGTGAAGGGTATCATCAGCTTTTGTAAATGCTTTTGTGGGGGGCTTCTGGCTTGCTGTTTCAGTTCTCGCTTCAGAAAATCCATGCGGTTTTATGGAAACCTTCTACACATTTCGGCTCTGCCCGATTTGCACGAAATCGAGAAATCAAAAAAGCTGGGCTGCTCAATCGAGAAGGCTTGATCTTGGGGCGACGCAAAGGAGAGGTGCTGCGATATTCTGGACCGGGCCACTTGTTGACGTTTGCTCCAACTCGCAGTGGTAAAGGTGCGGGTGGAGTTATTCCAAACCTTCTTGATTATAAGGGCTCTGCCTTTGTCATCGATATGAAGGGGGAGAATTTTGCTGGTACGGGCAGGTTTAGAAAGACTGTTGGCCGTGTCGTAACCATTGCGCCATTTAGCGATGATGTGCCAAGTGGCGGCTATAATCCACTCGATTTCATACGCGTAGGGACGGCTCATGAGGTTGCGGATGCATCACTATTGGCAGATCTAATTGGACCTGTCCCGGAATTGTGCCGCTCCTTTGAAAGCATATACTGCAACAAAGGAGATTTTTTATGGGACGATACAAAAGCGAAGAATTTCGACAAGAAGCGGTTCGCATTGCACTGACCAGTGGCCTTACAAGACGGCAG
>JAOXSG010000532.1 GCA_025800105.1 Cohaesibacter sp. | reverse complement strand
CACTCAGCACTGATCCATCTTTTCGAATATGGGGGTTTCCTAAAATAGGGCTGTCCCAAAATGGATGGTGAAAATAATGGAAAACCCTATTAAAATGGATGATTTGGGCGGAAAACCCATCATTTTACCCCATAGTAACCTACATGGATCCCATAGAACAAAAATCACCATCCATGGATCGGAGAACCTGCCCAGGTGATAGGACAGTAAGGCTGCCAATCTTCATCATATCCAATTCCTCCAAGACCTGGGAAGGTCAGGGCATTTTTTGATCCATGGAATCTGAGTACACTCCTGAAAACCAAGATGGAACCTGAACATGTCCAGATAAGAGGAAATCCGCCGACCCGGGTCGGCGTGCACAGTCTTCTTTTCTTATGTAGCATCCAAAAGTTTGGTCAAAATGTCCAATCCAAAATCCGCAGTCCCCCAAACTCAAAAAATCACCAAAATCCAAAATCCAAAATCCTCAAAATCCAAAATCCAAAATCCCCAAAATCCAAAATCCAAACTTTGCACATAAAGATCTGCTACATAATGTTCCAAAAATCCAAAATCCCAAATCCCCAAAATCCCTAAAATCCAAAATCCAACATCCCCAAAATCCAAAATCCAAAATCCCCAAAATCCAAAATCCCCAAAGTCCAAAATCCAAAATCCAAAAAGCTAGCTGCACAAATGTACGCATGCCAGCAGCAGCAGATAGCCGCTGCACATGCAACACAAATGCGCCAACAGCTAGATGCACAGATGCAGCAGCAGCGACAGTTTGAAGCTCAACGACAACGTCAAGAGGCTGAGGCAAGAGAGAGGGATGCATCAGAGAAAGCAGCAACTGCGAAGGCAGCAGCTGAGAAGGCAGCAGCTGACAAGGCATCAGCAGATCTGGTGGCAGCCCAGAGGAAGGCAGTAGAGAGGGCGGCAGCAGAGAGGGCGGCAGCAGATAGGGAAAAACAGAAGACGGCAGCTGAATGGGCCGAAAAGAAGAAACAAGTAGAGGATGAAGCCGAAGCTAAAAAAAGAGAAGCTGCTTTGGAAGAAGAAGACAAGAGGATGAGGTTGAAAGCCTTGGAAATCCTGCGATCTCAAGACAAGGTTGGGTAAAGGCAAAATTTTGTTTTTGTTCGCAATTAGTCATGATGACTGCCTGCAGGAGCCTGCTGTTTCGTCAAGCTCACAGCAACCAGGGAAAGCAAAGGCGGGGCAAACAGCAGTTGGCAACCCTTTGATTTCGCATGTGTTGCAAGACTGCCTGAAGGCACACCTGCCTCAGCCCCTGAGTCTGAGTCCAAAGGCCGGGTTCTCTTTCGTCAATTTCTGACTTCGTGAAGCCATGGGTGTCACGTGTGCCAGGCGACTGGACAAGGACCTGCTGCACAACCTCAAAAAGCAGCGCCGATTCCCAAGGACGGCTGCTAAACTAATTTTTGGGCCTCAAAAAAAAGAATCCGAACAACCTAAGAAATCTAGAAATTCAGAGGAAATCTAGAAATTTTCATGAGTTTCCAAAGTAAAATGCCAGGACCCTCTTGCAGCACCAAAGCCGCCAAAGCCGATGCCGAAGGCTGGGGGATTCGTTTTTTGATCCAGCATTTGACCCAAGTCCAAGAACATTAATGGGTGGGTGCTGGCAGGGTGAAGCGAAAGTTAGTGCGAAAGTTATGGCATCTACACCAAAAGGACCACCGCCTCACAAGGTGGGGCGCAGGTTGATTCATCTGACTTACAATAACGGTTGCTGGGCAGCAACTTCATGCTTCTCTGGGAACAGTTGCTGAGCAGCAACAACTTCATTCCCTTGGAACAGTTGCTGG
>JAOXSG010000849.1 GCA_025800105.1 Cohaesibacter sp. | reverse complement strand
CAGGCCAGCCAAATTTTGAGCACAGATTTCACCTATCAGCGCCCTGAAGGCGGCTTTTTTCTCTGGTTAGATATCAGACAATTCGGTTCCGATATCGCCGTCACTGAAAAACTTTGGAAAGAGGTGGGTGTCAAAGTCATTCCCGGCTCTTTCTTAGCACGAAAAGATGCACAAGGCATCAATCCGGGGGAGCATTTCATCCGTTTGGCCCTTGTTGCTCCCTTGCAAGAAACCAGCATTGCATTAACACGCCTGAAACATTGTCTGATCGAAAATAAAACATCTGCACATGAAAGACAAACATCTACCATAGGGTGTGGCAGAACAAAAGACATCTGAGAGGGAGGGTGGGATCTCCCGATTGGAAAAAGACGACGAGAAACCATTGAGACTGAGTGATATGTCTGCAACGCAACCATTTGAAACCGTGCATAAGGACCGGGATAGCGCTCTGCGCCGGGCTTTGCGTCGCAATGCGTTTGCCGCAACCGGCCTGTTGGGTCTGGCTTTATGTGCTGCAATTGCCGCAGCGCTTGCAACCTGGCATGTCGCAGACCCCTCCTTTTCCAACGCCACGCAAAATACCCCAAGAAACTTTATGGGCTTGCCCGGCGCAATGATATCCGACTTGATGATCCAGACCTTTGGTCTGGCCGCGGCCTTCCTCTTGGTCGCTCCTGTCATCTGGTTTTGGCGCTTGGTCCGCATCCATCCCATGCGCATCACGCGAATGCGCGGTCTAGCTTGGCTTGGTGGTCTGGCGGCCATTGCCATTGCCTTTTCCACCATTCCCGCTCCCTCAAGCTGGCCTTTGCCCATCAGTTTGGGCGGTATCATTGGCGATGGCTTCCTTGCGCTCATTTCGATGATTGATCCGCATTTCATCAATGGTCTTGGTGCCATTTTGCTCGGCACTGGCTTTTGTGCGGTTGGTCTTTTGCTGCTGCTCAATTCCATTGACACAACATGGCAACAAATTCTGTCCCGCCGGCGCGCCCCGGTCCATATCATGGACGAGGATGAGCCTTATCATGAGGCAGAGCAAGAGTATGACGAGACTGATTTTGCCGACGAGCAATATGACGATCCGACCTATGACGAACAGGCGCATATGCAAGCAGGCCCTGTCTTGGATCGCACCCAAAACAAACCTAAAAAGCTTGGTTTCTTTGCAATAATCCGTGGCGCATTGGGACATTGGCGACTAGCACGAAAAGCGCAGCGCAACCGCGCCCCCATACAAGCCCATCCAATGCAGGAACAATCTGCGCATGCTCAACAGAGCGCGATGCAGGATCAGTTTGGCCAGCAATCCTTCGAGCAGCAGCCATCAGCGACCCAGCCAAAACCACGCCCCGGATTATGGAGCAGCATAAAAGCCCATCTTGCAGGCGATGAAGAGGATGGACTAGACGCACTTGCCAATCGGCAAGATCCCTATATGGCCCCGATGCCCCATTCTCAGCATCCAGCCCAGCCTCACATGACGGGACAAATGCCAAATCAGGGCTATGCCATGCAACATATACCTCATGGCAATATGCAAGCGGGCATCAATCCAATGCAAATGGATCCTGCCGCAATGGGCCATGAGCAGCATCCTGCTCAAAACCATATATTTGAGGGAGATCACGATCCAGTCGCTTATGAGAGCTATGATCCGACTTATGATTCTTATGAGCAAGAGCAGGGCCAGCCCCATATGGAAGCCTCATATGATCACGATGATATGCCGCATGAGACCGTCCCATGGGAGATGAATGAGACAGCCAATGCAGGCTCTGTTAGTGGCCCTGTTGGCATGGCACCGCCAGCCGAGATCAACCGCCAGCCACAAGAACCGGTTCAGCGCGCTGCCACCAATGAGCAAGTGCAGGCCAAAACCATGCGCGAAGGCGTTGGCAAGCGCATGGTGCGCGCCGCCAAAAGCAACACATTCATCCGCAAGCAGGAATTTCAGTTCCCATCCATTTCCTTTTTGGAAGAGCCAAAAAGCCTTGGCCCCAATGCTGGCCTGACCGCAGACCAGCTGGAACATAATGCCCGCCTTCTGGAAGGTGTCTTGTCTGATTTTGGCATTCGCGGCGAAATCATCAAGGTCCGCCCCGGTCCCGTTGTCACCCTTTATGAGTTGGAACCGGCCCCGGGCATCAAATCCTCGCGCGTCATTGGTCTGGCCGATGATATTGCTCGCTCTATGAGCGCCATTTCCGCCCGTGTTGCCGTTGTGCCGGGCCGCAATGCCATTGGCATCGAATTGCCCAATGCCCGCCGCGAAACCGTTTATTTGCGCGAATTGCTCTCCAGCAGTGATTTTGAAAAATCCAAAGCCAAATTGCCCATCTGTATGGGCAAGAGCATTGGCGGCGATCCGGTGATTGCCGATCTGGCCCGCATGCCCCACGTTTTGGTGGCCGGTACCACCGGTTCCGGTAAGTCCGTTTCGATCAACACCACCATCATGTCCCTGCTCTATCGCCATACACCAGAGCAATGCCGCCTGATCATGATCGACCCCAAAATGCTGGAATTGTCCATCTATGATGGCATCCCGCATTTGCTGACGCCGGTTGTCACCGATCCATCCAAAGCCGTTGTCGCCCTGAAATGGGCCGTGCGCGAAATGGAACAGCGCTATAAAAACATGTCCAAAATGGGCGTGCGCAACATTGATGGCTTCAACAATCGTGTGCGCCAGTCTTTGGCCAAAGGCGAAGCGGTCACCCGCACCGTTCAAACAGGGTTTGACCCGGAAACCGGCGATCCAATCTACGAGCAGGAAGAGCTCAATCTCGAGCCGATGCCCTATATCGTCATCATTGTCGACGAAATGGCCGATCTGATGATGGTCGCAGGCAAGGATATCGAAGGCGCCATTCAGCGGCTGGCCCAGATGGCCCGTGCCGCAGGCATCCATTTGATCATGGCAACCCAGCGTCCATCGGTCGATGTGATCACAGGAACCATTAAGGCAAACTTCCCGACCCGCATGTCCTTTCAGGTGACATCAAAAATCGATTCGCGCACCATTTTGGGCGAAATGGGCGCAGAACAACTGCTCGGCATGGGCGATATGCTCTATATGGCTGGTGGCGGTCGCACCCAGCGCGTCCATGGCCCCTTTGTCGCTGACGAAGAGGTCGAGGAAATCGTCAAACATCTGAAATTGCAAGGCGTGCCGGATTATCTGGAAGCCGTGACAGAAGAAACAGAAGAAGAGCAGGCCAGCGCTGGCGGGGCCGGCTCTGCCAGCGGCGGCGGCGAAGGCTCGCTTTATGACAAGGCCGTTGATATCGTCTTGCGCGATCGCAAAGCCTCCACCTCTTACATCCAACGCCGCCTATCCATTGGCTATAACCGGGCCGCAACCCTGATTGAGCAAATGGAGCAAGAAGGCGTCATCAGCCCGGCCAACCATGCAGGCAAACGCGAAATTCTGGTGCCAGAAGAAGGGGCGACCATGTAAGCGCCCCGCATATGCCAGCAAAAAAGAGCTGTAAATTATCCGCAAGAAAACCGCATTTCTTCCTGTTTTTGGCCGCATTGATCGAATAGGACATAAAAATAGACATAAAAATAGCACAGGCTGATATGCAGTCTTTGTCACATCTGTCTATATCGCTTCTCGCAAGGTGCCCCATTCATATAGCACAAGGAACGCCCATTGATGTTTCGCTCTCACATGTCCCGCCGTTCAATGCTTGGCCTGACCATTGCAAGCCTCCTTGCTCTGACTGTGTCAATCACATCCCCCGTCAAAGCCATGACGCAGGACGTGAAAAACGCGCTGAATGTGATTTCCAAAGCTTTCAACGCCAACACCACCATGAATGGGGAATTCATTCAAACCGCCCCCAATGGCGATACCTTGCAAGGCTATTTCTTCATTCAGCGTCCGGGCAAAATCCGCTTCTATTATTCAGCTCCCTCTTTCACCGACATCATTGCCGATGGAAAAACCCTTTCCATCGAAGATCGAAAGCTGAAAACACAAGATATCTATCCCCTGTCCAAAACGCCCCTCAAGGTACTTCTGTCCGAAACACTGGATTTGGCCAATGACAAACGGGTTAGAAATGTCGATCTGTCCGATGATATCATCTCGGTGGTGGTTGAGCAGGAAAGCCTGTTTGGCGATGGCACCCTGACCCTGATTTTCGAGCGCGAAAGCAGCCTATTGCGTCAATGGACCATCCGCGACGCCCAAGGCTATGACACCACGGTCACCGTCTTTAACATCGAAACCGGAAAACCGATCAAACAATCCCTGTTCAAGATCAAACGCGACTTGATGAAAGAACGCCGGGAAGAGAATTAGGCTCAAGACCCATACCCAAAATTAGACAAGGCGCTTCTTATAAAGAAGCGCCTTTTTGTCTTTTGTCTCTGGATATCCCACCCATGCGCGCTACATTGACGAAGATGATTCGAATCCCGCAACACTGATCCTGAGATGATGGAGCGAGCCCGTGACCCTAAGCCTTGCAACCTGGAACATCAATTCTGTGCGCTCCCGCCTCAAGCTTGTCGAACAATTCGAAAGCGACCGCGCGCCCGATATTCTGTGCTTGCAAGAAACCAAATGCATGAATGATCAATTTCCCTCTGCTGCCCTGAAAAAATTGGGATATGAGCATTTGGCAATCAATGGCCAAAAAAGCTATCACGGCGTCGCAACCCTCTCACGTGTGCCTTTCCTCGATATAGAGGTGCGTGAATTTTGTAACAAGGGCGATGCCCGCCACATCGCAGTCACCATTGACAGTGACAAGGGACCGATCAAAATCCATAATTTCTATGTCCCGGCAGGAGGTGACATTCCAAACCCGGACGAGAATGACAAATTCCGCCACAAGCTGGATTTTCTGGACGAGATGACGGACTGGTTGCAGGGCGAAGAAACCAATCGCAATGCCATATTGGTCGGGGATTTGAACATTGCCCCCCATGAAAATGATGTCTGGTCCCACAAACAATTGCTCAAGGTCGTAAGCCATACCCCGATTGAGGTGGAGCGGCTGGATCAGGTCCAAAAAGCAGGCAAATGGGTCGATGCGGTCCGTGCCCATATCCCCACCAGCCAGCGCCTTTACAGCTGGTGGTCCTATCGCTCGCCCAATTGGGAAAAGTCCGATAAAGGCCGCC
>JAOXSG010000841.1 GCA_025800105.1 Cohaesibacter sp. | reverse complement strand
CAGGCCTAATGACGTGAGGTCAGGCTAAATCATGACAGTTTTACAAACCCGATGCTAGTTGCAATTGGATCAAATCTTGCCTCCGCTTATGGAGATCCCGCGACGTCAATTGACTGCGCAATCAACCGGCTTTCGGAATGCTCTTTTGATATTCATAGAGTTAGCTCCTTGTATGAGACCCCAGCATTTCCCAAAGGCGCGGGTCCAAATTTTTTAAATGGCGCAGTTTCTGTTCAATTTTCCGGCAGTGCTGATGAGGCATTGACGGTTTTATTAGAGATAGAGTCCGAATTTGGCCGTGATCGTTCAAAGCGTTGGGGGCCAAGAACGCTTGACTTAGATTTGATTGCTGATGCGCAAAAAATATTGCCAAACCGTAAAACATTCCTCCAATGGATGGAGCTTACACCGGAATTGCAAAGCGTCAAAGCTCCCAAAGAATTGATATTGCCGCACCCAAGATTGCACCAAAGAGCATTCGTGTTGGTTCCTTTGGCGGAAGTTGCCCCGGATTGGTGTCATCCCATCCTCAACAAAACCGCAGTCGAATTGCGAGATAATTTACCGCCAGAGGCCTTGGCCGAGGTTGTGCGAGTCTCTGGCCCTGGGATGTGAGGGGCTTTGATTTCGCGCGGGCTTTAGCGCATTGGGTCTTGTCAAGCCCGGGTCCAAAGGATAAATCGCGGTTTCTTCTGGACTCCGAAGGGGATTCTCATGGCCCGCGTGACGGTTGAAGACTGCGTAGACAAGGTTCCCAACCGGTTTGAACTGGTAATGCTTGCCGCCCATCGTGCGCGTGAGATTTCCGCCGGTGGACCGATCACTGTGGACCGTGACAACGACAAGAACCCCGTTGTC
>JAOXSG010000837.1 GCA_025800105.1 Cohaesibacter sp. | reverse complement strand
CGTACCGAGTGTACCAAGCCTTACGGCAAATTCTCCGAGAGACCAAGAAGTCCTCTCCAAAGAGGGGCGGATGCCACTCCCCCCAAGAAACATTATGGAACTTTGCAAACTTTTTCCTTGGACGGCTTCCTTGCCGGAACGCCTCCAACAGGGGCTCCTGTGGGACCCCTCGGTATCACCCCTCGGTATCACCACCAATTTTCCAATCACCAGGACAGCTCCTGCTCTATGCAGGCCTGTCAGACGATGCCAGTCTAGATGCATACATTTTGAAAGATCAGCCAGCTTTGAAAGACAAGGTCCTGGCATTTGATATCCGAAGAACACCCTCCCATGACATTCTCAAAGGTGACCTCTACTCCAGCCTATGCGTAGGAGCATGGCGGGGTCAGATTCAGGGCGTCGGTGGCGGCCCCAATTGCAGAACTTGGAGCATCTTGCGCTGGTTTCCAAAACCTGGGGCACCAAAACCAGTGAGAGGGAGAAAGGAACCAGAATGTTGGGGTTTCTCAGTT
>JAOXSG010000828.1 GCA_025800105.1 Cohaesibacter sp. | reverse complement strand
CAAGAAACGTAGAAAGAAATTGGCAGCTCTGGCTAGAGACCAGATTATGAAGCTCAGAGAGGAGCGAGATAGAATGGCAGAGGACTGGTCAGAAGAATATGCCAGGCGCGCAGCTTCCGCTAAGCAAAGTGGAGCTGGACTCGGCACACTTAGAGCAGAGTATATGCACAGGTATAATCAATTGCTAGAGCGTGAGAAACAGCCGCATTCTGACTTCTTTGTTAATTTGTCTGAGGATTTCGAAGATGAGTTAGACTTTAGCGAAGATAGACCGGCTGATTTGTCTCAGTATGATCAGTACTTTGAATGGGATGAGGCAGAGTACATGAGGTTGCGATTTACAGCTGCCAAGCATTACGCGTCCCGAGGACATTGGACTGATGCATATGCCTATGTCCTGAGAACACGTTCAGATAATATTCCTCAGCATGAGGATACTTACAATAGGAATGCCCAAGCATGGCATTATACAAATGCAAGAATAAATGAGTTGATACAAGAAGCAGAACAGAATTTAGAAGCACAAGATAGACAGATGTCTGAGGGGTTGCAATTTAGGCCTCCT
>JAOXSG010000529.1 GCA_025800105.1 Cohaesibacter sp. | reverse complement strand
TATAAAAAAGAACAAGTGTTATCCAAAGAGAACAACAGTTCAGCTTTCTAAAAGATCATTCAATGATGTCCATTTTAGGTGGAAATCTCTTGGCACCTTCTTGTTCGCGAATTTGTTAGATGAATTGGGCTCGGCAGCGCTCGCAGACTGTGCTCGTACAGCCTCAAGATCCCCCTATACCGATGCGGCCACTTCTAGCCTATGGAGGGCCGATAACTGCCATAGCTACTCCAGACTTCATTTTTATCAGGTCTTGTTTTTCGGTTCAAATGCGGACGATTAGATATATGATATCGCAAAATTAGACACATATCTCCTGTGGCAAGCTTCAGATCTCCTACTGCCGTGTTTGACAACGCAAGGCCCCAACAGGCATTGGCGCAGGTGCTGGTGCGGGCGCCGGCGCCGGCGTGGGGGCAGGCTTTGGCTTTGAAGCCTGTCATTTTACCATGCAGGATTGGCAACACGATGATGACATCTGATGACTTGGGTATTACCATCCAAAAATGCAACTAGACCTTCAGTGGCATGCTGGATGCTTCATCACCCCGGCCTCTGCTTCTAAATCATCGAAGTCGAAATCAAAGTCG
>JAOXSG010000823.1 GCA_025800105.1 Cohaesibacter sp. | reverse complement strand
CCTAAGCGAAACGCGGGATTGCTCTTGGTCTACTCTGTCTCTCGTAAATCCTACTCAGTGGTTACCATAAGTTCCTTCTGTTACAGATGGAAAATAGCAGAATGATAAAATGATACATTCACCAGTTTGTTCATGAAAATCAGTACTGCTTAAGGATTAGCTCTGATGCGGTGTAGTGATCGCATTGCATTATGTGTTGTTCAGCGGCGAATTTTTCTGTTTGTCAGAAATTGAAGCTGGTGCTGGTGTTACATGTAGCAAGAAACCTCCGGCAGCCTGAATGTAGCCCAAATTTGCCGAGAATAGAGCATACCAAGCCTTAGAAATCAATGTGTCAATGTGCCAAATTCCCCAACCCACCCCGTTCCCCAGCACTCCCCTGAAACAGCAACATTACTGAAACAAAACCACGAGTATCATGAGGCAGTCGAATGCCCAGGCCAGTAGTTTCTAATGCCCGAACCCCCGGGCTGACAACACAAGTAAATGCCCATCAGTTGTTCCCGGGTGGTGTGTGTGTGTGTGTGTGTGTGTGTGTGTGTGTTAAAAATAAACGTAGAAATCGGCATCAAAACTGCAAACTTTTGAAGGTTTCTGAATTTCATTTTTTTATCAATTAGACCGCATTTTTTTAAGGCCGAAACAACTTTCCATGGCTGCCACTGCTCGTGTGATATGGCTGTGCGCATGCGTAGGGTACTGGCCATACCGCGGAGCTTTGTTGTGTTATCCATGCAGTTTAAACTGGGTT
>JAOXSG010000525.1 GCA_025800105.1 Cohaesibacter sp. | reverse complement strand
CGCTCTTCCGGGTTTGCCTGACCCTAGTGAAGTGAGCTTGCCTGATGACCTTCAGTCAAAATCTCTGATGAAAGAGCGATGTGGAGAGGAAGATAAATTCGAAGGAAAAAGGAAAAATCGAAGTAGTGATGGGCAGACACTCTCTACGATTCCGGAAGTAAATGATGAGCAGCTTCTGGCCGACGCTTTAAGTGCTGTCTCTCTTGCAGAAGGTGAGCATGGAGGGCAACAAATTTCTACGCAGGCCAAGAAATTGAATGAAGCTATCTCGAAAACGCTTGAACCAGGAGAATCTGAGAAACGTAGAGAACCTGGTTCTCCTTCTCCTAAAAAAGGGCCTGAGAATGCTTGTTCACATGGATTGCCCTCTGAAGGAGCGAGTAGACTGCCTAACGCACCAGCTGGCTGTTCAGCTTTATGCGTAAGCTTGACATCTTCTCCTCTTGTTAAGAATAGAAGATCCAAGAGTGTTGAGCCATTGTTGAGTCAATCAACACAAAGGAAGAG
>JAOXSG010000524.1 GCA_025800105.1 Cohaesibacter sp. | reverse complement strand
GTTTGACGAAATAAGAGGCCACACTCTCACATTGTCCAGGCCTTCTCAACAGAGGCTGTTGTCGACCTGATGGTTTTTTGGGAGAGGCCTTCCCACTGAGGTGCGAACTCTCTTTCTTCTTGATTGCTTCATGGTCATTTTTGATAAGCAACTTTTTGACCTCCTTAACAGGCGAAGGCTGGCTTCTAGCAGGGGGACATGACTTGCTGTTTGTAGTGTTTCTCTTCCTTTGTGTTGATTGACTCAACAATGGCTCAACACTCTTGGATCTTCTATTCTTAACAAGAGGAGAAGATGTCAAGCTTACGCATAAAGCTGAACAGCCAGCTGGTGCGTTAGGCAGTCTACTCACTCCTTCAGAGGGCAATCCATATGAACAAGCATTCTCAGGCCCTTTTTTAGGAGAAGGAGAAACAGGTTCTCTACGTTTCTCAGATTCTCCTGGTTCAAGCGTTTTCGAGATAGCTTCATTCAATTTCTTGGCCTGCGTAGAAATTTGTTGCCCTCCATACTCACCTTCAGCAAGAGAGACAGCACTTAAAGCGTCGGCCAGAAGCTGCTCATCATTTACTTCGGGAATCGTAGAAAGTGTCTGCCCATCACTACTTCGATTTTTCCTTTTTCCTTCGAATTTATCTTCCTCTCCACATCGCTCTTTCATCAGAGATTTTGACTGAAGGTCATCAGGCAAGCTCACTTCACTAGGGTCAGGCAAACCCGGAAGAGCG
>JAOXSG010000807.1 GCA_025800105.1 Cohaesibacter sp. | reverse complement strand
GCACGTGTTTCCACATGGCATTATCCTGTTTGGCCTTCCTTCTGGGCAGGGCAGAGCATAGAAGACCTGACAGTGCTTACACGTATGCCGGCTGAGCGACTCTGCCTTGGATGTGGAATACGGACAAATGAAGTCTTCTGCCCTATCCTGCCAAGTGAGCGGGCGAACCTCTTCAATGCTGCCTGCAGGTTGCTCCGTATCCTTCTTAATGACCGGAAGCTGCAATTGACGGACGAAGAGAGGTACCTCCAGACCATCCTGGAGCCATTGGCTAGAAGTGGTGACGGTCACTTACTTGCTGCTGTGTCTGCGTTATTGCTCTCACTGTTAGAAGGCAAAACGGACTGCCCAATCAGCGGAGTTTTTGGAGCAGGTAAAACGAGGGCAGCTGCTGCCACAATCGCAGGTCTGATCACTGTTGATCCTTCCCTGCGAATTATGGTTCTGACTAAAGAGAATGTGGCGTCGCAAGCCTTTGCTGAACATGTCCTGCGGCTTGAACTTCCCCCTTCCATCAGGGCCCTCTTTGGC
>JAOXSG010000792.1 GCA_025800105.1 Cohaesibacter sp. | reverse complement strand
AAAGAAAGAATGTGGTATAATCAATCTCGACAGTATACAAGGTGAAGGAACACACTGGGTATGTTACAGAAATATTGATACACAGATGGTAGAATACTTTGATCCATTTGGTTTAATTATGCCACATGAAATTCATCACTATCTTGCTACTTCTGGAAAAAAAGGTGTTTTATTCACAAGATGAAATACAAAATCGAGATACTGTTCTCTGCGGATATTGGTGTTTGTACTATCTGATTGAAAGGCAAAAAGGAAAGAGTATTCTGGAAGTTATTCATCATGAAGGCTTTGATCACGACAATAGTGATTTTATCAAAGACTATTTCATTAATCACAAGTTTTTGGATTAATTAGGTAAAAGATTGATATTGCATAATTTTGAAATTATGTAATCCTTATATAGGGTGATGGAATAATGATAGATGTTGGTGGAATAGCAGCTGACGCATTGTATCATCATGGAATTCCTTGGTTGGCTAAGAAAGCTGTTGAAATGGGTCGTTACGGTGCTAGTGAATTATTGAGAAACAAAAATCTTCAGAAGAAAGCTGTTGATTATGGTATGAAAAAACTTTCGCCATTTATTGTTGATACTGTTGGATCGGCAATGGATCAATTATCAACCAAAGTCAGACCAAATCAAAGATACAAAACTGATAGACCTGATTTGGATGGAAAAGGTGTTGATATTCACAAATGGATCGGAAAACTTCCGAGACCAAAAGCTGGTTGGAC
>JAOXSG010000771.1 GCA_025800105.1 Cohaesibacter sp. | reverse complement strand
CCACGTTGGTAAAGTATTTAAAATGTGAATGTCCGCGTGATAATTTATTATATGCACCTGTCAATGTGCAGGCAAACCTGAGGTTCCTTCGATCCCATAATTTGCAATTGTTGTTGAGTCTTGCTCTCTAATTTTGGCGTTGATAATGAGCTGCTATCGTGAGGGAGACACACGTGTTTTTTCCTTGCGTTTTCACCCTCGTAGGGATGAGAAGTGTCAAAGTGACCAGTCGAAATTAATTTTGGATATCACCGACTACTGCCAGTGGTAACAAAATTTTTCGATGTGTCCGTTTGAAACAGGGTTTTGATAACACAGCTAGCCGCCAAATGGGCGACTTAACCTTACCAAATGGGCAACTTATGCATCAGTCAAGTCCAGCTGCACCCATCCCCCCCCCCCCTCCCCCCGGGCAACTGCGGGGCATTTGCACACATTGTCAGTCCCGGGGGTCGGGCATTAGCCAACCCCAGGGCTACCCCTGGGCTTTTGACACCATGTGGTTTCCGACTCGAGATCCAAACGTAGACGACTTTGTCGGGAAAGATCAGCAGTTTGTCACCGATTGGCTTGTCCATCAAGGATTGGACAAAATTGTGGAG
>JAOXSG010000516.1 GCA_025800105.1 Cohaesibacter sp. | reverse complement strand
TGCTCTTCGTCATCGATCATGTCGCAAGTCACAAACCACAGTGCAGGGTTCCAAGTTTGACTTGGCTTTGCATCAGTGCGGGGCTTTCATTTTTACGTGTTTATTGTGACCTCGAGAGTTTTGTGTTGTGACCTCGAGAGTTTTGTCATTGTGAATTTGCTGAGTGTGCTTTGCATGATCTCCAGAATCCTTGCGTGACTGAAATGGCTCAAAGGAGTTGTGCAGATCAGATTGAAATACAAGAGTTGCGGTGGAATGTAACAATGCGTAGAACAAATGTGGTGAAAAAAGACACTGTCAAGGCACGGAGATGACGTGTTTTTGTCCATCCGTGTAGAGGCAGTGCAAGTTCAATGGTGGATTGTACGTTTTGATCCAGCACCTCTGTGCTATTTTTCCCGCAAGATGTTCGGTCGCAGGGTTCTTCAGAAGATTGTTGACGTATCTCACACCACACATATCCCACACATATCTATCCCACCGATATCCATTCAAAATGTATCCCACCAATACGTATCCCACCAATACGTATCTGTTCAACACGTATCCCACCAATGCCAATACGTATCCATGGGATGTGTATGAAATGGAGATGGAGATTCTTGCAATTGAAGAGGAGAATTTGGATGTAGAGTTTGCGACCGATGCCGTGGAATGTCACAATGCGTAGACAAAATTCTGTGAAGCGAGACACTGTCACGGCACGGAGATGACGTGTTTTTGTCCATCCGTGTAGCGGCAGTGCAAGTGGAATTGTTTTTCTTTTTAGCAGACACCATGTCTCAATACACACAGACAGACGCATGCATGTCCTTTTGGTTGGGCCTTGCTACGCAAGATTGATTTTTCATTTTCTCTGTGGATGTAAAACAGTGGTGAGCAACATCTAATTCCATGTGTGCGCATGCATTTGA
>JAOXSG010000741.1 GCA_025800105.1 Cohaesibacter sp. | reverse complement strand
TTCTCGTATCGTTTAATGTCGTTTTAAACGGATATTTCTGCGAGCTGACATTATTTGATCTGTTCGGATGCGGTAGCTGAAAATTGAAATGATAGAAAATTGTAGGGAAGGGAATTTTATTCCACGAAATTAGCAGCTGATTTTGCCTTCCGAAAATGGTAGCTGGGCTTTCATCGCACTCAAAACGGCAGTTTTACCCCTCTGAAATTAATAGGCATTCATTTTACTTTTATTTCGAAAATTGCAGGTGACATTTCGCTAACGAAAATGCCAGCCGAATTACTCTCTACCGAAAGATATTAACCGAAACTAGCCGTTTGGTGCCCCTGAAGTTTACACAATCGACTTGGCGAAGAGACCTCAGGAAATCGCCTCATGTAACAGAATCCGGAATCCAGAATCCAGCAAATTTTTGATGTTGGAATCCGGAATCCAGTGGACTGGAATCCGGAATCCACAATGATCTGGAATCCGGAATCCAGTTAAGTTTGGAATCTGGAATTCACTTATGAATCGGTGCGAAAAC
>JAOXSG010000720.1 GCA_025800105.1 Cohaesibacter sp. | reverse complement strand
GACCCCAAAAATCGCATCGCCCCACTTCCATACCGAGCACCAAGCAAAGCTGAGATGTTGAGGCTTCGTCTCGTACTGTTCATTCGAAAATCCATCCAAAATTCCAAGCGCTAGCTGCCGAATAAAACGCATATGAAGTTCAAATCATCGAAGGCAAATTTTCGTGTGCTGTCTTCAAACGGTCACGCTGTCACTGTTGGCCGCATCCAATCAGAATAGAGCATCAGCATGACCGTTTGAGGACAGCACACGAAAATTTGCCTTGGATGATTTGAACTTCATATGCGTTTTATTCGGCAGCTAGCGCTTGGAATTTTGGATGGATTTTCGAACGAATGGTACGAGACCAAGCCTCAACATCTCAGCTTTGCTTGGTGCTCGGTATGGATGCGCGGCGATGCGATTTTCGGGGTGTAAATCGGCACGACGCTGGAGCGGTTTTGAAATGCTTTCCTCCCTCTCTCTCTTATTATTCTCAGGTAAACGCCGAACGCAAAATCTCTCAAACGCCGATATACGCCATTCTCAGCCGCAACGACGACAAAACACAACAGATGAAGTAAGTTTACGTTTATTTTGGTCAATATATGAACATTCTACCCAATATTTCGATTTAAATATGAACCTCAGAATATTCCC
>JAOXSG010000718.1 GCA_025800105.1 Cohaesibacter sp. | reverse complement strand
ATGTCGAACTTGGAGCCTGTGGCTTTTCTGCCCCGGCTTCACAAATGTTGTTTCATTTTCTAAATCATGTTAGTCTGTCAAGCATGTTAGTCAAGCAGTTACGTAATCATTCAGGATTAGCAACTTAGCTGGGGAGTCAGTTAGTCACAACGAAGGAACAATGTTCACAAGAAGTTTTGACAATGTTCATCTTGCGTCTGCTGACTGATCGGCTCATTGCCTTTTGACATGTTTCTTCAAAGAATCATACAACAACAACAACCCCAACAACAACAACAAGAACGACAACCACGACCCGTACAAAAAAGACAAGCAATTCTACAATAATAAATGTCACCTTGTTTGGACCTCTTTTCTTCTAATAATTGTTCACATGAAATTTGCAAGGCACTTTTTTCGAATCAATACTATATAACGGCTTCCAAAAAAGTGTGGCTGTTCTGCCCGCTTTGCTGGTGTGGCTCTTCTGCCCACTGTTCTGTCAGCCATGTCGATGCCATCAGGTGCTGCTGTTCCCAGACATCAGGATGAGTAGATGTGACGTTTCGTTTCAAAAATATTTTTGTGATATCATCCTGATGGATTCAACTAGTCTTCTAGCAGCATCCGTTCGTGGCTACACTTGCGTAGCCGTTCGTTTTTTTTTGGACAACAAGCTCTGCATGGTTGAAGACCCAGGTCATCCGTCATCTTCGGAGCACATTTCAAACAACAGTTGTGTCCCTGTTCAAGAGGACGCTTTGCTTGGAAG
>JAOXSG010000712.1 GCA_025800105.1 Cohaesibacter sp. | reverse complement strand
GGATATGGTTTACCATCAAAAGATTCGAATTTTGATCTTTCAGTCTTTGACGCAAAGCCTAGTGAAGTGGATGATGAGGAGGTAGATGTTAGTGACGAAACTGATCGGTTGTTCGCAGAGCGTGGAATTGGGGTTTCAGATCCAAGTGATCCCAAACCTATCGACCATATGCCTGAACATCCAAGAGTAGTCCATGAAGGGGGAATTGTTGATGTTGACGACGATGAAGTCGAAATGATTGATGTTATTGACCCGAAAACTGGAAAAACAATTCAAATACCCAAAGATAGTGCTTCTTACTACAGTGCTAGTGGAGTCAAGGCTAGAAGATACAAAGGATCATCAAAGCCTGACAGCATCCCTTCTGACCTTTGGAGAGATGCATCCAAAGCCGAAAGGGAGAGAGCAAAGAAACGTGATCTCCTTGAGAAAGCGGCCAAAGAGCACGAAGAGGCTAAAGCCCGTAGTGAGAAACTGGACAAGAGAGTTGAACGTCTTGAGTCTAGATCAAAGCCAAAACCGCCAAGTCCAAGTGTAGATGCGGAGGGGGAACTCCCGCC
>JAOXSG010000695.1 GCA_025800105.1 Cohaesibacter sp. | reverse complement strand
ATCATCAAAACAGCCCACAAAAGCAGATTGTTAAAAATTCTGTCAGAAAAGCACGCACACATCCCGCACCATTCCTCAGCACTCTTGCAGCAAGCCTCAAAGCTTTTTAGGGTCAGTCAACTTGCAAACATAATGGATCGCACAGATGACCCTATCCAGCCCGGCCAGCCGTCAAGACCTGCTGAACTTTCTCTCAGAGCTTGGCATTGAGACAAAAACCCATGATCACGAAGCCGTTTTCACGGTCGCAGAAAGCCAGAAAATCAAGGAAAGCCTGCCCGGTGGCCATACGAAGAATCTGTTCTTAAAAGACAAAAAGGGCAATATCGGTCTGGTTGTATGCCTCAATGATACAGAAGTCGATCTGAAAAGCTTTCACAAAAAAACCGATTTTGGCCGTGTCAGCTTTGGCAATGCCGATCTGTTGTGGGAGCTATTGGGCGTCAAACCCGGCTCAGTGACCCCTTTTGCTCTGATCAATGACAAAGACACACACAAGGTGCGCCTGTTTCTGGACGCCAATATGATGGAACAAGAGCTGTTAAATTATCATCCGCTGGAAAATACAGCCACCACAGCCATCAAAAAAGACGATTTGCTGACATTCTTTGCAGCAACCGGGCATGAGCCAACCACGATAAAGCTGGAAAAAGAGGATTGACCAACTCCCTCTTCATTCCCATATAGGTCTCATATAGACCTAAAAACAGGCACAGGGATGCCGATTATCATGGATCAAATCTCTGCAATTTGATAGATCCATCCTGACAGGCCTCTTTAAGGCACCAAGGCATCGACAAGAAAGGGTCAGACAGTCATGAGCACATCCTCTTACGGATTTGGTGGCGGAATGTCCGCAAATATCTCAACCACACAAACCACCTCCACGCAGCAAACCGGTCTGACCGCTGCCCCAAAGCCTGCTTCCAATGCACCCACTGGCCCCTTGATCAAGGACACCAGCACTCAGGACTTCATGACAGATGTCATTGAAGCCTCCAAGCATACAACCGTCTTGGTGGATTTTTGGGCCCCATGGTGCGGCCCTTGCAAACAATTGATGCCTTTGCTCGAAAAAGCCGTAACCGAAGCCAAAGGCCGGGTCAAAATGGTCAAGCTCAATATTGACGATCATCCAGCCATTCCCGGCCAAATGGGCATCCAGTCCGTCCCGGCCGTTCTGGCTTTCAAGGATGGAC
>JAOXSG010000691.1 GCA_025800105.1 Cohaesibacter sp. | reverse complement strand
TCAATCGACTGGATCGCATTGCCAAGAAACATGACATTGCTTACAGCAAAGCCAGATCGTTGCAAGACAAATGGAAAGCCGACACCAAGATGATTAAAGCCATCGAACGTTTACCTGGGAAAAAAACCTTCACGGAGAAAGCAGTCAAAAAAATCATGCAAGCCAAGAAACGTTTAAAACTGTAACTTTTTTTAATGACATTTTTTCAACAACAACATGTTCATGCCTGATCTTGTTCATTGTTCCATTAAAAGGCATTTCAAGAAAATAAATGTGTCTCTCGTTTTTTCTTCATCCTTCCAAAGGGGGCATTTCATCATCTTCTGAAGGAGGATGCTGTTCTTCTTCCACCGTCACTACCATTTCTTCCTTACACGTCAACAAATAATGAATGTGTACAAGCAAATGAGACATTTCGTTGTTGTCTTTCCTTTCAATCACTCCGGAAAGATGGTCAATTAAATCCGCCACTGCCTGATGACGGAAAAATCAAATCAGTGACCACCTGACAGTGACAAAAAAAAAGAAAAATTAAAACACTGAGTCCCACTGTCC
>JAOXSG010000683.1 GCA_025800105.1 Cohaesibacter sp. | reverse complement strand
ATGCCTGTGTTCCAGCTTTGAAACTTCCCGGCGATTCCTGCGAGGCGCCTTTTCCCTGGGAAAAGAAACGACATCCGGCAGGGGCTGGCAGCATCACATGTGAATTCACACTGACTTGTGAACCCAAGACACATTGCACCTGAGAAAACACAATGAAAGTGAACCTGAGGAATGTGGCGGGATTCCTGCAACGCGCGTTTTCTTTGAAAAAACAAAGAATGTGGGAGCGGTCGGCCTCGAGTCATATAAATTTACAATAACATTCCACGCAAGACGCGTTTTACTTGAGAAAACACACGGAATCTGGAAAGGGTTTCCGCGACGCACGTTTCAATTGAAAAAAGGTACGGAATCCAAGAGCGGTTGGTCGCGTGTCATATGAATTTACAGTCACAAGGAACGCAAGACGCATTTTACCTGAGAAAACATAAGGAATCTGGGGGGTTGGTACAGCGCGCATTTTTCATTGAAAATCACAACGATTTCTCCGGGGTGGGTGGGAGTGACATGTAAATTTACAGTCGAAATGAAAGCCAGGCGCATTTTACACGAGAAAACACAACGATTTCTCCGCGGTCGGCGGGAGTGACATGTAAATTTACAGTCGAAATGAAGGCCAGGCGCATTTTACACGAGAAAACACAACGATTTCTCCGCGGTCGGTGTCGGTGCGAGGAGGGGGTGTATATTTATAAGGAACAGAGATCAAGTTTCTACATATCGAACGAGTGGGGATGGTAACGTTCTTTGCACTTGCACACATGTTCGATGCTTCAAACACAGGATGTTTCCTGCACTTGCACACATGGTCGATGCTACGCCATATGATGTTTTTTGTTGGGTGGGGTGGGTTGG
>JAOXSG010000681.1 GCA_025800105.1 Cohaesibacter sp. | reverse complement strand
AGTTAATTCAGAGCGTGACAGCTTGATAATAAAATCACCGGAATCACCGCCGATGCAAAATAAATAATAATTTGAACTTGCCGCTCTCGATCGCCTGGAGGGCAGCGAATCTGCAGATAATCCCTTTGAAGAGACCTCTAATATTTGATCTTCGACAATACTTTTCAGTGGACAAATAACCAAAACACAAGCAATTTCCTCGCCATCGCGATTGCCTGGAAAATCAGACTCTTTCCAAAGCCAGTTGGAAGCACCGCGATCAAATCTTCTCCACGCAACAGTTGGCGTAGCGATGACTTTTGTTCATCTCGTAAGAGTCGATTAAATTCTCGTTCCGCCAAGGAATCCAAAACTTTTGTGATCTCGATTGAAAATTCCTCTTCGTCCGCCATTCTGCGCGCTATAATACCAGACAGAGTCACGTACAAATGAAATTTTATAGCTGCCTTGTCAGCTACTTTGATTGATGGCTTGATCTGTTGTCAATGAAGATGACCATGCCGCGCCAATCAGATACCTTGACACGCCCGCT
>JAOXSG010000667.1 GCA_025800105.1 Cohaesibacter sp. | reverse complement strand
AATGGGCAAGATAAAGCTTTGCCCTTTCCAGCGGGTGAGGCGCGAGGGCAACAGCAAGATGGGGCGCTCATCCAGTCCCCATGTCTCGCGCAAAGCTTCTGTTTGCTGACCCGTTACCTTTGCCGGATCAAAGAGTGTGAGATCCACCCCCCGGTAAATCACCTGCAAGCGGTCTTTGGCAGGTGGGTTACGCATGGCCACCAGATCCCGCGTATAGGCAGAATTGGCAATCACCACATCGCCTTTGGCCATCACCGAATTGTAAAAGGCTTTGATGCGGCCCTTTTGGCTATAGGCCCCGTGATAGGTGGTGACAAAAGGCACCCCCACCCGTCTTGCCGCTAGATAGGCAGACCAAGCTGGCGCGCGGGAGCGGGCATGGACCAAATCCACCTCATGGGTGCGGATCATATGCTCCAATTGGCGCGCATGGCTGATCAGGATTTTGAAAGGATTTTTGCTGCGGCCTGCAAAATCGAGCTGTTTTCCGCCCAAATCCTGCAATTGTTTGCTCAATCTGCCCGGCTCTGATGCCACCAATGCCTTGCCGCCCGCCTCTATAATCGTCTTGGCTATATCCACCGTTCCGCGCTCCACACCACCGGAATCGAGCCAAGGAATAACTTGCAATATGGTCGGGGCGTTTTTCATGCTACAGCCTTGGAAGAGGGGCGCGACTCACTTAAAAGCTCGCACCAGAATTGGGACATGACGGAGACATAGCAATGACTGCCATCGAGATGCAAATGCTTCATGTGGACGGACGCGAGATTCGCTTTCATCATCGCCCTGCAAAGGATGGTGCTTGTGGTGTCTTTTGGATGGGTGGCTATAAGTCCGATATGGAAGGCTCCAAAATTCTGGCACTGGATGCATGGGCAGAGATGAGCGGTCACGGATGTATGCGCTATGATTATTCCGGTCACGGGGTGTCTGGTGGGGCTTTTACCGATGGCACCATTTCCAAATGGCTGACCGAGAGCCTCGCCATTTTTGACCAGACAGAGGGCGATCAGATTGTGATTGGCTCTTCTATGGGGGGCTGGCTGGCGCTCCTTCTGACCGTGGCCCATATCAAAGCGGTGGGGCTGGAAAACAGCCGTATCAAAGGGCTGGTTCTGATTGCCCCGGCCATTGATATGACCAAGGATTTGATGTGGGATAAATTCTGTGATGATATTCGCGCTGGCATGATCAAAACCGGACTTTATGAGCAGCCAAGTGACTATGGAGAGCCTTATCAGATTACCCTTGATCTGATTGAAGATGGCAAAGAGCATCTGTTTGGCGATGCCATGATCGAGACCGGCTGTCCGGTTCACATCCTGCAAGGCGTGTTGGATGATGCCGTGCCATGGCAAATGGCCGTTGATCTGGTTTCGCGCCTTGCCAGAGATGATGTGCGCCTCACCCTCATCAAAGACGGCGACCACCGCCTGTCCCGCGACGAAGATCTGGCACGGCTCATTCAAGTGGTTGAGGAGATGGTTTAAGCGGTTAGGCTTGCCAATTCTTCGCCGACTTTGATCAGGGTTTCCTTGCCTTCAGCGCTGTTGGCGACAAGGTCGTTGCTGAACTGGATTTTGCCCGGCTCAAAAACAAGCACAGTGGTGGAACCGCCGAATTTAAAATAGCCTTTTTCGTCCATTGCCTTGACCGGGCCAGATGTTTTGGTGTTGACGATTGCGCCAACGCCAAACGCGCCGACTTCGACAAAGGCTATGGTTCCGGCTTTTTCTGTCTTAATCAGGGTCAGGCTTCTTTTATTTTCGCCAAAGACATCTGGCCCTGCGCCCAAGGCGATTGGATTGACCGAATGCAAGGCCCCGTCAATATCCAGACTGTGGGTGATGTGACCATCGCATGGAAAATGATAGCGGTGATAATCTGCCGGGCAGAGACGGACAATGGCCAGCGCGCCACCGACAAAGCGCTCATGCAGGCCGGGCAGCATTTTTTCGATGGAAAAAGGATAGCCCTTGATGGGGGCAAAGTCTGTACCCTCCAATTTTGGAAAGACCAGCACGCGGCCATCGGCAGGGCTTAGAATGAGAGTGGGATCCGTTTTGAACGGGCGGGCCTGTGGCTTTAAATGGCGGATAAAAAAGTCATTGAAGCTTTGATAGCTGTCTTTGGGTGCGGCAAATTCGCTCTCGTCAATGTCCAGCTCCTTGATGGTTGGATCAATTTTGCCTTTGGAGAGAGGCGAATCATAATAAGCGCCCATTATTTTGCTGATAAGAGCAGAGCGAAAGAGACATTTTTCAATCAGTGATGAGCCTGCATCCTGATAGGCCCAACGGATCCATTTTTCCCCCAGCACCTTTTCTTCAAATTCCTCGCCGCTTTGACGATCAATGATGCGAATGGGCTGGTTATGGGCCATGGCTGGTCTTTCTCTTTGTTCTTCTATGGGCGAATCAGCGCAAATTTCTCTCTAACTGCGCCATATTCGCGATCACACAGCCATAGAATGCAGACAAGAACAAGCTTTGTCTTACTCGATTGTGTTCAGACCCAATTGCTTTTGTAATTTTTTGGTCAATTTGCGGCTGATGATCTGATGCGCGGATTTGATATGCGCCCTGATTTCCTCATCCGCCATGGCATCGCTCTGTTCCAGTTGCACCCATTTGGCGCGGGCCAAATAGGGGGCGGGAATGATGCCCGGTTGTTCGGGCAGAATTTCATAGGCCAGATCTGAAACTTTGAAGCTGATTTTGATGGAGCTGCGCCCTGTTTCTGCCTCGCTCTCTTCCTTTTCTTCCTTGCCCCAATTGGAGCAAATGGCAAAGATCTTGCCACCGACTTTCCAGACTGACGCATTGCCCCATTGAATGACATGGGTGGTGGCAGCAAGACTGGCACAATAATCATCAAATTCATCGCGGGTCATTGCGCATCCTTGTCTTATCACCTTTATGAATGATCCGGGGCGGGCAGGCAGATCTGAAAATGGGCGCCGGGATTTCTGTCCAGCAAAGTGATGGTGCCGCCATGGGCCTGCACCAATTCTGCCGAAATAGCCAAGCCCAGACCCGTTCCGCCTTTTCTCAATGATCCTTGAAAAGCCTTGAAAAGAGCGGCTTTGGCCTGTTCGGGAACGCCGGGGCCGGTGTCAGAAATGACAATATCGGTCTGGGACCCCATTTCTTCGGCAAAAATTTCCAATCGGCAGATCAGGCTCTCACTGCCATCGGTCTCGCTGCGCATGACCTGCACTGAATTGCGGCAAAGATTGAGCAGAATGCGGAATAATTGCCCCGGATCAGCATAGACTTCGAGATCTTTGGGCACTGTATTGGAAAAGACGATTTCGCTTTTTCCTGACAGATCGAGAAATTCCGCCACTTCATCGGCTACTTTGTGCAAATTGAGCAGGCGCTTTTCCGGTGGCTCTTCCTGAGCCTTGCCATAAGACATAACCGCTCGGGAATAATCGACAGCCCGATCCAGCGCCCCCATAATTTTGGGCACAACGCGCTGAACGGTTGGGTCTTCCAACATGCTCAAGCGATCCGAAAACAGCTGGGCTGAGGCCAGAATGTTGCGCAAATCATGATTGATCTTGGAGACAGCCAGCCCCAGATCTGCCAGCCGTTTTTGCTTGCTGAGGGTTTTTGCCAGCGCCAGTTCCATACTGGCCAATTGCTGCTCGGTCATGCCGATTTCATCCTGACGGCTGGAGGGGGTGATGACGGCCTGTATATCATCCGGGCTTTGGGCAAATTGCACCATATTGTTGGACAATCTGAGGATGGGACGGATCAGCAAGCGGCGTAGGGACAGATAGACCAGAGTGGCAGTGATTACAGAAATCACAAGCGATAACAACAAGATATTGATTGCAAACTGGAACATATCCTGCCGCAGCGGTGTTTCGTCAAACACCAGTTCGATAATGCCCTTATTGGTGCTGGATTGGCCGCTGATGCGAATGGTCCGCCCTTCCCCCCAGATAAGCGTGTCAAAGGCGGCAAAGATCGATTGAACCGGTGTCATGGCGCGGATATCGTCATTGCGGCGGATTTCGCCGGGCATGTCAATCATGGCAAGAAGCTGGCGCTGGCCTTCCTTGCGCAGTGCCAAAGTCTGAACATTGAGACGTTCAAGCAGGATATCTTCGAACATGTCATTGGCCGTATCGGGAGAGCCTTGGGTATAGGCAAGGGTGGCAATTTCGGCCAATTCCAATTTTCGCGACAGCCAATCGACCCGAAATTTGGAGATGGAGGGAACAAAGATCAGAACTTCGCTCAACATGACAAATAAAATTGTCAAAAACAGCAATTTGGACGACAGGCTGAAACCCTTGACTTTCAAAGCTTCCTTGTCGGGCTGCAAAGGCAAGACCTGACCGTTGCCAGCGCCAATCTCATTGCCAATTGCATTATCAATTTCTGGCAGTTCCTGAAGCATGTTTGCGTGTGACGCTTTTGCCTTTTGTGGTTCCATGCCCATTCTTTTCGTTCCTGATTTCCAAAATCGGCGAAGCAACGACAGACCTTCATCCCAAAGGCTTCAGAGCCTGATTTAAAAGTCCTGAGCCTAGCTCATATCTTCCATCTGTATCATTGTTCTATAATACTAGGCAAAGCAATATGGATCCGTCATAGTACGGATTGATGATACCCCCCTCCCTTTTGTCATCGGGCAAGGAGCCTGCATGTCTGCCTCTCTTTTCACTGATCTTGATTTTCGCCCTTTTGAGGGCATCGATACCTGGATTTTCGATCTCGACAACACGCTTTATCCTCCCTCAACCAATCTGTTCAAACAGATGAATGAGAAAATGAGTGATTATGTGGCCAAGCTGCTGGATATATCGCAATCCGAGGCAACCAATTTGCGCGAAAGCTATTATAAAGAGCATGGCACAACCTTGCGCGGCCTGATGATTGAGCATGGCATTCATGCTGATGAGTTTCTTGAATATGTCCATAATATTGATCATAGCTGGGTGAAGCCTGACCCGGATCTGGCCAAAGCCATCTGCGCGCTGCCCGGCAAGCGCTATATTTTTACCAATGGCACACAAAAGCACGCGCTGGCTGTGGCCAAGCGTCTTGGCATTACCGATCATATTGATGATATTTTTGACATTGTCTGGGCTGAGCTTGATCCCAAACCCAATCGCGCCCCTTATGAAAAATTATTGGCTGAGACCGACCTCAATCCCAAACGCTCTGCCATGTTTGAAGATTTGGCCCGCAATTTAAAAGTGCCCCATGATTTGGGCATGAGAACCATTTTGATGGTGCCAGACCATACGCAAGCCGTTTTTGAGGAGAGCTGGCAGGCCAAAGGCTCAGAAGCGCCGCATGTCCATTATGTCAGTGATGATCTGGCCGCTTTTCTCCATGCTGTTCTGGCGCATCTTGGTATCGACCCGACATAAGAGGCATTTGGTATCAGGCTATAGGGCCGACTATAGAGTCTGTTGAGGATCACATATAAACAGTTTACGTAATATGCCATTGAAAGCTTGTCATGCTTGGGGCAAGGTAGCGCCATCTGAAATATAGATCTTGATTTTGACCATATGAGGGATGAAAAACATAGCGGCTTTCGCGCTCTCTTTTCGATAGAGAGATGAGAGGGGAAGTGCCTATGAGACAGAAGGACCCCTTGCGGCTCTTGAGCGCTTGCGTTAGCCATAGCGCACCATTTTCTCTTATATGATCGCCCTTTTGTTCTTGAAGGAGACTTTGATGGCCTATGAACATATTTTGACCGAAATCCGTGATGGTGTTGGCCTGATCACCCTGAACCGCCCCAAAGCTCTCAACGCCCTTTGTTCTGAGTTGATTGCAGAGGTCTCTGACGCTTTGGATGGCTATGAGCAGGACGAGAAAATCGGGGCTGTGGTCCTTACCGGGTCCGAAAAAGCCTTTGCTGCCGGTGCCGATATCAAGGAAATGTCCTCGATGAGCTATATGGAAGCTTATCTTGGTGATTTCATCACACCATGGGATCGCGTGTCACAGAACCGCAAACCCGTTATTGCTGCTGTTGCCGGTTATGCACTTGGCGGTGGCTGCGAGCTGGCCATGATGTGTGATTTCATTTTGGCGGCGGATACGGCAAAATTCGGCCAGCCGGAAATCACTCTGGGTGTGATGCCCGGCGCAGGTGGCTCGCAACGCCTGACCCGTTTTGTCGGCAAATCCAAGGCAATGGATATGTGCCTGACAGGGCGGATGATGGATGCAGAAGAGGCCGAGCGCTGCGGTCTGGTGTCTCGCATTGTGCCTGCTGATGACTTGGTAGAAGAAGCGGTCAAGACAGCCCAGAAAATTGCCTCTTTCTCTTTGCCCATTGTCATGATGACCAAGGAAAGCGTCAATCGCTCTTATGAGACCACGCTCAATGAAGGCCTGAAATTTGAGCGCCGCCTGTTCCATTCCATGTTTGCCACGCAAGATCAGAAGGAAGGCATGGCGGCCTTTGTCGATAAGCGCAAACCGCAATTCAAAAACAAATAAGGGCTTGTCTGATCAAGGATCAAAAAGCGCCGGATGCATTCGACGCTTTTTTGTTTGACGCTGGCGCTGACATAATCGGTTGACGCCTCTCATCGGCTGGACTATAAGCACGCCCTGATGGCGGCCTTAATGTGCCGCCTTTTGTTGTCGATATTATTGTCGGCTTATGTGAGACCCGGCAAAGGCGCCAACTGGATAAGCCCTTTGCGTGGATACTGCTCGTCCTTCTGGCCCAATCGGAGATTGTGCTGTTGCGATGCAGCGGATAGATATAAGGAACAGGCTTCATGGCCAATACAACGTCAGCCAAAAAGGCTACCCGTAAAATTGCCCGCAAAACTGCTATCAACAAAGCGCGCCGCACCCGTGTTCGTGGTTGCTTGCGTAAAGTGGAAGAGGCAATTGCTGCTGCTGATCAGACCGTCGCTCAGGAAGCTCTGCGCGTTGCCCAGTCTGAAATGATGCGCGCCGTTTCAAAAGGTGTGTTCCATAAAAATACTGCGTCTCGCAAAGTCTCCCGTCTGGCAAAACGCATCAAGGCCCTGTCTGCCTAAGCGTCTTGTATCGGTTTTTCAAAAGCCCGGACCTGTTTTGGCCGGGCTTTTTTTGTCAGCATTTCCTAGAAATGGACAGCCCATGTCCGCATTTGCCCTTAATTTTAAAAATATCATATATATCAAATAGTTGAATCAAATTTTCCTTGAGACCGATTCTTGAATTGCGATTCTTTGAAGGTCAATATGCTTGGCCAAAAAAAAAATCTGCGGTGAGAGTCTTGTCAATTACGTGATCAAGGTGTTTGGGGAAGGCTATGAGTCGCAATATGTTAGGGGCGGTCAAGAGAATGGTTAAAAAAGTTTTACGCTTTTGGATGCCGCTCGAATGCAAAGAATCTGACCTTGGGCGTGTTGCGTGAAGGGGGAAGGCTGTGTATTGTCAAACTACTGTAAAGACAAGGAAGAGAGGCGAAAAAGACTTCATAGTTCAAGCGTTGAACTTGATGGTTTTTCCTTGATATTCCTTGTGGATTTCGCTCGATGGTGAATGTTTTTTCAGCACATCGAACAGTGAAACAAGCGAAATCTTCACTTTGTCGCAAGACAGACAGTATCTGCAGGCATATCCCGTACGGTTTGTGTTCTGCTCATGGCAAAAGACGGTCTTTAGTAAAAACAACGATGCTGTGAGGCATCTGTTGTGAGGGATTTTATGTCAAATACCGAGTTTGATGATTATGCCGGTGATATTTGCGTTCAGGAGGCCTGGCAAATGTTGGCGGATAACAGGGAAGCGGTGCTTATTGATGTAAGAACCCATGCTGAATGGATCTATGTTGGGGTGCCGGATCTCTCGGCCCTGAACAAAAGTGTTTTGCAACTGGAATGGCTTTCCTATCCTGCCATGCAGGTTCATGCCGATTTTGGGGAGCGGCTTTTAGGATTGTTATCCGGGCAAGGTGCTGATCAGCAAGCGCCTTTGTTATTTTTGTGTCGGTCTGGTGTACGCAGTCGCCATGCCGCCATCGTGATGACAAGGATCTGGTCTGGACCCTGTTACAATATCGCCAATGGCTTTGAGGGTGATCTGGATGCCGGGGGGCATCGGGCGACACTTTCGGGATGGAAAAAAGAAACCCTGCCCTGGCGACAATTTTGATAAAATCCGAATTGCCCATTCAGGCAGCATAGGATAAGACGACAAATCTGGTCAGCCCCTGTCAGCATGATGAAATAGGACTGACTCATTCAACCGAGCTGTTGAAGCGGCTAGCACACGAAAAGAAAACGATTATGCAGCAAACGGCCACAAAGGGAAACGCGGAAATGGAGATGGGTGCGGCAGCTCATCAAGCTTTTCAGGAGGTCGACTCCCCACAAGAGGAACCTTCAGTGAAAGTTGGTAAAGAAGAATGGGACCGTGTGAAGGCACGGTTGCGCAAGGAACTGGGTGAAGATGTTTTTTCAAGCTGGTTTGCCAGCGTGGAACTGGAAGATGAGCAAAATGGCCTTGTCATTCTGTCTGTCTCGACCCGATTTTTGAAATCCTGGATTCAATCGCATTATGGCGAGCGTTTGATGGCGCTTTGGCGTGAAGAATGTGAGCATGTCCGGCGGATTGATTTATATGTGCGCGGCGCTGTGCGGCCAAAACCGGCCCCAAGCAAGCCTGCTGCACCCAATCAGGCGGGCACTGGTGCCGCGTCATCCATGGCAGAGACCAATTCATTTGCCGGGGCGCAGGCAAGCGAAAATGATCAGCTTGGCGGCTCCCCTCTGGATCCACGTCTGACATTTGAGACTTTTGTGATTGGGCAATCCAATACGCTGGCTCATGCTGCGGCAAAGCAGGTTGCTTTGGCCCAGCCCGGTCAGCCGGTCTCTTTCAATCCTTTATTCCTTCATGCCTCTGTTGGCCTTGGCAAAACTCACTTGCTGCAAGCCATTGCATGGGAAGCAAAGCGCTCCAATCCTTCCGCAAAGGTGCTGTATCTGACAGCGGAACGCTTCATGTATTCCTTTGTTCAGGCCCTGAAAAGCCAGTCAGCGCTGGATTTCAAGGACACGTTGCGCGATATTGATATTTTGCTGATTGATGATTTGCAATTTTTGCAAGGCAAAAGCATTCAGCAGGAATTTTGTCATACGCTCAACAGCCTGATTGACGGGGCGCGTCAGGTCGTGGTTGCAGCAGACCGGCCTCCGGTTGAGCTGGAAAGTCTGGATGAGCGGGTTCGCTCGCGTCTGGCTGGTGGTCTGGTCAGCGAATTGCAGCCTTTGGAAAAAGAGCTTCGTCGTTCCATTCTCTCTGATCGTGCCTTGCAGGCTTCTCGCCGTGATCCCAATCTCGCCATTCCTGATATGGTGCTGGATCATGTGGCCGGGATCATTCGCTCCAATGGCCGGGATCTTGATGGTGCCTTTAACCGCTTGATGGCCCATAATCAGCTGACAGGTGCACCGATTACCATTGAGATGGCAGAACAGGCCCTGAAAGACCTGATCCGCTCCAAAGAACCACGGCGCATTCGCATTGAAGACATCCAGCGCGTTGTCTCCAAACATTATAATGTGTCCCGCTCGGATCTGTTATCCTCTCGGCGGACCCGCACCATTGTGCGCCCTCGTCAGATTGCGATGTATTTGTCCAAAATGCTGACCCCGCGCTCTTTGCCAGAAATTGGCAGACGCTTTGGGGGCCGCGATCACACCACGGTGTTGCATGCTGTGCGCAAAATTGAGGAATTGTCAGGCTCTGACACCACATTGGCGCAGGAAATTGAAATGCTGAAGCGCATCATTTCCGAATAGGAAAGCGCTTGGCTTCTTAGCCTGCCTCTTGCGGTTAAGAATGTTGCTGATAAGCTGTGAAATATAAGGGGATTGCGCCATTTTTGACGCAATCCCCTTGCTATATGGGCCGCAACAGGTCACAGTTTGCATCCCCTATTGGGGCTGTATAGAGTTTGGAAAAGAAAAGGGAAGTGAGAGATATGAAAGTCACTCTCGAACGGGCAGACCTTTTGAAGTCGCTGAATCATGTCCATCGTGTTGTCGAACGCCGCAATACCATTCCCATTCTCTCCAATGTCTTGTTGAAAGCTGAAGGCGGGGAACTGGTTTTCAAGGCCACAGATCTGGATCTGGAAGTGCTGGAAACCGCACCGGCCATGGTGGAAGCTGCGGGCGCAACCACCGTTCCGGCGCATATGTTGCATGACATTGTCAAAAAGCTGCCGGACGGGGCGCAAGTCACCCTGACCTTGAGCGAAGATCAGGCCAGCCTGTCCATTGATGCAGGCCGTTCTCATTTTACCTTGCCCGTTCTGCCGATTGCTGATTTCCCGGATATTACCGCAGGTGATTTCAGCCATACATTTGGCATTCCGGCCCGTGACATCAAAAAGCTGATTGATCACACCCAATTTGCCATTTCCACGGAAGAGACCCGTTATTATCTGAACGGCATTTATGTGCATACGCTGGATGTGGATGGCGAGACCCTGTTGCGCGCGGTCGCGACAGATGGGCACCGTTTGGCGCAAGCGCAATTGAGCGCGCCTTCTGGATCTGCGGGGATGCCGGGCATTATCATTCCGCGCAAGACTGTCTCTGAAATCCAGAAGCTGATTGAAGACCCGGACAGCGACATTGCCATTGAATTGTCCGAATCCAAAATTCGCTTGCGGATTGGCTCTGTGGTGCTGACATCGAAACTGATTGATGGCACTTTCCCCGATTATGAGCGCGTCATTCCCAAAGGCAATGACAAGATTTTGAAAGTCGAAAACAGCCTGTTTGCGCAAGCGGTTGATCGGGTTTCCACCGTCTCCAATGAGCGGGGCCGGGCGGTTAAATTGTCTCTGGAGCAAGGCCGTCTGGTGTTGAGCGTCTCCAATCCTGATTCTGGCACGGCAACCGATGAATTGGCCGTCGATTATGCGTCTGAGGCTATGGAAATCGGCTTTAATGCCCGCTATTTGCTCGATATCACCAATCAGCTTGAAAGCGACAGCGCCCAATTCAGCCTTGCTGATTCCGGCTCTCCTACCCTTATTCAGGATGAAGGCAGCGTTGGTACGCTTTATGTCTTGATGCCAATGCGCGTTTAGTTGATGCGTTTCTTGATGAGATAAATTTGCCTTCTATAGGCACAGTGATACAAAGGGGCAGTGACTGCCCCTTTTTTGATTCTGGATGGATCCCCTGACCTTACTGCATGACCATGACCTACATTTATCGGATGCTTTGCCAGATCCCATTACGGGCCTTGGTGAGCAGATAGAGCATGTCTGGATCTCGTCCATAAAATTGACAGATTTTCGCAATTACAGCGCCCTTTCCTTAAACTTGCGCGATGCCCATGTGGTGTTGAGCGGGGCCAATGGGTCGGGCAAAACCAATTTGCTGGAAGCTCTGTCTTTTCTCTCGCCGGGGCGCGGTTTGCGACGGGTTGGCTATAGCGACATTGCGCGCGAGAGCGGTCCGGGCAGTTGGGCGCTCTCGGCTGATCTCAGCGAAGCTTATGGGGAGACAAAATTGGGTGCAGGCTTGCAGCCCGGCCCCAATGGTGAGTTGCAACGGCGCATCCGCATCAATGGCGCTACGGTCAAATCCAGCGAGCGTCTGGGCGATTATGTCAGCATTTTATGGCTCACACCCTCCATGGACAGCCTGTTTACCGGCGCCGCATCGGAGCGACGCAAATGGCTGGACCGGATGGTTCTTGCCATTGACAAAAGCCATGGCAGCCGGGTCAATGCCTTTGAAAAAGCCATGCGTCAGCGCAATCGCCTGTTGGATGAAGCGCCCAATGAGACAGTATGGCTGGATGGGATTGAAGCTCAAATGGCCGAATTTGGCGTGGCCATCGCCACAGCCCGGTCCGAACTTGTTGCCTTGCTCACGCAATCCATTGCGCATTTGCATGCCCATGACACCGCGTTTCCCATGGCAGAGATCGGGTTGAGCGGCTCTTTGGAAGAGCAGGCTTTTTCACTGCCTGCCATTGAATGCGAAGAAGGCTATCGCGCCCAGCTGGCCCATATGCGTGGCCGGGACAGGGCGGCAGGGCGCACATTGGAAGGGCCCCATCGTTCTGATCTGGCGGTTCGTCATATTGCCAAATCTATGCCCGCCGCCAAATGCTCGACAGGTGAGCAAAAAGCCCTGCTTTTGGGGTTGGTTCTGGCCCATGCCCATCTGGTTGCCCAACGCAACCAGAAAAGCCCGATTGTCTTGCTTGATGAAGTGGCCGCGCATCTGGATGAAACACGGCGTCTGGCGCTGTTTGATATTCTCGATCGGCTGGGATGTCAGGCTTGGGTGACGGGAACCGATGATCCGGTTTTTGCGCCTTTGGGGGAACGAGCCCAGCGCTTCATTGTTGAGAATGGACAGATCACGCCCGTGGCGTCATAATCACAAAGCCCTTTCCTCATTCTGGTCATACAAGCATGATAAAGCCGCAAAAATTGCTGATGTTTGCTGTTCTGATCCTTATCGGGGCGTTGCTTGCCTTGCAAAATGGCAAAAAAGACGATCAGAGCGGGCCTTTGCATGGCAATGCCTTTTCGCTGGATGCCGAGAAAATCAGGGCCGATGGTTTGCGGCTTTATAATGGGGCTTGCATACAATGCCATGGCATAGAGGCGCGTGGCAGCTCTTTTGGTCCGCCTTTGGTGCATGAAATTTACAAGCCCTCGCATCATAGCGATCAGGCTTTTGTGCTGGCTGCGCTGCAAGGGGTGAAAGCTCATCATTGGGATTTTGGCGACATGCCCCCTGTTGAGGGAATCAGCCAGACAGATCTGGCCATGATCACAGCCTATATTCGCCATTTGCAGAGAAAAGCGGGCATAAAATAACGCTTATGGCGCAATAAAATACCCGTCTTTATGGCTTTGTGCCTGCTCTCTCCACAATTGCCGTGCAAGGGCCGCTTTCCTTGCCCGCCATTGGTTGATCGAGACTGGAAACCACGTATAAGTGAGGGGTTACCCCTTTATCCAAGGATGACTGATTCGCATGAGCGAGACTGAACAGAATACCAGTACCGAATATGGTGCTGACTCCATTAAAGTCCTTAAAGGTCTGGATGCGGTGCGCAAGCGCCCCGGCATGTATATTGGCGATACTGATGATGGCTCAGGCCTGCATCATATGGTCTATGAGGTGGTGGATAATGCCATCGACGAAGCCTTGGCCGGACATGCCGATCTGGTGACCGTGACCCTGAATGCCGATGGCTCGGTGACGGTGACCGACAATGGACGGGGTATTCCGACAGACTTGCACCCGGAAGAGGGAATTTCGGCGGCGGAAGTGATCATGACCCAGCTTCATGCTGGCGGCAAATTCGATTCCAACAGCTATAAAGTCTCTGGTGGTTTGCATGGTGTGGGCGTTTCTGTGGTCAATGCCCTGTCTACCAAGCTTATTTTGCGCATCTGGCGCAATGACAAAGAGCATGAAATCTCTTTCTCTCATGGCGAATCGACCGGTCCGTTGAAAGAAATTGGTCCTGCCGCTGGCAAAAAAGGCACCGAGGTGACCTTTTATCCCAGCGCCGAGACCTTCTCGCATATCGAATTTAAATTTGCGACCCTTGAGCATCGCTTGCGTGAGCTGGCTTTTCTAAATTCCGGCGCCCGCATTTTGCTGACCGATAATCGGGGCACAGATCCGGTTGTTGAGGAAATGTATTATGAAGGCGGTCTGGAAGCCTTTGTGACATGGCTTGATCGCGCCAAAAAGCCGCTTATCGAAGCGCCTTTGGCTGTCTCTGCCGAAAAAGACGGCATCACCGTGGAAGCCGCTTTGTGGTGGAATGACAGCTATCATGAAAATGTGCTGTGTTTTACCAACAATATCCCCCAACGCGATGGCGGTACCCATTTAGCTGGTTTTCGCGCTGCCTTGACGCGCCAGATTACCGGCTATGCCGAAAGCTCTGGCCTTTTGAAGCGCGAAAAAGTCAATCCCACCGGGGATGATTGCCGCGAAGGCCTGACCTGTGTGCTATCGGTAAAAGTGCCAGATCCGAAATTCTCCTCCCAGACCAAGGACAAGCTTGTCTCTTCCGAGGTTCGGCCCGTTGTTGAGAATTTGATCAATGCGGCCCTTGGCGAATGGCTGGAAGAAAATCCATCTGAAGGCAAGATGATTGTCTCCAAAGTGGTGGAAGCCGCCGCCGCCCGTGATGCGGCGCGCAAGGCGCGTGAGCTGACCCGGCGCAAAGGCGCGCTGGATATTGCCTCGCTACCCGGCAAACTTGCCGATTGTCAGGAGCGTGATCCTGCAAAATCTGAATTGTTCCTGGTGGAGGGTGATTCCGCTGGTGGCTCTGCCAAACAGGGGCGTTCGCGCTCCAATCAGGCGATTTTGCCCTTGCGTGGTAAAATTCTCAATGTTGAGCGGGCGCGCTTTGACAAAATGCTGTCTTCGCAGGAAATTGGCACGCTGATTACCGCGCTTGGCACCGGCATTGGCAAGGAAGAATTTAACCCGGAAAAGCTGCGCTATCACAAAATCATCATCATGACCGATGCTGACGTGGATGGCGCGCATATTCGCACACTGCTGCTAACTTTCTTCTTCCGTCAAATGCCAGAATTGGTGGAAGCGGGCCATCTTTATATTGCCCAGCCGCCGCTTTACAAGGTAAAGCGCGGTCAATCCGAGCAATATTTGAAAGACGAGCGGGCCTTTCAGGATTATCTGATTGATGCCGGCCTTGATGAGGCTGTTCTCGTCTCTGGTGTTGGCGGGGAACGAGCGGGGCCGGATTTGCGCTCTTTGCTCGATGAAGCGCGCAATTTCTCTTCCATTCTCGAAGGCCTTCATTCACGCTATAACCGCATTGTGGTGGAACAGGCGGCGATTGCTGGTTTGCTGGCCCCTGCCCTTCAGGATGATGCAGCCAAACAGGCCAACGCCATTGCTGATGTGTCTGAGCGTCTGGACTGGGTTGCGGAAGAAACCGAGCGGGGTTGGTCTGGTCATTTGCAAGAGGATGGCGGCTATTTGTTTGAGCGCGAAGTGCGCGGTGTGCGCGAAGTGGCCATTTTGGATCCTGCTCTTTTGCAATCAGCGGACGCGATCAAGCTCAATCAATTGGCAGCGGATTTGTCCGGCTCCTTTGGCGAGGGCACTTTGATGCGCCGCCGCGACAAGGAATTTTCCGTGCACGGGCCGATTTCTTTGCTCAATGAGGTCTATGCCTTGGGCCGCAAGGGTATTTCCATGCAGCGCTATAAGGGCTTGGGTGAAATGAATGCCGAACAGCTTTGGGAAACCACACTGGACCCGGAAGTGCGCACCCTGTTGCAAGTCAAAGTGCAGGAAGCCGATGATGCGGATGATATTTTTGCCAAACTTATGGGCGATGATGTAGAGCCCAGACGCCTGTTCATTCAGGACAATGCCCTGAATGTGGCAAATCTTGATATTTAGGCTCAGGAGCTTAACGATTACGGGCCGGAGATAATCCGGCCCTTTTGATATCTGCGACTTTCAAAGACAGTGTGAGGCTTTGATGACAAGCGCACAAGAGATTATCCGTGCTTTGGATATGCAACCGCATCCCGAAGGCGGCTATTATGTCGAGACGTTTCGCGATAGAGAGGGAGAAGAAGGGCGCGGCCATTCAACGGCAATTTATTATTTGCTGGAAGCAGGTGATTGCTCCCACTGGCATAGAGTGGATGCAAGCGAGATTTGGTTATGGCATGCAGGAGCTGCGTTGGAGCTGTCTCTTTGTGCCGATGGTCAAAACTGCGATCTTCATCTTTTGGGCGCGGATCTTTTGCAAAATCAGCGTCCGCAAGTTATTGTTCCCAAACATGTGTGGCAATCTGCGCGCAGTTTGGGGGCTTGGACTTTGGTCAGCTGCGTGGTGGCTCCGGGCTTTGTTTTTGATGGGTTTGAAATGGCTCCTCCCAACTGGTCTCCGGGATTGTAAAATCAGGAGAAGCTCATGACATCTTCCCGTACAGATCCTTCCTATTCGCTTGCGGATTTGGGCTATTGTGCTTTCTTTCTCTCTCAGCTTTCGCTGGAGGAGGTAGAGCAATTCACCCCCTATCGGGTGTCGGAAATTCAGCGCTCGGTTGTTATTGGATGGGGCGAGGCTGGCACACGGCCTTTGCGTACACCCCACAAAGTGCCCACCTCTGCCTTTGCGGTTGGGGATTGGGTGCTGGCCGATGCCGGTGATCAGATTATCAGGCGTCTTGATCCTCAATCCGAGCTGAAGCGGCGCGGTGCTGGCACGGATGTCAGCGAACAATTGATGGCGGCCAATATTGACAGTTTGCTGATTGTCACTTCCTGCAATGATGACTTTAATCTGGCGCGGATTGAGCGCTTTTTGGCCTTGGCCAAGGATGCTGGCGTTGTTCCGGTTGTGGTCCTGACCAAGATTGATCTTTGTAAAAATTGGCAGTCTTATCGCACCCAAAGTCTTGATTTAATGGCTGATCTGGATGTGATTGGCATCAATGCCAAAAGTAGAGATGCGCTGATCGCTCTGTCCCCATGGTGTGCAAAAGGGCAAACCATTGCCTTGGTTGGCTCTTCTGGTGTTGGCAAAACAACACTTCTTAATGCTCTGACCGGGCGAGAGGAAGCCACGGCTGCCATTCGGGAACAGGATTCGAAAGGGCGTCATACAACCACCTATCGCTCGCTGCATCCGGCACTGGGCGGGGCGTGGGTGATTGATACGCCCGGCATTCGCGCCTTGCGATTGCATGAAAAAAGCACCGGCATTGAGCAGGTCTTTGACGATATTGTGGAGCTGACCACACGCTGCAAATTCAATGATTGCAAACATGAAAGCGAGCCAAAATGCGCCGTTCAGGCTGCGATCAAGGCCGGAGATCTAGATGCAGACCGTCTGGAGCGTTGGCGCAAACTGGAGCGCGAGGATAACCGCAATAGCGAAACCATCGCCCAGTCCCGAAAACGCGCCAAGGATTTTGGCAAAATGGTCAAAACTGTCATGGCAGACAGCCACGCCAAAAAGGGCCGCAAGACATAGTGCCTGATTTAAAGCTCTCATATCAAGACTTTTAAATCAGACACTTATGGCCTTTATGGCGCTAGAATGACAGAACCTGTGGTTTTGCGGGCTTGCAGATCCTCATGGGCTTTTGCGGCGTCTGAGAGTGCATAATCTGTTGGATCTGCAATGGAGATACCGCCTGCCGCGATGGCGGCAAAGAAATCATTTGCCGCCTGCTCAAGGTCAGATCGGGTGGGGATATAATCATAAAGTGTTGGGCGGGTCACAAAGAGCGAGCCATGGCTTGCCAATATGCCGAGATTGACCCCATCTACCGGGCCAGATGCATTGCCAAAGCTGACCATAAGGCCACGGCGGGCCAAGCATTTCAGGCTGTCTTCGAAAGTATCCTTGCCAACACCGTCAAAGACCACAGGCAGTTTTTTGCCCTTTGTGATCTCTGCAACGCGATCCGATACGCAATCCTTTTGATAATTGATCACATGATCACAGCCAAGATTGCGCACCAATTTGGCTTTTTCTTCTGATCCGACGGTGCCGATGACCTCTGCCCCGATATGTTTGAGCCATTGCACAGCCAATGTGCCGACACCGCCAGCGGCAGCATGAAAGAGGACTGTCTCTCCTGTTTTTACCGGATAAATCTGCCGGATAAGATATTGAACTGTCAGCCCTTTGAGCAATGAGGCGGCGGCCTGTTTGCTGGAAATGGATGTTGGCAGCAAAACGGCGCTGTCTGCGGCAATGACATTATGGCTTGCGTAGGAGCCAATAGGGCCAGAGCAATAAGCAACCCGATCCCCCACTTTGACATGCTCCACAGCCTCGCCAATGGCTTCTACCACACCTGCGGCTTCTCCGCCCAGACCAGAGGGGAGCGAGGGCACCGGATAGAGGCCAGAGCGGTGATAGGTATCAATGAAATTGACGCCGATGGCTTCATGTCTTACCAGAATCTGGTCTGCCTGCACTGCCGGAATATCCCGCTCAAGCAGTTTCATTTGATCTGTACCGCCATGCTCGGCAATTTCAATCCGCTTCATCTGAGACATGCAAAGCCCTTTTGTTTATCAAAATTTGCTTCAGGCTAGGCAAATTCGGCTGGCTTGGCAAGTCAAGAAAACTTAGCTGCCTGTTCAAAAAACTTTAATCGAAAGAGCCTTTGGAGCGCATTTTTTTCAATGCGCCTCGCTTGGTTTTGGAATCCATTCGGCGCTTTTTGCTGGCTTTTGTTGGCTTGGTAGCAATGCGCCGTTTCGGGCGATGAGAGGCTTTTTCGATCAAGGCCACCAGCCGCTCTATGGCTTCTTCACGATTGCGCGCCTGTGTGCGGTGGGTTTGGACCTGCATGACCAATTCGCCCTCACTTGTCATCAAATGTGAGGCCTGACGCTTTAAATTGGCTTTGATATAGGCTGGCAGAGAGGGCGAGCGGCGGACATTGAAGCGCAATTCCACTGCCGTTGAGACCTTATTGACATTTTGCCCACCCGGGCCGGATGCCCGGATGAAGCGTTCTTGAAGTTCATCGGCATCCAGAGACAGGCCATCTTTGATGATGATAGGCTCTGACATGCTCACATTCCTTCTTTTTATGCGTTTGCCTGTGCATTTGCCTGCATCTCGCGCTGACGCTGGGCCAGCAGCTTCTTTTGATAGCGGCCTTGCACAATATCAACAATGACCAGCACAGCCAGCACGAAATAGAAGGTCGATTTGGCCATGGCTTCCACTTTATAGCCAAAGAAGGAGAGATGTGCCAAATGGCCGCCTTCAGAGACCAGCATGATGCCAACGATGAAGAGGACAAACAGGCCCAAAACCTCATACATACGGTTTTTGTGCAGAAAATCGGAAACCCGGTCTGCCAGATAAATCATGCCAAGGCCGGAGACAATGATTGCGGCAGCCATGACCATGAACACATTGGTCAGAGCCATGGCGGAGAGGATGGAATCGAAGGAGAAAATCAGGTTCATCGCCACGATCCAGAAAATGGCACCGCCAACGGTACGCATGCCTTTGCCTTTTCCCTGCCCTTCCAGATCGTCAATGGCCAGCATATGCATGATTTCTTTGACGGCTGTGTAAATGATAAAAGCCCCGCCGAGCAGCACAATGAAGGCATGGACATTAAAATCCCCTTCGACAATTCCCTCCCAATGGAGCGAGAAGAAAGGCGTCTGGAAATATTGAACGGCAGACATGACCGCAAAGAGCAGCACCAAACGCAACAAAATTGCCAAACCAATGCCAATTTTGCGCACCATGGCCTGTTTGTCTTCGCGCACGCGCTTGGATTCGATCGAGATATAGAGAAGATTGTCAAAGCCCAACACGGCCTGAAGGGCGGTGAGCATGAAAAAGGTAAAAAGATTGTCCAGGGTGAAAAGATCGGCCATGGCGTCTTCCATGTTTTATGAAGACGCCATGGCTTGATTCTGCACCCTTGAAATCGGCCTGCTGACGCCTTCTATCCAAAAAATTTGAAGAAGGAGATTGTGCGCCGAATCATCGGTTTTTTCGGCAGATCGCCATAATAGCTGATCGCAGCACGGCGGCCAATCTCGGACAGGGTCGGATAAGGGGAAATATAGCCGGTTATGGCTTTGACATTCATCTTTTGAGAGATGATCAAAGACCACATATTGATCATTTCGCCCGCATTTTCGCCAACAATGGACGCGCCCAGAATGTTGCCGCGCTTGTCGGTGACAATCTTGATCAGGCCTGCGGTTTTGCGCTCTGCCTGTGCGCGATCATTCTCGCCATAAGGCCAGCGCAAGATGCGAATGTCACGGTGTTTTTTCTTGGCCTGATCTTCGTTTAAACCAACATGGGCCATTTCAGGTGCGGTATAGGTTACCCATGGAATGATATTGCGGTTTTCGCGGGCTGTCATGCGAAAGAGAATAGAGCGAATCACCAATCCAGCGTGATAACCGGCGACATGGGTGAATTGCAGGCCGCCAGTCACATCGCCAATGGCAAAGACACGGCGGTTGGTGGTTTTCAAGGTATCTTTGACCTTGATGCCACGCTTGTCATAGTCAATGCCTGCTTTTTCCAGATCAAGGCCGTTCACATTGGGAGCGCGGCCTGCTGCCACCAGCAAATGGCTCGCATCCAGCGTCTCTTCTTCGCCGCCCTCACCTTCCAAAATGATGCGGGCGCTATGATCAAAGGCCTCGTCGCCTTTCTCGATGCGCAAGATTTTGGCGCCTTCACGCAATTCCACCCCTTCGCGGCGGATCTGATCAATAACAACGGCTGTCAGTTCAGGATCATCTTTGCCCAGCACGTTAAAGGCTTCCAAAACGGTGACATCGGTGCCAAGGCGACGTTGGGCCTGCGCCATTTCCATGCCAATGGGCCCGCCGCCGATGATGACCAGCTTTTTGGGCTGTTCGGTGAGCGAGAAGATGGTCTCATTGGTCAGGTAATTGACGTCATTCAGCCCCTCAATGGGCAGCTTGGCCGCAGAAGAGCCTGTGGAGATGACAAAATGGCGCGCGGAGATTTCTGTCTTGCCATCGGCTGTGACCACCGTTTTGGCATCTTTGAATTTGCCTGCCTGCTGGATGACCTGCACGCCCAGACCTTCAAAGCGTTCGACCGAATCATTGGGTTCAATCGCTGCGATAACCGAATGGATATGGTCGTGAACGGCTTGGTAATTGACCTCTGGCTCGCCTGCATTGACCCCGAATTTAACCGCATCGCGAATGGTTTGGGCCTGTTTGCCTGCGGCAATCATCGCCTTGGAGGGAACACAGCCATAATTGAGGCAATCGCCCCCCATTTTTGCCTTTTCCAGCAAGACGACTTTTTCGCCAAAAGCGGCAGCGGCAGCGGCGACAGACAGGCCGCCAGAGCCAGCGCCAATCACACAAATATCAGCTTTAATCTGTTCGGTCATAATCCAGGTTCCTTTTTGGGCGCATATGCAAGCGCCAGAAATATCTTTGCAATGATTGGATCTATTGCTTGGCTTTGCGCTTTTTCAACGCTTTGAGCGCTGGCGGAATGAGTGAGACGATCCCCAATGCTGCAAAAGCGGCCAGCAATTCAGGTGTGATGATGGCAGAGGTATCGAGCGTTATTTTGCAATTTGGATCCGTTGCACAAGCGGGATTGGCGGCATGTTGGGCCTCAATGATGCTGTCCAGACCGGAGCCGATGAAGGCAAAAGCAAAGGTGCCGGGCAAAATGCCGATCAATGTGGCGGTAAAATAAGAGCGCAGACGCACATTGAACAAAGCCGGGGCCAGATTGACCAGCCAGAACGGAAAGACCGGCACAAGGCGCAGGAAGAGCAGATAATTAAAGGCATCTTCGCGAAAGCCCTCTGCAAAGCGATCCACAAACCCGCCAGCTTTGGAGCGCAAAGCCTCCCCAAAGGATGAACGAGCGGCCAGAAAGATCAGAGATGCGCCAATGGTGGCTGAGAGCACCGTCGCAGCCCCGCCAACGGCCCAGCCAAACAGGAAGCCGCCGCCAATGGTGAGGAAGGAAGCGCCGGGGAAAGATAGGGCAACTGTTACAATATAGACCAGCGCAAAGCCGCCAACCATCAAGAGGTAATTCTGTTCGACATATCCGCGCAGCAATTCACGGTTTTTCACCAGCGAATCGAGTGACAGATATTGGTGCCAGCCTTGGGAAAATCCGATTCCCATGAGAAGAAGAATGGCAACAAGGGGGCCCCATTTCTTGGCAAGGGATGCAAAACCGGTTTGCGCGGTTGCCTCTGCTGTGTTTGCATGTTCCATATTTTTATGTCCTGACTGGGATGGTTTTTTTGGGCCTTGTTCGTTCATGTCATCACCGGGCATCGTTGAGAGACCAGTTGTAAGCATAACCCTTGATGGATTGTTGTTTGATTAATGCCTGTTTGAGTTGCGGGGCGGCATGGCGTTGCCAATGGGCAATCAATTGTTTTTT
>JAOXSG010000656.1 GCA_025800105.1 Cohaesibacter sp. | reverse complement strand
AGCGGGGGCACGACTGCCAGTATATTTCTTCGGCATTTCCAATTTTAACCCACCGATTCTCGCCTCTTGAGGCACCGCTGGAGCAGAAGTCGCCGTGGCTTCCAATGCTGGTACCGAATCATCCACTGTCCCCAATGTCATGGTCTGGATTGGCCAGCTAGGTGTTGCCGTGCATGACCGTTCAACTGGTGGTTCATGAGGAGGAGCACGCATCCTAGCAATCGTTTGCTCCACATGCTCCTTAAAAGCTGCATTACCCACTCCGGATTGTGTAGATATTGGAGCAATGGATAATCCTATGGGACGGCTTTGTGCGGTAGATGATGAGGGCGCAATGACTGATGGGGAACCTTGAAGTCGTATTTCTGGTAGACTCATGGGAGGTGCAAATACACTCCATGGTGGTGCTGTTACCGCCGGGGCAGTATCCTCTTCAGTACTTGCCACCTCATGAATCATAGCCAGTCTCTCCATTGGCAGTGCTTGCATACCAGAACCATCAAACTCCCAAGCTCGAGAT
>JAOXSG010000622.1 GCA_025800105.1 Cohaesibacter sp. | reverse complement strand
CGCGGGTCCATCATTTGGTCTCGACAGTCACTGGCAAGATGAAAGAGGGCCTTGGCGCAACCGCTCTTTTAGGGGCTGCTTTTCCCGGCGGCTCGATCACCGGAGCGCCGAAAATTCGCGCCATGGAAATCATCAGCGAATTGGAAGATATGCCCCGCGATCTGTATTGCGGCTCACTGGGTTATATCGGCTTTAACGGAGCTATGGATACCAACATCGCCATTCGCACCCTAATCATCCGAGAGACGGATATCTGCTTCAATGTTGGCGGCGGCATCACGGCCCTGTCAGACCCGGATGCAGAATATGAAGAATGCCTGCATAAGGCCAATGCCATTTTCCGCGCCTGTGGCAGTGATTTGATGACAGAGCGCCCCAATCTGGAGCGCGGTCCCCAACAGGCACTGGCGGACAATGGGGCCAATTGCGAGGAAGGAGCAACGTCATGATTCTGATCCTTGATAATTATGACAGCTTCGTCTTCAATCTTGCCCGCTATTTTGAAGAATTGGACCAGCAGGTCACGGTCTATCGCAATGATGCCTTGAGCCTTGATGATATTGCCCGCCTGGATCCAACCGCTCTTATTCTCTCGCCCGGCCCGTGCGCCCCGCAACAGGCCGGTATTTGTCTGGAAGCCATTCGCCATTTTTCCGGCGCCTTGCCCATTTTGGGCATTTGTCTTGGCCATCAGGCCATTGGCGAGGCCTTTGGTGGCATGATCAGCCGGGCAACAGAGCCAATGCATGGCCGGGCCAGTCAATTGGCCCATCCCAATCATGGCCTGTTTAAAAATATTCCCTCTCCTTTTGCCGTTGGCCGCTATCATTCGTTGATTGTGGAACAGGATCCTTTGCCCGATTGTCTTGAGATCACCGCACGCTCGGATTTGGGTGAAATCATGGCCCTGCGCCATAAAGAGCATCCTACCTTTGGTATGCAATTTCATCCAGAATCCATCCTGACGCAGCATGGTCATGACCTATTGAGCAATTTTCTGGAGGAAGCCAATGTCTGGCGCGCTGGCAATCAGTCTTAATGGCACCCTGATCTCACCAATCAGCGGTGACAAAGCCATGCTGTCCGCTTTTGATCGTGGGACGCTTTTGGGCGATGGCCTGTTCGAAACCCTGCCGATCTGGAACAATCAAATCATCTGGTTGCAAGAGCATCTGACACGTCTGACACATGGTCTCTCTGTCTTGGGCATGACGATTGCCAAGGATCAACTGATCCAAGCAGTTGAAAGCCTGTTGCCCATAGCAAGACAGCATGGCGGCAATGCAATCCTTCGCCTCACCGTCACCCGTGGTCAGGGCGGACGCGGGCTTTTGCCGCCAGACGATCCAAGGCCCACGATCATGGCCAGCCTGTCCCCCTATCCGCTTTCCATGGCATTTGCGGATGTCACCTTGGCAACCAGCACGATTGCACGCAATGAAGGCTCCCCCCTTTCACGCCTGAAAAGCCTTGGCTATCTCGATAATATTCTGGCCACCAAAGAGGCCAAGGAAAAAGGCGCGGAAGACGCCCTTTTCTATAACAATCAAAACAAAGCCTGTTGCACAACCATTGCCAATCTCTTTGCCGTTAAGGGAGAAACGATCCTCACGCCCCCCCTGCGAGATGGTGTCTTGAGCGGCATCATGCGCCAGACATTGCTGGATCTGTTGCCAAAATATGGCTTTGAGATAAAAGAGCAAAGCCTTGATGGCGAAGATATAAAAAAGGCTGAAGGCCTTTTTCTGACCAACAGCCTTCGGATTATCCGCCGTGTCATATCACTGGACGGGCATGTTTTTGCCAATGCTGACAATGACATCATTGCACAATGCCAGAGATGTTTGAGAGATGATCTGGCTAGAGACTTTACTATGCGGTTTTGACTTTTATTTCAGCCAGTCAGCGCATTTGGGGGCTTGTTGCGTGCCCCAAGGCATCACCGGCACGGTGGATGTCGAGTTTTTCGGGCTGCCTTCGATCAATTTGTCAGAATAGATCAAATAGACAAGGGTGTTGCGCTTCTCATCACAGCCCCGCACGATACGGGTCTTTTTAAAGACCAGCGAGCGACGGGTGCGGAACATTTCGTCGCCTTGCTCAAACTTTTCCTTAAAGGCAATCGGTCCAACCTGACGACAGGCCAGAGAGACATCAGAGACTTCTTCGGCAACCCCGAACATGCCAGACAGTCCGCCTTTTTCCGGCACGGTAAAGTGACAGGCAACCCCGTCAATCAGCGGATCATCAATTGCATAGGTCGCCAATTTATGATCGGGGGTCAAAAATTTCCAAACAGTCGATTTTTTGAAAATCAAATCCGGGCCATCTGCCGCCAAGGCCATCGGCACACTCACCACCAAAGCAAACAAAGCCGCAAAACATTTACGAAGCATCATATCATCCTGTTGTCACAATACTGGAGCGAATCCCAAATTCGCCAGTCCTTTTGATATATAGGGACTTCGCACAAAATTGCGACATTTGTCGCAACCCTGTCAGATTTTTTGTAAGAAACACCGAAAACAACAAGACTATGAGTTCTAAACCTAGGAAAATCACCAAGACTTGCCAAAAGCAGGCAAGTCCTTTAGAAGCTCAAACAACTAGGACGTAAACTCATAAATCTGGTGCATTTGGCGCTTAAATGGCCCGAACTCGCGCGAAAAAGTGTGAAGGATGGGCTGGTTGCCCATTCAAACACTTTGACAAAGCGAGAGCGTGGCCATTTAAACGTCCGCAGGATAGGGCTTATTTTTTCTCCCACGTCGTCGTAAGGATTTGAAAATGAAACACATTATCTGCATCCTTGCTCCTAGTGGGAGAAAAAATTAGCCTCTACCAAATCCATCACATTTATGAGTTTACGGCCTAAGAGCAAACACTTAAAGCTCAGAATTTCCTGACATTCATTAGGACCTATCATGAACGCACAGACCGATCAGTCTGGGCTGGGGGCGCGAATGCTTGGCGCCATCACCCCGGCACAATTCAAAACCGACACGCTGTCCGGTTTGACCGTTGCCCTTGCTTTGGTGCCAGAGGCCGTCGCCTTTGCTTTCGTGGCACAAGTCCATCCACTTGTTGGCCTCTATGCGGCTTTCATTGTTGGCCTGATCACAGCGGTATTTGGCGGACGGCCGGGCATGATTTCCGGCGCAACCGGCGCACTTGCTGTTGTCATGGTTAGCCTTGTGGTCAATCATGGCGTGGAATATCTGTTTGCCACCGTTGTCTTGATGGGCATTTTGCAAATCATGGCAGGCGTGCTGAAATGGGGTAAATTCATCCGTATGGTCCCCCATCCGGTTATGCTGGGCTTTGTCAATGGTCTGGCCATTGTCATTGGTCTGGCCCAATTGACCCAATTCAAGGTCAAGGATGCTGCTGGCGATCTGGTCTGGATGAGCGGCACGCCTCTTGTTATTATGCTTGGTCTTGTTGTCCTGACCATGGCGCTAATCTGGCTTGCTCCCAAAATCACCAAGGCTATTCCCGCTCCCCTGTTGGCCATTGTGGCTGTCTCGCTGCTGGTTATCGGGCTGGATCTTGATATCCCGCGCGTCGGCGATATGGCCGCCATTGCCGGTGGGCTGCCACAATTCCATATTCCTATGGTGCCAATTGATTTTGAAACCATCCAGATCATCTTTCCCTATGCAGCTATTCTCGCAGCCATCGGCCTGATTGAAAGCCTTTTGACCCTCAATCTGGTTTCAGAGATGACCGATAGCCATGGCGGCGCCTCAAAAGAATGTATTGCCCAAGGCGCTTCCAATGTCGTGACCGGCTTCTTTGGTGGCATGGGGGGCTGCGCCATGATTGGCCAGTCGATGATCAATGTGAAATCAGGTGGACGCACGCGTTGGTCAGGTATCTCGGCGGCCCTCTTTTTGCTGGCCTTCATCCTGTTTGGCTCGCAATTGATCGAGCAAATTCCGCTGGCCGCTCTTGTGGGCGTCATGTTCATGGTGGTGATTGGCACCTTCGCCTGGAAGAGCCTGCAAATCATGACCAAGATCCCCCGTCATGATGCCTTTGTCATCGTACTGGTTACCGCTGTCACCGTTTATTCCGATCTGGCGGTTGCCGTTGTCGTTGGTGTCATTGTCTCTGCTCTGGTCTTTGCCTGGGAAGCCGCCAAACGCATTGATGTGCGCGTCGGCACAGAAGAGCATGGCTGGAAAGTCTATGAATTGCACGGCCCGCTTTTCTTTGGCTCTGTCGCCAGTTTTGCAGAATTGTTCAATCCCAAGACCGACCCGGATGACGTGGTCATCGAATTTAAGGATGCCCGCGTCTGGGATCATTCAGGCTTGCAAGCCATTGACGCCTTGGCCACCAAATATGAAGAGCAGGGCAAAAAGCTGCATCTGCGCCATCTGTCACCAGATTGCGTCCAGCTCCTGAAAAAAGCTGACCGGTTCATTGAGGTCTCGGTGATCGAAGATCCCCATTATGAAGTGGCTGTCGATTATTCGGAAATGTTTCAGGAAGGCAAAGAAAAATAACTGAAATTCGGTTAATTAAACAAAATCCCGGCGCAATGAGCTTGCGTCGGGATTTTTTATAACCTGTAGCAAAAGGAAAACTTATCCTCACATTTATCGCCCTTCTTTATGTAATAGTTTAATTACAAAAAGAATAATAAATGCTGATATTCCAGATAGATAAAATCCAAACTTAAAGCTCGTCGCACGGATTAATGATGCAATATCTCCCTGACGGATATCCAGTCCAAGCTCCATCATCCGCCAGATTTGCCAATTTTCCCAAAGATCGAACAATCCCGCCAAGATCGGCATCACCACAGCAATGACGGGCAGCAAACGGGCAAAGCGATTGCCAAAGTCTCCGATATATCCCATCAGTCTCAGACTGCTTGTGCAAAGGGCAGAAGACAAGCCAAGAGCAAACACAATATCCAGCAAAAGATAAGGAGATTGCACCGCCTGCCGGCCCTCTGGCCCAAGGTGATAGACGATGCCCCGCGCGTCCTCCAGACTATAGCCAAAGGGCAATTGGTCTGGCAAACGCCCTCCGGCCAAGGTCTGCAAAGCTGGTAAAAGATGGACAAACAAAACCAGACCAGAGCCCAAGGCAAGGCACCAGCACCCAACCACCAGCCAAAGCGGCGGCACCCGCCAGATGCCGTCCTGTTCAGCCTCTGCTCTTTGCTTTTGCCTATCTGGTCGCTCCATGGGCCATGCCTTAATGTTGTACGAATCTGAAGGATTTTGCGCAAACGATAGCAAGTCCAGAGCAAAAGAAAAGCCGCTTCAAGCACAAGGCTCAAAGCAGCTTTCAAAAGATCAAGGCAATGGGTTTATCTGCTAGCTCAGTTGCAAATCATCCCACATTTGCACATCCCGCTCTGCTGTCCAGATCCGGGGATTGTCAATGCCAGAGGCCTCGTCATAGGCGCGCGCCACATTGAAAGGCAGACAATGCTCATAGATGACAAAATCAGAGAATTTTGGATCACAGACCTCGCGGCACATATCAAATGCTTCTTTCAACGGGGCCTGACGCGCAGCTGCCCGTGCCACAGGCTCATAATGGCTAACCAGAAAATCCCGTGTCAATCTTATGCCTTCCGCACACATGTCAGCAGTGGTGAGAGCTGCTCCCCTGCCCGGCACCAAAGCTTGCGGCTGCATGGCTGCAATATTATCCAAAGTGGTTGGCCAATCGGTGAAATGGGCATCACCGCAATAACAGGCCGATTTATATTCCACAATATCGCCAGCAAACATCACCTTGCGATCCGGCACCCAAGCCACAATATCGCCCGCTGTATGCGCACGGCCCAGATGCATCAAATCCACTCGGCGCTTGCCCAGATAAACGCTCATTCGGTCTTTGAATGTTAAGGTCGGCCATGTCAAACCGGGAATAGAATCCGGTTCCTTGAACAAACGCGGCATACGGCCAAATTCAGAGGCCCAATCCTCAACCCCGCGTTCCACCACCATAGAGCGGGCTTTGTCAGACATGATCAGATGCTCGGCCCCATAGCCCGATGCCCCCAGCACGCGCACGGCATGATAATGGGTCAGGACAACATATTTAATCGGCTTATCCGTGATAGCACGCACACGCTTTATGACCTCTTGGGCGGCCACTGGTGTTGCCTGCGCATCAATCACCATGCAGCAATCATCGCCGACAATCACACCGGAATTGGGATCGCCTTGCGCTGTAAATGCATAAAGACCGGGGCCAATCTCATCAAAGCTGATGGTTTTTTCCCCTAAATCGGCAGAAGAAGCAAATGCCTTAGCCATCATATTTCTCCACTTTTTGCGAAATTTTGCCAAAAATGGATTGGCCAGACGCATCTTTCATTTCAATCTCAACCCGGTCACCAAAGCGCATGAAAGGCGTCTTTGGTGCGCCCTCTTCAATGGTTTCAATCATCCGAATTTCGGCGATGCAGCTATAGCCAACGCCGCCTTGGGAAACGGGCTTGCCCGGTCCACCATCGAGCTTGTTGGACACAGTGCCAGAGCCAACAATGGCCCCGGCCCCCAATGGGCGCGTCTTGGCTGCATGGGACACAAGCGTGGGAAAATTAAAGGTCATATCAATGCCGGCTTCTGCCTTGCCAAAAGCCTGGTCATTATATGTAACCTCAAGCGGCAGATGCACTTTGCCCTCTTGCCAAGCATCGCCCAATTCATCTGGCGTCACTGCAACGGGAGAAAAAGCCGATGAAGGTTTGGATTGGAAGAACCCAAAGCCCTTGGCCAATTCAGCCGGAATCAAACCGCGCAAGGACACATCATTGACCAGCATCAGCAGGCGAATTTCTTTTTCAGCGGCATCGCTATCAGCTCCCATTGCCACGTCACCGGTAATGACAGCAATCTCGCCCTCAAAATCGATGCCCCACGCCTCATCCCCCATTTGGATGGGATCGGTCGGGGCCAGAAACGCATCCGAGCCTCCTTGATACATCAAAGGATCAGTCCAAAAAGTCTCAGGCATCGCGGCATTGCGCGCCTTGCGCACCAATTCCACATGATTGACATAGGCAGAACCATCCGCCCATTGATAGGCACGGGGCAAAGGCGACAGACATTTAGCCGGATCAAAGGCCTCCCCTGCGATACGGCCATCTTCCAGACCTTGCGCCAAAGCTTCCAGCTGTGGTTTTGTGCAAGCCCAATCATCAAGCGCGGCCTGCATGCTTTTGCCTACATTTGTGGCCGGTGTATAGCGGCTCAAATCTTTGGAAACAACAACCAGTCGACCATCTCTGGTGCCATCGCGCAATGTTGCGAGTTTCATCTGCGTCCCTCTTTGCTTCTCCACCCAGACAATGCTGCCCAATTCCCCCGCAATCCAGCCAAAGAGGGCCAGAATTTGCGACTATAATCAAACTGAGAGCAAATTAGTTTCAAAAGAAACCATTGTCAAGAAACAAAGCCGCAAAGCCCATAAGACACACTAGAAAAGCGCATTGAAACCTGACCTTCAAGGCTCCCTAACCTAATTCACTTGTCCCCATACTGATGGTGATTTTGTCTTTTCTCTCCTCTCTTGGTCATAAATCGGCATAATGGGATTTTTCGGGCTATACCATATCGTGATGCGTGCCAATCGCTTTGAAAGGTATCGTTCTTTGGTCATGTGCTTTTGCTTTGGATTGTCCATATAATCCTTTTCAGCTGCGCATCAGAACGTCATTATTGAGGGATTATTGATGAAGAAGACTTTGCGTTTATTGAGCCTTGTTGGCGGTTTGATTGTATCCACATCTGCCTTTGCGGGCGATTTGACTGTCTCTGCACAAAAAGTCGAAGATTTGCTGGCTTCCAGTCAGCCGGTTGCGGCTTATGATGCCTTATTGGAGATGAATGACAAGGTTTGGGCCAAACTGCCGCTCAAGATACGTAATGCGCAATATGTGCAGGAAATTTATGCTTTTCGTCGCTTCAAGGCCAAAGAGCAAGCGGTTTTCAAGCCCAATGAATCGCACATCATTTATGCCGAGCCGATTGGCTTTACCTATGGCAAAGATGCCAATGGCAATCGCGAAGCTGGCTTTTTGATTGATTTTTCCCTGTCAAACACCAAGGGAGAGGTTTTGCTGCAACGCTCTGATTTCTTGACGTTGAACCTGCCTTTGGGTGCCAATAACAAGGAAGTTCATTTGAACTTGACAGTGGATTTGACTGGCTTACCTGAAGGCCAATATGAATCGCATTATGTCATCAAGGATAAATATTCCGAAAAGCAGGACAAAATTGCCTTGCCTTTCTCTATCGCCAAATAGGCTAGACTCATGAATATGAAGCGGCTTTCATAGCCGCTTTTTCTCGTCTGTCTTTGAAAATATCCGCCTATTGCGTCAAATGGGCGGTGGTCATTGGTCCTTTTGACGGATCAGTATTGAAATCGCTGCTGATGATCTGCACTTTTTCGCTGATCACATTAAGAACATAACCGCCGCCAATGGCTGTGCCACTGATAGCCCCTAGCAAAAACAGCATATAGACGACAAATTCTATGGCGGTTTTGTGCCACTGGTTCTTTTTCAAATCATTCAATAAAAGGCGGCTTTTCGCCCAAAGAATGGGAGCTTGCCTGGCTATCTCTTCTGCCAGTGGCTTTAAGGAGTTTAATATCTGTTGCAGTTTTTTACGTGTGATCGCTGACTGTATTGGCCTAACAGCCTTGGCAGGATTGGCAGGTTTAGCATTCTGCGCATATCGGATCGGCGCGGACGGTACGGGCTGCATTGGTGGCGGCGGGGGAATATAGGGGCCGCGACGGACTGCTGGTGCGGGCTGCTGTGCAGATTGCTGATTGGCCTGCACGGGCTGTGCCGTGTGGGCATATGATCCTGCATTCAGGTGCCTGTTTTGATCATTATTCTGTTGCATGATACGGCGCTTTGCTTGTCTTTTGATCCCCATTTTTCATCAAGTATGATATGTCCCCTTCCCCCCTTTTCACGGCTTGCCTTTTCTCTGCTGATGCTTTTGGCACGCGATAACAAAGCAAGATATGAAAGACCCGACTTGCATACCTGATGGACTGTCAGTCTATATCGCGATGGTTTGCAAACTATGAATCAATGAAAATAGAGGTTTTAAGGCTGCGACCTTTTGGATGCTAGGCAGAGTTCTAATTTCTGGTATTTTATAAGCCAGTTTAATTTTGCCTTCCTCTTCTCGACCCAAAGGCCATAGCATGTCTGACAGTGAGCCAGCTTTTTCAAAATCCCTTCAAATTTTCATTCTTCTCATTGTTCTATTTGCTTTTTCTCTTGCTGGTGGGGTTTATCTATTCTGACCCCTTCGCTCTTTGAAGCCATTGCTTGATCTCAAGCAAAGAGCCGTTATGATGCATTGCCCATCTTTTTAAAAGAAATGAGCAATCCATGACCAAGTCTTTTTCTTCTATCCGTCCCATGCATAAGGATGATGCAGCCGCAATTCTTGCAATCTATCAGCAAGGCATTGAGACGGGCCACGCCACCTTTGCGAGCCAAGCCCCGGATTGGACAGACTGGGATGCGGGCTATTTACCGGCCTGTCGTTTTGTTGCGTGTGATGATAGCGGGCAAATTTTGGGCTGGGCCGCTTTGAGCGGTGTGTCTTCGCGCTGTGTTTATGCCGGAGTTGCTGAAGTCAGTGTTTATATTGCCGATCATGCCAAAGGGAAAGGTGTCGGGCGTTCCTTGCTAGGCGTTTTGATTGATGCGTCAGAGAAGGATGGCATCTGGACGTTGCAGGCTGGTATTTTCCCGGAAAATCTCGCCAGTCTTTCCTTGCATGAAGCCTTGGGCTTCAAGCGGTTGGGTCTTCGTGAGAAACTGGGCAAAATGCAGTATGGACCGATGCAGGACCAATGGCGGGATGTGGTCTTGTTAGAGCGACGCAGCACAGTTGCCGGTCAGGATTAAAGCCAGACACCGATCATAAAAAAGCCGAATGGGGACTATCCATCCGGCTTTTTATTTTTGTTTGAAAGCCTTTATGCCGAAATTGGTTCCAGATCGAAAGCCGCTGCCATCAATTGGCGGGTATAAAGCTCTTTTGGTTCATCAAAGACCTGATCGGTCAGGCCTTCCTCGACAATGACGCCATGTTTCATGACCATGACATAATCTGACATGGCACGCACAACAGACAAATCATGAGAAATGAAGAGATAGGAGAGATTATGCTTTTGCTGCAAATCACGCAGCAACTCGACAATCTGCTTCTGTACAGAGCGATCAAGGGCCGATGTTGGCTCATCCAGAACCACAATGCGTGGTTTGAGCACCATAGCGCGGGCAATGGCGATACGCTGACGCTGGCCACCTGAAAATTCATGCGGGTAGCGATTGCGCATGGACGGATCCAGCTGCACTTCCTGCAAGGCCTCAATCGCTCTTTGATCGCGCTCCTTGGCGGTCAGGCCCGGCTCATGCACCAAAAGGCCTTCGGTGATGATTTGGCCCACCATCATACGCGGTGAGAGGGAGCCGAAGGGATCTTGAAAGACCAATTGCAGCTCACGGCGATGGGCCCGCATATCGCCATCACTGATCACGCTCATATCCACTCCATCCAGCAAGACCTTGCCGGTGGAGTTGTTGAGTTTGAGCAATGCCCGGCCAAGGGTGGATTTGCCGGAACCGGATTCGCCAACGATGCCGATGGTTTGGCCACGTTTCAGTGTGATATCGACATTGTTGACGGCCTTTAGTTCGCTCTTTTGACCGCCAAACAAGCCTTCAACAATATTGAAAGTGACATTGACGCCCTGCCCTTCCAGCAAGACATCGGCGTCTTTTGCCGGGGCGTCTTTGCGGCCATCTGGCTCTGCTGCCAACAGCATTTTGGTATAATCATGCTGCGGTCCATCAAAGATGGCCTTGGTCTCGCCCTCTTCCACCACTTCGCCGCGCTTCATGACATAAACGCGATCGGCGAAACGGCGCACGATGTTCAAATCGTGGGTGATGAAGAGGATGGCCATGCCCAGCTTCTTTTGCAGCTCGGCCAGCAATTGCAGGATTTGCGCCTGAATGGTGACATCCAGTGCCGTTGTTGGCTCATCGGCAATCAGCAAATCGGGATTGTTGGCAAGAGCCATGGCAATCATGACACGCTGGCGTTGACCGCCAGACATTTCATGGGGATAGGCCTTGATGCGCTTGGCTGGGTCGGGAATGCCCACCAGATCCAGCAATTCAATCGCTCGGGCCATGGCTGCCTTCTTGTTCATGTTCTGGTGAACAATCAAAGGCTCGCAAATTTGCCGCCCCACCGTATAAAGCGGGTCAAGCGAGGTCATGGGTTCCTGAAAGATCATGGTCATTTTGGAGCCACGATAGCTGTTCAGTTTGCGCTTTGAGAGACCAAGAATTTCTTGCCCATCATATTTGACCGAGCCTTCAACCCAGCCATTATCGGCCAGCAATCCCATGGCGGACATCATGACCTGACTTTTGCCAGAGCCGGATTCACCAACCACGGCGACGGTCTCGCCCTTGTTGATATGCATATGGATGCCTTTGACCGCATGGACGCCAGCGCCATCATTGGTGGAGAAGCGCACATGCAAATCATTCACGTCCAAAAGGGGGTGTGTTTTGTTTGTCATTGTCCCTGTCTCCCGTTAGCGATCTTTTGGATCCAGCGCATCACGCAGGCCGTCGCCGATAAAGTTCAGCGCAAACAACGTGGTGGTCAGGAAGATGGATGGGAAAATCAACATCCAGCTGGCGCCTTGCAGATTGCGTGCGCCTTCGGAGATCAAGACCCCCCAGGAGGTCATAGGCTCTTGCACCCCAAGGCCAAGGAAAGACAGGAAGCTCTCCAGCAAGATGACTTTTGGTACCAGAAGCGTGACGAAAATCACCACCGGCCCCAAAGTATTGGGAATGATGTGGCGTTTCAAAATACCGCCTGTGCCAACGCCCATGGCTTCGGCTGCCAAGACATATTCCTGTCGTTTGATGGAGAGGGTTTGGCCACGGACAATCCTTGCCATATCCAGCCATTCCACAGCCCCAACCGCTATGAACATCAGAATGAAATTTCGCCCGAAAAACACGACAAGCAAAATGACGAAAAAGATGAATGGCAGGGAATAGAGCACATCGACGACACGCATCATGACCAGATCAACACGCCCACCGAAATAGCCGGACAGCGATCCATACGTCACGCCAATCAACAGGGCAACGCTTGAGGCCAACAGACCGATGACCAGCGACACACGCCCCGCGATAAGGGTGCGGGTCATCAAATCGCGGCCATTGGCATCGGTGCCAAAATAGAAATGCTTGCGATCAATCTCGGCCACCAAAGTACCCGTCAGCTTGTCATCGGCCAAGTCTTTCAATTTGGCATTTTTGAACAAATCTGAACGGTCAACATATTGCGAAGAGCGCTCGCGAATTTCGCGGCGGGATGAGACCTTGGCAGTGATCTGATCGCCTTCAATGGTAAAGCTTTCGATGGAAAGGCGCGCCCGTTTCAGGGCTTTGACCATCGCTGGCTCGACAGCTTCATTTCTTGGATAAGCTGTCAGGGAGGCCGGTACTTTCACATAATTGCGATAAACCGTATCGAAGCCATGGGGCGAGAGGACTGGCCCCAGAAAACAGGCGATAGAGATGATAAACAGCGCCACACAAGAGGCCATGGCCGCTTTGTTGGCTTTGAGTCGCGCCCAAGCGTCGTCCCAGAGGGATCGACCGATTTGCGCCTCGACAACCGTTTCGGTCAGGCTGCCTGCGGGGGTTTTCATTGCATTTTTCATTGTTTTGTTCATGGCTGGCCTCAATCGTAACGAACACGCGGGTCGAGCCATGCATAAAGCAGGTCAACAATCAGGTTGAAAATCATGATAAAGACGGCAATCACAATCACCGTTCCCATGACAAGGGTATAGTCACGGTTCAATGCAGCTTGCACGAAATAGCGCCCCACACCGGGAATGCCATAGATGGTTTCGATGACGACAGAGCCTGTGAGCAAGGCGGCGGCCGCTGGCCCGGCATAAGAGACGACCGGCAACAAGGCCCCGCGCAGAGCATGGACGACAACGACCATCCAGCTTGGCAAGCCATTGGCACGGGCTGTGCGGATGTGATGAGAGCGCAAAGCCTCAATCATTGAACCACGGGTCAAACGCGCCACAATCGCCACCTGTGGCAAAGCTAGCGTGATGATGGGCAAGATTTTGTTTGGCCATGCGCCATTGTTCCAGCCGCCAACGGGCAACCAGCCAAGAGCGACGCCAAAAATGAGGGTGAGAACCGGAGCAACCACAAAATTGGGGATGGTGATACCCATAGTTGCGACCGTCATAACGCTATAATCTGGCGCTCTATTTTGTTTTAGCGCCGCCAAAATGCCCAAAGCCCCACCAAAGATGAGAGCCAATAGAAGAGCATAGCCACCAATTTCGATTGAAATTGGCAAGCCTTGACGGAACAAATCGCCCACCGTGAAATCGCGGAAGAAGAAGCTTGGCCCTAGATCGCCTTTCAGAACATTGCCCATATAAATGACATATTGTTCCCAAAGGGATTTATCGAGTTGATAGATCTTATTGAGATTTTCCATCACTTTGGCCTCTAGTGGGCGCTCCAGATCGAACGGGCCGCCGGGGGCGACGCGGATCAGGAAGAAAGAGATGGTTACAATCAAAAATAATGTCGGAATTGCAGTTAACAAGCGCTTTAGCACATAACGCAACATGCCGGTTTACCTCAGGTTTCTTATGCTGCTGGCTCCTGCTATAGCAGACTTATCTTGTATCTGGTAAAGCAGCAGGCATAAGGCACCCTGTCTGCATATGCATTGACAGGGTGACATATTGGTACTGCCCCTTGGTCGAATGAGAGACTGAGGGGCAGCTTTTATTAGAGAAAAGCGAAGGCTTTGGTCTTCTTAGCCTTCGATGGACATCCAACGACTTGGATGGACATCAAGCAGGTTATCTTTAAAGCCTTTGAGCTTTGGTGATACCAAATTCAAGGAGCCGTAATACATCAGCGGAATGAAAGGCAGATCGCGCATGAAGAGGCTTTCTGCTTGTTTGAGAATTTTTGCCCGCTCTTCCAGATTAACGGTCATTGCCGCCTTATCCATCAAAGCGTCATAATCCGCATTGTTGTAATTGGCATAGTTGAAACCACCATTGTCGGATTCAACGAGAAATAGGAAAGTTTGTGGATCGGAATAATCGCCAATCCAGCCCGCACGAGCGACATCAAAATCCCCTTTGTCACGCAAATGCGCATAATGGGTTTTGGTGTCGGTGTTGAGCATTTTTACTTTCACGCCAATCGGCTTCCACATATCGGCAATGGCAACAGCCGTATTTTTGTGGTTTTCGGATGTGTTATAGCGAATTTCGATTTCCAATGGCTTGGCTTCGGAATAGCCAGCCTCTTCCAAGAGCTTTTTGGCTTCGTCTTCACGGTCCAGCTGATCCATATCCTTATAATCAGCAAAGGCAGGCTCGCCATAATTGCCAATGCCTGGTGGCACGAAGGAATAGCCAGCGACCATGGTATCGCCCCAGATCTCTTCTGCCAGAAATTCGCGGTCAATGGACATGGAAAGCGCACGGCGCACCTTTGGATTTTTCAGCTTTTCCTTATCGGCTTTCAGCGCATAATAATATGTGCCCAAATATGGCGCGACGCGGAATTGGTCGCCAATTTCCTTTTTCATGAAGGCGACCTGCTCGGTCGGCGCATCATTGTTGGAATGCAATTCGCCAGCCTGAAAACGACGCAAGGCTGCGCCACGATCTTCGGTTGGGTAGAACATCACTGCGTCAAGTTTGACATTTGCGGCATCATGGAAATGCTTGTTTTTAACGGCTTTCACATGGCTATTTGGCACAAATTCCGCCAAAGTGAAGGGGCCATTGGTGACCATATTGCCCGGACGCACAAAGTCTGAACCATGTTTTTCGACTGAGGCTTTATGAACTGGCAGGCCGCTTTGATGGGTCAAAAGCTCTAGGAAATAAGGAGTTGGAGCTTCCAGCTGAATTTCGAGCGTCATATCGTCAAGGGCTTTGACGGCCAGCTCTTGCGGCTTCATGTCGCCTTTATTGACTTTTTCGGCATTTTTGATCGGATAGAGAATATTGGCATATTTTGCGCCGGTGTCAGGGGTCATGATACGGCGCAGGGAATAAACAAAATCATGGGCGGTCACTGCATCGCCATTGGACCATTTGCCATTTGCGCGCAATTTGAATGTATAGGTTTTGCCGTCTTCAGAGATGGTCCAGCTTTCTGCTGCGCCGGGAATGGTTTTGCCATCGGCGCTATAAGACAAAAGCCCTTCATAAAGATCGCGCAAAATGTGGGATTCATAGACGGTGGATGTTTTATGCTGATCCAGAGTTTCAGGATCAGCGGTATTGCCCCGATGATAGACAATTTCTGCGGATGCGGTTGCCGCCATCATTGGCAGGGCGCAAACGCTGGCCAATAAAGCAGCCGCCAGTGTTTTCTTGAGCATGGTTCACCTCCGGTTATATTTTCGCCTGAATGCCCTGCCCTGCTTTTGTTGCGGATTTGCTGTGTGTTTTCAGCAGATATTCCGCCCTTTGGCAGTCGCATGGCGCACTGCTGGCAAGCCTAGTCAGGATCATCCGAAAGTAGCAAGAATTTCCTTTGGCAAAAAATATCGGGAGATTTCACAATACAGCACATTATTTCTTTAACTTAAAATATCCATTTAATTTCAATAGGATAAAATATTTTGTTAAAAACTATTCAGATTGCGCGCTTTTGAGATAGATCAAGATGATTTTTGATATATGTCGAGAGGTATGATGGTTTTCCACCGCATAGGCAAAAAGATGCCGGAATATTCTCCTAATAAAGACCGAAAATCAGGAAAATTTCATTATCTGATTTCATTTAATGAAACTCCGAGCAACCTTTTCGCCCTGTATGATATGAAGGACTATGTCTTTATCGGTCGGGGTCATCTCCCAAATCTTCCCGCGGCAAGCTCATAACTGCAACGCCCATTGCCACGCTGCAAATGGTGATCAAAAGGCCGAAAAAGAGCAAAGCCAAAGGCACCAGCGGATTTTCGCTGTTCCAGATCAAATCCTGCATTCCGGCAGCATTGGTCATCAAGATGCCGGTGCATATCAGAATGGTGGTGAACAGGCCGATCAACCAATTGATGGCCAGCAGGCGAATGAGAGGATTTTTGAACAATCCTTTTACGCCTTTTTCCTGACGCCGCTCTGGTGGCACAAGGTTGGTGATTGGCATCTTTCACGTCATCTCATTGTTTGGTGTTTTAATCAGCTATCTGACCGTTATTTTGTCTTTATTCGGCTGTGCTGCTGTTGCAGATCAGCGAGATTACAGCATGTCTGCCTCGCTTTATTGTCTTTGCTTCTTCATCCAAAGGCAAGATGCGCTCTTGAGACCCTTCGCCGCATTGATGATTGGTTGTCCCTCTCTATATTTTGTAAAAATACGTAAGTGATCATTCTGAGACTGGACATATATATCAAACCAGCATATATATAGCTCCACTATATCGAACCAGCATATATCCAACCTTTATAGTCTCATTTTAAATATAGAGGACGGATATAGCCTGATCGCCCGATGATCCTGTGCACAGACTTTTGGGCAGCGGAGAGTTTATATGAATGTGAAAGGCATATGTCTGGCTATTTTGTTTCGTGGAGACACCACTGGCTATGATATTCGCAAAGCCTCGTCTGAAGGGGATTATAGCTATTTTACCGAAGCAAGTTTTGGCTCGATTTATCCTGCCCTGAACCGTTTGGAAAGTGAGGGTCTGGTGACCTGTCGGTTGGAGCCACAAGATGGCAAACCCGCTCGCAAGGTCTATTCCATCACCGATGCCGGTCGGCAGGCTTTTTTGGAAGAATTGTGCCAGCCGCCAAAGCCAGATATCTTTCGATCCGAATTTTTGCTGGTTGCCATTTATGCCAAATTGCTGGGGCCAGAGGTGATCGAAAAGGCGCTTGATTTGCGTATGGAGCAACTCCATGCAGAGCTGGATCAGATCAATCAATGTGGCAGTTCAGATAATAATTGTGCGCAAGGCGGGGCCTATGATCCTCTTTTTGCTGCGGCAGGTGAATGGACGCGCCGCTATGGCGAACATGTTATTTCGGCCTCTATTGCCTATGTAAGAGATAATAGAGCGCTTCTTGTGTCTATCGCCAATGGCATTTTGCCGCCGCAATTGGTCAGCGAGACCGCTCCCTCATTAGCAGCAGGATCGTGACCGTCTGTCATGTGCCTGCGGCTTGTCTCCCTTATGGAGATGAAACAAAGATATCAACCACATGGCTATTAAGAGCCATATATCGTCAAAAGAGGCCTTTTCCCGATCCGGCTCTTTTGATCAAAAGGATGAATGAAGAATGGCGTTGCGAATAAAAGGCTCTTATGGGCTTGCTCTTCTATTCTCAGCTTGCATTACAGGATGGCTGGCGACCGGCACCATGGTTGTTTCGGGCCAGTCCGATGAAAATGGCGCCCCTCCTCCGGCTTTGCGTGGGAGTGATCAGGCGACAAGCCTGACACGGGTTGCGGTTCAAAGCTTCACAGCCCAGCAGCGGGATAATCTTTTGACCATTCGAGGCCGCACCCAAGCGGATATCAAGGTTGTGGTGCGCTCTGAAACCGATGCCATTGTGCGCGCGCGCCCTATTGCCAAGGGCCAAAAGGTGCAAAAAGGTGACTTGCTGTGCGAGCTTGATAAAGGCTCGCGTCAGGCGCGTCTGGCGCAGGCAAAAGCGGCACTGGCGAAAGCCGATTTTGATTTGAATGCCAAAGAATCCTTGAAGAAAAAAGGCTTTGCCAGCAAGGCTGAATTGACCGCTTTGCGCGCCACCCGCGATGCAGCTTTGGCTCAAGTCGAAGAGGCCACTCTGGAAGTCTCTCGCACCCGTATTCTTGCGCCCTTTGATGGTTTGATCCAAGGGCCTTTGGCGGAAATTGGGGATCAGTTGAACCGTGGCGGAGCTTGCGCAACTGTGATGAATGCCGACCCTATGCTGATTATCGGGCAAGTGTCTGAGCGTGATATCAAGCAGGTCAGCACCGGTCTGGAAGCCGATGTTGCCCTGGTGACCGGTGAGACGACAAAAGGGCTTGTGCGCTATGTGGCCACGGCAAGCGATGTCGAGACCCGCACTTTTCGGGTGGAAGTGGAAGTCTCCAACCCTGAGCGTACTTTGCGCGATGGTGTGACGGCAACGGCGAATTTGCATTTGCCAACCAGCAAAGCCCATTTGATGAGCCCGGCCCATTTGACTTTGGCCGATGATGGCACAATCGGCGTGATGCAACTGACAGAGAATACAGCCCGCTTTGTGCCTTTAACGTCTTTTTCCAGTGCCAAAGACGGGGTTTGGGTCAGCGGTTTGCCTGATCAGGTGACGCTGATTGTTGTTGGTCAGGAATATGTTCAGGATGGTCAAGAGGTGGATGCTGTGCCCTTTGCTGATTTCACGCGCCAGTCCGCTGCTGCCAGCAATGAGGATAGCAAATCATGACGGGTATTCTTGATGTGATCCTGCGGGCACGCAGGACTGTTTTGACCATGATGATTGTTCTGGTTGCTGCCGGGATCATGAGCTATATCACGATCCCCAAAGAATCAGACCCTGATATTGATGTGCCGGTTTTTTATGTTTCGGTCACCCAGAATGGTATTTCGCCCGAAGATGCGGCGCGTTTGCTTGTCAGGCCTATGGAGAACAAGCTGCAAAGTCTGGATGGATTGAAAGAAATGACCGCCATTGCCTCTGAAGGCCATGCGGGGATCATTCTGGAATTCACCATCGATTTTGAAAAAGACAAAGCGCTGGCCGATATTCGCGACAAGGTGGATCAGGCACAGGCCGAATTGCCCGGTGATGCGGATGAACCGACCATTTCCGAGACCAATTTCTCTTTGCAGCCAACCATTTATGTCACATTGTCCGGCGCGGTGCCAGAGCGCACGCTCTATCGTCATGCCCGTCGGCTAAAAGACGAACTGGAAGGCATTTCGACGGTTCTGGAAGCCAATTTGACCGGTCATCGGGATGAATTGCTTGAGGTTGAAATCGACCTTATGCGCCTTGAATCCTATAATGTGACCCAGAATGAGCTGATTTCTGCTGTTACGCAGAATAACCAGCTGGTGCCTGCCGGTTTTCTCGATAATGGTCAGGGGCGCTTTAATGTGAAAGTGCCGGGCCTGATTGAAAGTGCTGATGATGTCTTCTCCATTCCGGTCAAACAGAATGGCGAGGGTGTGGTCACTCTTGGCGATATTGCCACCATCAAGCGGACCTTTAAAGACCCCACCGCCATTACGCGGGTCAATGGCAGCCCTGCTATTGCCATTGAGGTCAAAAAGCGTCTTGGTACCAATATCATTGAGAATAATGCGGCAGTACAAGCCGTTGTTAACGAGCAGATCAAGGACTGGAATCCGGCCATCAAGGTTGACTTCATGCTGGATGAGGCAAAACCGATCAATGAAATTCTCGGCTCGCTGCAATCCTCTATCCTGACTGCGATTGCGCTGGTCATGATGCTGGTCTTGGCCGCTCTTGGCTTCCGCTCGGCTTTGTTGATTGGCATTGCCATTCCTACCTCTTTCATGGTTGGTTTTCTGATTTTGTCTGGCATCGGCATGACCGTGAATATGATGGTGATGTTCGGTCTTGTGCTGACCGTTGGTATGCTGGTTGATGGTGCGATTGTGATTGTGGAATATGCCGATCGCAAAATCGCCGAAGGGATGGAGCGCAAAGAAGCCTATATTCGTGCTGCCAAGCTGATGTTCTGGCCTATCACGTCCTCCACCGCGACCACTTTGGCTGCCTTTTTGCCGATGTTGTTGTGGCCCGGTGTGTCTGGCGAGTTTATGAGCTATCTGCCGATCATGGTGATCATCGTTCTGTCAGCAGCGCTTCTGACAGCCATGGTGTTTTTGCCTGTGACGGGTGGCTTTATTGGTCGCAAAAAAGCCTCTGAAGAAGAAATGGCCAATGCGGCTCATTTGTCAGGTGGCGAGCATTTTGACCCCAAAGAGGTCACCGGTTTTACTGGCATCTATGTGCGCTTTTTGCATTGGCTGGTTAGAAAACCTGCCGGAAATCTTTTGACCATTGGGGCGGTGCTTGGGGCTGGTTTCCTGATCACGACCACTTTTGGGCAAAATAGCAAAGGGGTTGAGTTTTTCGTTGAGGAAGAGCCGCGCCTTGCTATGGTCTTTGTGTCGGCACGGGGCAATATGTCAGCGCAGGAAAGCCGTGCGCTGGTCAAGCAGGTGGAAGATATCGTCCTCTCCACCTCCGGCGTGCGCGATGTGGTCACCACCTCGACGCCTTCTGGCTCCAGTGGTGGGGGCTTTAATGCTCTTGGCTCCAACAACAAACCCAATGATACCATTGGCACTTTGTCGATGGAACTGAATGATTATGCCGTTCGGCGCAAAGCCAATGATATTTTTGCAGATATTCGACAAAAGGCTGCGCTGATTCCCGGCATTCGCACCGAAATTCAGAAGGTTCAGGGAGGTCCGCCAACCGGCAAGGACATTACCTTGCAAATCACCTCCAGCAGTTATGACAAAGTGGTGGCAACCACCGCTATTGTGCGCAAGCATTTTGACCAGATGGCTGGTTTGATTGAGCAGGAAGATGACCGCCCCCTGCCCGGCATCGAAATGGAGCTGGCCATCGATCGCGAGGAAGCGGGTCGGTATAATGCCGCCATTGCGCCTGTGGGGGCTATGGTGCAATTGGTGACCAATGGTGTGATGATTGGCAAATATCGCCCGGATGATACCGATGATGAGGTGGAAATCCGGGTTCGCTTGCCACAAGAACAGCGCAATCTGGACCAATTGAGCCAATTGAAACTGATCACGCCCAATGGGCAGGTTCCGATCAGCAATTTCATCAAGATTGAGCCAAAGCAAAAAGTCTCGACCATTACCCGTCGTGACGGCTTCTTTGCCATGAATGTGAAAGCAACTGTGGTGCAGGATGATGGCACGACAGTGGATGCCAAGGTGCAGGAAATTCAAGCCTGGCTCGATAGCCAGAGCTGGGCTGATGGTGTGGTGTTCAAATTCCGTGGTGCGGATGAAGAGCAGAAAGAATCCGGCATCTTTTTGATGAAAGCAGCCGTTGGCGCACTCTTCATCATGGCAATGATCCTGATCACCCAATATAACAGCTTTTATCAGACCTTCCTGACGCTCTCGACGGTTATTCTGTCAATCTTTGGCGTGTTGTTGGGCATGCTGATTACGGGGCAGAAATTCTCCATCATTATGACCGGTACTGGTGTGGTGGCACTGGCAGGGATTGTGGTCAACAATGCCATTGTGTTGATTGATACCTATAATCGCTTCCGTCATGACGGAATTGACGTGGTTGAAGCGATTGTTAAAACGGCAGCACAACGGATTCGTCCCATTTTGTTGACCACAATCACCACTATTGCCGGGCTGGTTCCCATGGCAACCGAGGTGAATTTCAACTTCTTTGAACGCATCATTTCCGTTGGCAGCATCACGGCCACATGGTGGGTACAGCTGTCAACGGCGGTGATTTCCGGCCTTGCTTTCTCCACCATCCTGACGCTGGTCCTGATTCCGGTCTTGTTGGCTTTTCCAACGGTGACCTTGCTGCCTGCCGGTCGCTGGATTATGGGGCTGTTTATTCGCCGCAAGAAAAAGCGCACCCTGTCAGGCTCTGCTGATGTGGGCGCAGGGCTTGCAGGAGGTGGGGCCGCTGTTGCCAGCCTGCCGCCGCAAGCGGCTGATGTGGTGGCTTTGACGCCAAAGAAAAGCAGGCCCGCGGCCCAAACAGGCGACTATGCCGATGCTGCGGAATAGGCATCATCCGCCTCTTGTTTAAGTGCCCGATTTAAAAGTCTCTGTCTGAGACTTTTAGGCCGCATATCCATCCCTCTCCCCCTCCCAAACCGCCCACGA
>JAOXSG010000489.1 GCA_025800105.1 Cohaesibacter sp. | reverse complement strand
GGACTTTGTGGCAGCCCCCGGGACCTGGCTCATGCCATCGCACATGGTTATCAACACAGGGAGCGTGACGGGCTATAACAACCAGCTGAAGCAGGCAACGCAAGGAATGAAGCTTGGAATAAACAACAATGTGAATAAGAGCACAAAAAAAAGCGGGCCTTCACTTGATGGCAAGGGGTCCTACAAAAATTAACCCACCAAACAGCCACCCTTCCAATCCAATTCACAAAGCAACAAGAAAAACAGATCCAAAGCCTGCAGCAGCCCCGGCTACCCAAACTTCTTCAGCTCAAACAAAAGAGTCAGCACCAAAGGAGCAAACAGAAGAACCATCGCCAACGGCGGGCTCCGGCAGTGAGTCTCACGATGTGAACAAAACAGCTGTTGCTGTTGTCGCGGTTGCAGTCTCGGGTCTGTCGTTGTTGTCATTCCGTTAACATCGCCTTTTGAAAGAGAAGCCGCAGAAGGAAGAGTTTAAGAAAGACAAGATGAGCTCGCTCGGTTGAGAACCCAGATCGAAGAGAGAGAAAGAGCTCTTCCACTTCGAGAGAGAATCAAAGAGATCTTCAAAAAATATGGCGTGACGGTGGCGGCAATCTTTCTTGCGGCTGGTGTCACGATTGGTGCCGTCATTGGCGTCATTACCAACGCTTTGAAAGCCACTGGGAAGGCGCTGGGGAACGGTTTGAAAGATCTGGGCAAAAAAACAGCCTCACTTCTGCCTGGACTGCTCGGATCGATTGTTTCTTTCCTCTTCAAAGCTGCTGGTAAGGCCATCGGTTTTCTGGCAGAGCACACCTGGCTATTGATTTTGGCT
>JAOXSG010000485.1 GCA_025800105.1 Cohaesibacter sp. | reverse complement strand
AAAAGTATTATAATTCCCGAGTCCCCGACCGGCCTCGCTTTCTAGATCACAATCTAATTCTAGCGATATGGCGGGCCTCGCCCGGCCTCGCTTAGGCCTCGCCATGCGCAAAAACTCAGGTTTTGAGGCCTCGCCCGGCCTCGCCCAGGCCTCGCCATGCATAAAACCATAGCTTTTGATGCCGCCCAATATTTTATCATGTCTTAATTTATTTTTGTAGGTTTTTGTTTTGTCATGTGACGTTTGACTTCACAGACATTTGTGCTTTGGACAATTTTTTTCCGAAGGTTAGTTGCGTTGGGCTGGATTTGATCTAAGCTTTTGCTGGGCTTGTCTTGTATCTGGCTTGGGCCAGACGTAGGCTTCAGCATCGTTTCTTTAAAAAAAACTATTGTCTTTGGACCCCAAAATGGGGGGAGAAAAGCGTACCAAAAATTAGCCCCTTCAGCACGGTCCTCCCCAGTGCCAGGACATGTGGTTGCCAAGACAAGGAACCTGCTCACAAACATTCTACACAACATGTGATTTTTTTCCGGCGTCACCTACGAAAAACATGGGCAATGTGGACCCTAAAATGGGGTCCAA
>JAOXSG010000483.1 GCA_025800105.1 Cohaesibacter sp. | reverse complement strand
CTCCTCCTACCAGAGAATTGGAAAATACACCTTGTGTTTCATGTGTCACTTCTGAAGGACTGGAGGACTGCCAGCTTACAAGAGTACCAGCCAATTCCGTTGGATGCCCCTGAGGTGGAAGAGCCATTCTACGAAGTTGAGAAAATCCTCCGTTGGAGAAAAATTAAAAGAAATAAAAAGATTATAAAGGAATATTTAGTTCTATGGAAAGGTTATCCAGTTGAAGAGGCAAGTTGGGTTCAGGCCTCACAGTTCAGTCATCCTGCACAATTGAAGGACTATTTAAAGGAGGACAACCCCGAGGAAGAGAAGGTTTAGAGTGGTGAGGACACCACTCGTATAAAGGGGGAGTAGTTGTGATGGTCCAAATGGTGATTATCTAGTGCATGTACCAATGAGCCTTCGGGCGAGGACCTCTGCACTAGATATGTGGCTGTTACTGAAAAGGTCTGAGAAAGTGGTTAGAGATCTGATGACTGGATATTCTGGTATGGACGAGCTACATCAGTCTGTGGTGTGCTCTGGATTCTTGCTCGTCAATCTGATTGTAACACCTTTCTTCTGAGTGTCTGCGTCTGCAGCTCTGAGCTGCATTCTGATGTGCACCTCTCCGTCTCATCGTCACCTCGGGTGATTCTGGTTGGGACTGTCGTAAGGGCAGCTGCCAG
>JAOXSG010000596.1 GCA_025800105.1 Cohaesibacter sp. | reverse complement strand
TGGAAAAGATGCGGGTTCCAACTTGTCATCTCTCATCTCTCCAAGAGTTGGCTCAGTTGCGACGGTAGACCTTGGGGAAAATTTTGATGGAAATGGCGAGCGAAGGACTTACTGCAGGCGTGGCAGTACGAATTTTAGCTTAGCACCTAAATATATTCAGCATCTTATGGTTTCTAAGGCAAAGTCGTCCAAATTCATTCATTGTCTACTCCGGAAGATTTTTTTCCACTTCTGATTAAAAGGTAGCCTTTCCAAGGCGACTCTCGTGACAGAAATATGCGACCAATCCAATGAAACAACTGCCCGAATCCGCCGACCCGAGTCGGCGTGTAGTAGGAATATCTTATGCAAAATCCAAACCGTGCTCAAAATCCAAAATCCAAAATCCGAAATCCAAAATCCAAAATCCAAAATCCAAAATCCAAGATCCAAAATCCAAAATCCAAAATCCAAAATCCAAGATCCAAAATCCAAGGCCCGTTTGGATTTTGGATTTTGGATTTTGGAGTTTGGATTTGGGTGGCCGGGCTGGGGTGGCTATGTAGCAAACGCTCTTGTATGGATGGGCTGGCCACCCGAATTTGGCGTAGTTGGTAAGGACTCAACCTGGTAGGCAAAAGGTCGGAGGCTCGGTTCCCCCCGTGCCCGGCTCAAATTGGGCCCCGATTTCCAGACGGTGGTGTTGCTGGAAACCGAGCCTCGATTTCCAGCCCTGTGTCGTGGAATGGTGTAGAGTTGTGGTGTGCCAAGCAACTATTCTATGGGCTCAACTTCGCAGCCTTTTGTTGCCATGCCCGTTGGTAACAGGGTGGAACTGTGGATGTTTCTGGTTTTTTGGGTCTTTTATGCGGGAAGGATGGCGAACAAAAAAAGATGTGAAAAACTTCTGCAGTGGGCAACAATTTTTGATGTGGGTGCAATCACATGTGCACCCAATGACATTTGTTCCCTTCCATCATGGGGGTC
>JAOXSG010000591.1 GCA_025800105.1 Cohaesibacter sp. | reverse complement strand
GTTTTCTCCACATTGAAATAGTTATCCGGAGTAATACTCCCAGTTTCGGTTGGTACGTCTGGTCCAACCTCTGCCTCCTTTGGACCTTCCTTTGCCACGACCTTGATTCCAGCTATCGCGTCCCCATCCTCCTTGATTGGTTGTTTGTGGGTCAACAGGGATTTGCGAAGGTTGAGAAGGTTCATTTGTGGCGTTCTCCTCGGCTGCGTAAGTGCTTGGCCGTGCACCTTCACCTTGTCTTCTTGTTGGCAATGGTGGATAAGGTGGTTGTCTCGGTGTTGTTGCCGAGCTTGATGATGGCATCGCCTTTGATGCTGGCGATTGCGGCCGTGATTTCGATGCTGGTGGCCGTGATTTTGGTTTGGCACTAGCACCAACACTTTCACTCCGAGGTCGAAGGTCTACATTCGGCTTCTCCATTGGTTCATCTGCCTGAGGAAGGTCGTAAGACATACCTCCAGGCCCGTAAACCTTTGGTGCAGCAGTTGATCTTCCCACATTTTTGCGATCAGCTTCACTTGGTCTGGAACCAGAACCAAGATCATCTTGTTCACGTGGGTCCTCTTCGGGG